>SYEV01000090.1 GCA_005800655.1 Bacteroidota bacterium
TAAAATAAGCCTCCCTCGATTTCCGAGGGAGGCTTATTTTATATTACAAGGGGTGGTTGGATATTTTTACTTAATATTACTTTTAAAGTAAATCTAGGGAGGAAAATAATTTTTCAACTAGGTTGAAAAACCCTTGCTATTCTTAAAATATTTTAATTTCTTCCAAATTTTCATCTAAAAATTTATATTCTACTAAATGGCTTATATTCGATTCCTGGGATTTCAATTTAATTTTATATTTTTTTCTCCAGCCCTTTATAATGTTCTTAAATAAACCCTTGGTTAAATGCGAATGAATGATTGGATGAACTAACAGAATCAATGTTTTGTGCCCATGGGTGGTCAAATAAGCCATTTTCTTTTCAATCTCATCCTCCAATAACAAAGTAGAAGTTATTTTACCTGTGCCATTACAAGCAGGGCAATCCTCCGAGGTATTAATGTTTACTTCAGGGCGAATACGTTGTCGCGTTGCTTGCAATAGTCCAAATTTTGAAATAGGTAATACAGAATGTCTGGCACGATCGGTTTTCATGAAATCTTCTAATGACTCTTGCACCTTGCGTCTGTTTTCAGGTAACTTCATGTCAATAAAGTCAATCACAATAATGCCACCAATATCTCTTAATCTTAATTGTCGCGCTATTTCTTCCGCCGCTTCCATATTGGTTTGCAAAGCATTTTCTTCCTGGTTATTGGAAACACTTTTAAAACCACTGTTCACATCAATGACATGCAATGCCTCGGTGTGTTCAATAATTAAGTAAGCGCCACTAGGCAGGTTCACCGTTTTTCCAAATGAGGATTTCACTTGTTTGGTAATACCATATTGATCAAATATGGGCTGATCACCATCGTATAAGCTTAATATATTACTTTTGGCAGGGGCTATTCTTTGCAAATAGCTTAAAGTGATATCAAATATTTTTTTATCGTTGACCACAATTTTATTAAAGTCTTCATTTAATAAATCTCTTAATATACTCGTGGTTTTGCTTTCCTCGTTCATGATGCGTGCAGGAGGTAATGCACCCTTTAAATTTGATTGAATATTATTCCAATTGGCTTCAAGGGTCAATAAATCTTCATGTAGTTCGGCCGTTGTTTTACCTTCAGCTGCAGTTCGCACAATCACACCGAAATTTTTAGGACGCACCGCTTCGATTATTTTTTGTAATCTTTTGCGTTCCTCATTTGAATGTATTTTTTTAGATACGGCAACTATTTCATTAAAGGGGGTAAGTACCACGAATCTGCCTGCTAATGAAATTTCGCAGGTTAATCTAGGACCTTTGGCTGCAATAGGTTCTTTTAAAATTTGAACCAATACATTGGGTTTCCCATTAAGGACTTCACTTATTTTCCCTGTTTTAAAAATTTCAGGTGCTGCTTGAAAACCGGCAAAATCAAAGCTTTTATCATGGTCGTTCATCGCCAATTGCGTGAACTTAATGATCGACTTTGCGTAAGGGCTTAAATCTGTGTAGTGTAAAAAGGCATCCTTTTCAAACCCAACATCAACGAATGCTGCATTAAGTCCAGGTATGATTTTTTTTACTTTACCTAAATACAAATCTCCAACAGACCAGCGGGCATCTATTTTTTCGTTATGTATTTCAACCAACTTTTTTTCCTCCAGCAAGGCGATTTCAACACCCTCTGGGGAGCTATTAATTATTAAATCTTTATTCACTTATAGCAACTTTTTTAAAGCATGCATAGCGCAGTTAAACGCAAATACTGCTTTTTAATTTTTTGAAACACATCCACTTTACAAAGGAAGGTAAAGGTAAAGTTGCTGAGTAGATAAGTGGTGTGCAATTTGGAAATATACAAGCGTATTTCATAGGAAATACGCTTGTATAGAAGAAGAACTATTTGTTCTTTTTCTTATGTCTATTTTTTCTTAAACGTTTTTTTCTTTTGTGTGTCGCAATTTTATGACGCTTTCTTTTTTTACCACAAGGCATGTCCGATATTTTTTTGTTATATAATATTATTTCTTTAATTGTTGTATTCTCTTGTCAATTGCATCGTTAAAAGCCTTTGACTTTATTTTATTGGATAGCTTTACTTTTTGATAGCTTTCCAATGCCAAAGGTTTTTGGTTGGTTAATTCATAACATTCAGCCAAATGTACCAAAGCTTCAATATTTGAAGGTTCGTCCTGAAGTATCAATAAAAATCGTTCAATTGCTTTTTCGTTTTGACCTGATTTTTTACCACCCAAGGCCAAAATCATTTGCCCATAAATGTTATGTGGATTTTTGTCCACTACTTCTTTGATCTTTAAAATGCCCTGCATCGGGTTGTCTGAAATATTGCCAAACAAGTAACAGGCACCTAAATTAATTTTCGCAGAATCATTATTTGGATTAATAACCAATGCTTTATCTAAAAGAACTTTTGCATTACCTGCCATCCATTTCAAGAAGGCGGGTGGTGCTTCAGGGTCGGTCAAGTTATCAACCAGCTGCTGGGCTGCAAAAGTGAGGCTTTTTTCAGAACTTTCCAACAAAGCAGCACTGTAAGTATAATATAAATAAGGCCCTAATTTTTGCGCTGAATCGGCCCAAAAACGGGATAGTGCCTTGTAAATAGCAATACTATCATTCGTCGATTTACTTGTATTTAATTGATTTTCAATACTTAAGAGGGTCAATTTTTGTTCAGCAGCCAAATTCATCTTAGCGCCTTCTAATACTGATTTTGATGTAACGTCTTGATTTTCAGTATTTTGGCTAGCTGTAGCCAAAATGGCTTGTTTATATCTTGGGGCAAAAAAATACAGGGTGCTCAATAAAGCAATGGCTAGGAGAACAACAATAAATTGTGGCTTTTTCAATGTAAAACAATTTCAGGCAAAGGTAGCTTACTTCCGTTTGCTTTTCACATCGTTTACAAATTCTTTTGCAGGCTTAAAAGCGGGAATAAAATGTTCAGGTATTTCAACCGCAATATTCTTTTTGATATTACGACCAATTTTTGCTGCTCTTTTTTTAGTAATAAAGCTGCCAAATCCACGTATGTAGATGTTTTCACCGTTGGACAAGCTTTGTTTTACTTCCTTAAACATCGTTTCTAATGTAACAAGTACATCCACTTTTGGAATGCCAGTTTTTTCAGAAATTTGATTAATGAGATCAGATTTTCTCATGATGTTGATTTTAGGTTCAGTATTAAAAATAAATCAATTTTTTCCTAATTACAACTATATCCTAATATATTTTATACATTTTTAGACAAATTTAGAGCCTTGTACGCATATGTATTATTTATATATAATAAAATAATAATACATAATATAACTAGAGATTTAAAAAACTAACTTTTATTAGGTTAATTTTTATCACTTTTGCTTTAATGACGCAAGCCTTTACCCAACTTTTATTAAAATGGAATAATAGTTCCAATCATCGACCCATGCCTTGGAAAGGGGAAAAGGATCCCTATAAAATTTGGTTGAGTGAAATCATTTTGCAACAAACCAGGGTGGAACAAGGTTGGGCCTATTATGAAAAATTTGTAGCTACTTATCCTACGGTGCATGATTTAGCCAATGCCAAGGACGAAAAGGTTTTAAAATTATGGGAGGGTTTGGGCTACTATAATCGCTGTAAAAATTTAATTTTAACAGCCCGTTATATCAGTAAAAAATTAAATGGGGTGTTTCCTAATAATTACGAATCACTTTTAAGTTTAAAAGGAGTAGGTCCTTATACTGCTTCCGCCATTGCATCCTTTGCCTATAATTTACCCTACGCGGTGGTGGACGGAAATGTATTTCGGGTATTTGCGCGATTTTATGGCATACATATACCAACGGATACGAAAGAAGGTTTTCATTTGTTTAATAAAATAGCGGATGAGAATTTGTCAAAAAAACAAGCAGGCGTTTATAATCAAGCATTGATGGATTTTGGAGCGACTGTATGCAAACCAAGTACGCCTAATTGTGCAAGTTGCGTCATGAAAAAAACATGTGTAGCATTTTTAAACAATCAAGTAAATCAATTACCCATTAAGGTAAAAAGCATTGAACGAAAAAAAAGGCATTTTGATTTTTTCTGTTTTTATAGTAAGGGCAAATGGTTAGTACAAAAACGATTGGAAGGTGATATTTGGGGTGGCTTATATCAATTTTATTTAAATGAAAATAAAAGTGTCCCACCTGTTAACTTAGGGTACTTACATGAAGTGTTAGTGAATCAATTGGGAATTAGTTCCAAGGAGATAAGTATTCCACTTAAACAGTTGAAGCAGAACTATGAACCCGTTTCTCCCAGTTACAACCAAGCATTAACCCATCAGCTTTTACAGGCGCGTTTCATACTTGTGAAATTTGATACGATCCCCGCAGTTTTTTCTAAGGCATTGTGGGTCAATCAAAAGCAACTTAATCAGTTGCCTTTCCCCAAAATAATTAACCAATTTTTAGGGCAGGACTTTATAAATTGGTGTAAAACTTAAAAAATTGGTAACTTTCCAAAAATTAAAACACTCAAAACTTGGAAGCGCATTCGGGTAACCCCCTTTATTTGTCTGTTTCATTTATAGCTTCACTCCAACAGGATACGGGATTCATCTTTTTAATCAGTTTTTTACTTTTTCTTTCATTTGTAATTGCTGGATCTGAAGTCGCCTTTTTTTCTTTATCCTACAAGGACATACAAGTATTAAAAACAAAAAGACATATTCCTTTACAGCGAATTGTAAAGCTTTTAGAAGATCCTAAAAAACTATTGACTTCCATGTTGATCGCCAATAGTTTTATAAATATTTGTATCATTTTAATTGCTAATATTTTAATTGATGACTTATTCGTATTTGAACAAATAACTATTCCTGGCTTTGAGTTTATTGTTAAAATAGTTGCAGTGACTTTATTGTTATTATTTTTTGGCGAGATTTTACCAAAGGTGATGGCTACCCAAAATAATGTTCGGTTTGCACAGGATTTTGGATTTATCATACAAGCAGTGTATTTTATTTTTTCTGGACTCAGCGGACTCATGGTCAAGTATACCAACTTGATGGAAAAAAAATTAGCCCAAAAAGGAACTGGTGCCTCATATAGTATGGAGGAATTAGATCATGCCATTGAATTAACCAGCTCAGCGCATCACAAAGAAAATGAAAAAAATATTTTAAAAGGAATTGTGAAATTTGGCAACATTACCGTGAAGCAAATCATGAAAACGAGGTTAGACGTACATGGTATAGAAGAGGAAGTTGATTTTGCCACTTTATTAAAAAATATTAATGAATTTAGTTATAGCCGTTTCCCCATATTTAAGGACGACTTAGATACTATTGTGGGTATGATTCACACCAAAGATATTATTCCGCATTTAAAAGAGTCTGATGAATTTAAATGGCAAACCTTGATAAGACCTGCATATTTCGTACATGAACAAAAAATGATTGAGGACTTATTGCAAGAATTTCAATTAAAACGCATCCATTTTGGAATTGTAGTGGACGAATTTGGCGGTACCAGCGGTATTATTACATTGGAAGATATTTTAGAAGAAATTGTGGGTGAAATTAAGGATGAATTTGATGAGGAGGAATCCACCATTAAGAAAATTGATGAGTATCATTATGTTATTGAAGGCAAAACAGCGATTACTGATTTGTGTAATTTCATTGACATTCCATCAACTTCTTTTGATTCCGTCAAAGGGGAAAGTGATACTATGGCGGGCTTATTTTTAGAACTGGCGGGTGAATTTCCGGTGTTACAACAAGTTATTAAATTTCAACAGTATAGTTTTACAGTTTTGGAAATACAAAAAAATAGAATTCATAAAATACAAATGATCATCACACCAGTTATTCCTACTAATTTAGATCATGCGTAATTTTTTTATTTTTATAACTTCCGTTTTCGTTCTGCTATTAACAGCTTGCAATAGCCCATTCCTTCCTAAGGAAAAAGGGTATGCTAATTTTAAATTTCCAGAAAAAACATATCAATCTTTTAACGCACCTAATATTCCGTATACCTTTGAATATCCTACCTATGCTTTTGTGGATAATCAAATAAATTATTTTGGCGAAAATAAATCTAAAGATGCTTGGATCAATATTCAGTTTCCTAGCTTAAATGGCACCATATACATAAGTTATAAAAAAATTAAGCCACAGCAACTAGATACTTTAATTAATGATGCTTATAAATTTGCAAGTAATCATTCCAATAAAGCGACCTATATCGCAGATTCTGTTTTTACAACCAATAAAGGAGTACATGGTGTTTTTTTTAATATCGGGGGAGATGTCGCAACAGCGTATCAGTTTTTTTTGACCGATTCTAGTACCCATTTTTTTAGAGGGGCTTTGTATTTTAATACGACACCCAATGCCGATTCTTTATCTATTTATAACGATTTTTTATATAAGGACGTGCAGCATTTGGTCAATACATTTAATTGGAAATAATGATATCTTTACCCTACAAATAATATTATGATAGCGATTGATTCTGTTTTAGTGAGTGACCAAGTAATTGAAGAACAATTTGTTTGTGATTTGACAAAGTGTAAAGGCGGTTGTTGCGAGGATGGGGATGCGCGCGCGCCTTTAGAAAACAAAGAAAAAGATTTCATCAAGAAATATTATGATATTGTAGAACCCTACATGACCAAAGAAGGAATTAAGGAGGTGAAACAAGTAGGCCAGTTTTTATATGATCGTGAGTTTGGATGGGTAACACCCACTTTAAATGGTCAGATATGCGCCTATGGGTACAAAGAAAAAGGCATCATCAAATGTACCTTTGAACAAGCTTATAATGATGGTAAGATACCTTGGAAAAAGCCCATTAGTTGCCATTTGTTTCCCATTAAAGTTCAAAAAAGTAAGCAGGATCCCGATATTGAATACATGAATTATGAGCCTCGTGAAGATCTTTGTCAGGCGGCCTGTTCCTTAGGCGTTAAATTAAAGGTACCTGCCTACGTGTTTTAAAGGAATCAATTATTCGCAAATATGGGGAAAAATTTTATGAAGCCTTGGATGCTTCTGCGCAACATCTAAAGGATAAATAACTATTTTTGTAATAATCATTATGCAAAGTATTTACGCCTCCTCATTTGACACCAAAAGCAGCGAAAAAGCAGTTGATCTGGAACACAGACGCAAACTGAATTTTAATATTTCTAAATACAATGCAGTAGTTCCAAAAGGTAAAGCCCAATTCCCAGATTTAACTAGAGTTCGCGAATTAGCAAAAAATAAAAAATGGGAAGCGATTGAGCATTTGGATTTGTACCTAACGCAATTTGAAGATCAAATAACCAAAAGAGGTGCCAAAGTTTTTTGGGCAGAGGATAGCGAACAAGCACTGAATTTTATTGGAGCGTTATGCAAGGAAAAAGAATGTAAATCCGTTGTTAAAAGTAAGAGCATGGTGACGGAGGAAATTCATTTGAATGATTATTTAACCTCAATCGGTGTTGAAAGTGTGGAAACAGATTTGGGTGAATACATACAACAAATGGATGGCGAAGCGCCGTATCATATTGTAACGCCAGCCATGCATAAGAGCAAGGAAGATGTTGCTAAATTATTTAATGAACATTTAGGTACCGATATTTCATTGACACCAGAACAATTAACATTGGTTGCGCGTAAAAATTTACGTGAAAAATATGTGCAAGCTGAAATTGGAATTACGGGAGCTAATTTTATATTATCTGATATTGGTGGTATTGCTTTAACAGAAAACGAAGGTAATGCGCGTTTGTCTGTGGCTTGGCCAAAAACACATGTGGTTATAGTTGGTATTGAAAAAACGATTCCTTCCATGAATGATTTGGGATTGTTTTGGCCTTTGTTAGCTACCTATGGTACTGGACAACAAATCACTGTTTATAATAGTATCATAACTGGTCCTCGTCAACCCGGTGAAGTGGATGGTCCTGAGGAGATGTATGTAATTTTACTTGATAATGGGCGTACGGATTTATTATCGAATGCAAAAGCAAGGGAGGCCTTGTATTGTATCCGTTGTGGCGCTTGTTTGAATGCATGTCCCGTGTATAAAAACATTGGAGGTCATGCCTATGATACCACTTACAGTGGCCCTATTGGAAGCGTGATTACACCCCATTTAAGAGGGATGCATGATTATAAGCATCTAAGTTATGCTTCAAGTTTGTGTGGTAATTGCACGGAGGTTTGTCCAGTAAAAATTAATATTCATGAATTGTTATTGGAAAATAGAAGAGAGTCAGTCGTCGCTGGCGAAAGTGATTTTGCTGAAAAGTTTGCTTGGAAAATGTGGAAGAATGCATCCTTGAGTCGTATGTTGATGAATCAAGGAAACGCGACTATAAAAAACTGGGTCATCAATAAAATGTTTAAAGGTTGGTCCAATCAAAGGGCACCGTTAGAGTTTCCTAAAAAAACATTTAATCAACTTTGGAACGAATCTAAAAAAAGGTAGTTCAAAAATTACAATCCCCAAAAAGATAATTGGGTTACATCTTTCTACATGCCATCTGCGTCGGCAACTGCTTCCACAGGATCTTTTTGTTTCTTTAAACTATGGTTGACTACATACACACCAACCAAAGTACAGAGGGTTCCTATAATACTGGTTACCGACATTTTTTCATCTAGTAGTAAGGATCCCACCCAAATAGCCACTATCGGATTTATATAAGCATATAAAGAGGCAATCGCAGGTTGCAAATGCTTCATGCTATATATAAAAGAAATAAATGCAAAAACGGAGCCGCCCAAAACCATATATACGAGTACGCCCCAGGTGCGCCCAGGAATACTTTGTAATGGAATATAATTATTGGAATACAAAGCAACCATTGCCATGACAGCAGAAGAAATCAACATTTGCCATCCAATGGAATAATAAGCGTTGATATCAATTTTATTTCTTGCAATGATGACTGATCCAACACTCCATGTTACCGTAGCAAATAAGGACAACGCTACACCTAATGGATAATTGGTGCCATGCATTTGTAAACTATCCTTGTAAAAAATAAAAACAATACCCAACAAGCCTAACATTAAACCTATAAAAGTACCAAGGGTTATTTTAATAGCTTTAAAATAAAATCGTTCAATCAACACAACTGATAAAGGATAAAGTGCGGCAATTAATGCAGCAAGGCCACTAGTGATAAATTGAAGTCCGTAAGTCGCAATCCCATTGGAGGAAACAAACATTAATAAGGACATGGGGATCAGCCACAAAAACTGTTTTTTTGTTGGCAATCCTGCCCCCTTCATTAAAAAGAAACAAACATAGATACTGCCGCCTAAAAATTGGCGCATACTTGCAAATTGAAAAGCTGGAACTTGTGAAATACCCATTTTGCTTGCCACCCAAGTGGTGCCCCAAACGATACTTGTAACCGCAACGGCAAAGTATGCTTTTTTATTATTGGACATAGGTGTGACTTATAAATGGACTAGCACAATTATAATATTCGCCAGTTGATTAATGTTTAAAATGCCTTAATTGGGTCATCACCATGGCTAAGCCATGCTCCTTACAATAGGCAATACTGTCTTTATCTCTTACAGATCCACCTGGTTGAATATAAGCTTCAATCCCTTCCGCATGAGCAATACGAACACAATCATCAAAAGGGAAAAAAGCATCTGATGCTAGTGTCGCTCCGTTCAAGTCAAATTTAAATTGCTTTGCTTTTTCAATGGCGTGTCTTAAAGCATCAACGCGGCTTGTTTGACCACAACCTTTGCCTACAAGTTGCTTGTCCTTGATTAAGGCAATCGCATTACTCTTTAAATGCTTGCAAATGATATTCCCAAAAGTTAAATCTTCCTTTTCTTTATCACTACAAGGTCTTGCACCTGCTTCCTCCCATTGGGTATAGTTGCCAGTATCCAATCCTTGCTCCAAGTTGCCGTTAAGAATTGATTTTTTTTGAACTGCATTAAAAGTAACACCTGGTTTAGCTTGTAATAAAACCCTATTTTTCTTTGCAGATAATATGGTTAATGCGTCTGTATCAAATGCGGGCGCAATGAGTACTTCAAAAAATATTTCTTGAATTGCTTCCGCAGTGGCAGTATCAATTTTACCATTGGTGACCAAAACACCACCAAAGGCGCTTTCTGGATCGCCCGCTAAAGCTGCTTGCCAACTTTCAAATACGGTAGTGCGATTCGCCACGCCACAAACATTGGTATGCTTGATGATGGCAAAGCTTATTGAAGGTAATTCCGCGATTAATGCAATGGCTGCATCTACATCCACTAAATTATTGTAAGACAATTCCTTGCCATGTAATTGTGTAAACCATTGATCAAGATCCCCATAAAAAGTAGCCACTTGGTGCGGGTTTTCGCCATAGCGTAATACTTTGCCTAGCGGCGGGTTGAAATAATTACTGATGGCAATATCATAATTCATCACCACTTCAAAAGCTTTCGCAGCAAAAGCCTTTCGTTGTTCTAAATTAGTTTGTCCTTCTTGACGAATTAAAATTTTATTTAGTTTTTCATAATCATCCTTTGCTGATAAAACTACCAAGTCTCTGAAGTTTTTTGCTGCCGCACGTATCATCGAAGGTCCTCCAATATCAATTTTTTCAATGATTGCTTTTTCTTCATTGGTATTTTTTAGGGTTTCCTCAAAAGGGTATAAGTCAACAATGACAAGATCAAGCTCGGGTATTTTGTATTGGGCCATTTCGATTAAGTCCTGTTCCTCGTATCTACGACCTAAGATACCCCCAAATACGGATGGGTGTAATGTTTTTACACGCCCGCCTAAAATGGAAGGGTAGCCAGTAACAGATTCAACGGAAACACAAGGGATGCCTAAATCTTCTAAAAATTTTTGCGTGCCACTTGTAGAATAAATGGTAATATTTAATTTTTGTAGGGTTTTTGCTAATGGCTCTAAACCATCTTTGTAAAAAACTGAAATGAGGGCTGATTTTATTTTCTTTTCCATACCCAAAGGTACGCGGTTTCCATTTTTTATTTTTTGCTGATTTTCCACAAATGCTAGTGCATTTAGGGGAATAACTTTATTAAGGAAATTAGGGTGATGATGACCAAGCTATAAAAAAGGTATTTGGCTTTTCGTTTATACAGCCAAATATAAACAAACAATAGCCAAAAGTAATAGCCTACGACCATTCGACCTGACATTTGAATAAACAAAGGAGTCCCAATGGGATTTTGGTGAAAGTTTAAAACTATTCGATTTAAGATATTTATGTACGATTGAATTAGGCTCCCAAGATGCATACTAAAGCTGACTTGATTTGGCATTATCATTAATGCAATTAAAGCATATAACATCAGGGTGCTCAATGGCACCATAATAAAATTACTTATGATGACCAAGGTGGAAGATTGATGAAAGTGATATAATAAAATGGGTAAGGTGGTTAATTGCGCTGACAAAGTGATACATAAGTTGCGCCACATCCAATTTAAAATGGGGTTGTCCATGGGTAACATTTTATAAAATACTGGATAAAACAAATGAATTCCAAGGACGGCTGCATAGGAAAGTTGTAAGCCAATGTGATAAATGGAGTGTATGTCAAAAAATAAAATCACAAGGATGCCTCCAGCAATACAATTAAGGGTGTATTTAGGTAGGTTTAAAAATGTTCCCACAAAAAATAAGCTAAAAAAAATACTTGCTCTTATCACCGAAGGACTAGCGAATGCAATAAATGTATATATCCAAACAGTGATTAGTACAATGGCAAGTTCAATAATACGCCAAAATAGGTTACGTGGTAAATGACCTGTAACAAAAACTAGATTTTTAAATATAATATCTAAGTGCATTCCACTGATGGCAATGATATGTATAATGCCTAATTGGGTGTATGCTTTAATTATATTTTTATCTATATCTGATTTTACGCCTATTAGTAACGCTTTTGCAAAACCACCCGCTTTAGGTTCTATGATGTGCTTGTCAATTTTTTGCATCATCCATATACGTGTATGACTAATCATCCCATTGGGATAGGGTAACCACATTAAGTTTTGCTGCTGGGTAGTTACATAGATAACACATCCCCAGCTTACTAATATGAGTAGTATGATTATGCCTTGTTGCCATTTTTTTAATGAAAATAGGGGTAAGCATAATAAAGTGCCCATGCTTATTCCAATAATGAAAAAGGCAATGTTGTTATTTAAACTTGCATAATGATCGCTAAAGTAGTGCGCTATTAAATAACCAATACATATTGAAATGGAGATAAATAAAAGGGGATGTTCTGCTTTCCAATGCGATAGGGATTTTTCCATCCCGGATTGTAGCGAAATAAAAAAAACAATGAATTGCGGGAAATACGCTTAAGCGCCTAATAAAAAAACAACTAATTTTTTATGAAGCTCTGGTTTGCTATTTTTCCAGTTGGCGACCGACTGCGTTTTGATCCATTCATTAGGACCTGTTAATTCCATGGCTACACAAAGTTTGGTGCCGGGATGACAATTTTGAATGATTGCTTCAAATAACTGATTATTTCGATAGGGAGTTTCAATAAAAAGTTGGGTGACCCCCGTTTGTTTAATTTCAGTTTCAAGTGCTTGAATTTTTTTCTTTCTATCAAGCGCATCAATAGGTAAATAGCCATGAAAATGAAAATTTTGGCCATTCATACCACTGCCCATTAAAGCCAATAATAAGGAAGAAGGTCCAGTGTAGGGTTTTACTATTGCACCTAATTCCTGAGCAGCTGCAACTAATAGTTGACCTGGATCCGCAATACCTGCGCATCCTGCCTCAGATAAAATACCAATATTTTTTCCTTGCTTTAAAAGTTGTGTAAATGCATGTATTTGTTCATTTTCAACTTTGTGTATCGCATGCCAGGTATAATCGTCAATGACCATCTCCTTCCATAATTTTTTAAAATACCTTCTGGCTGTTTTTTCATTTTCAACAAAAAATGCGTCACACTGTTGTATCCAAGTTAATACATCAGTGGGCATACTATCAAATCCTTCCTCATGAAGTAACATTGGTAATAAATATACTTTTCCTAAGGTCATTATTGATTGTCTTTAACTTGTTGTGTGTTAAGGTGTGCCGCTATTAAAGCATAAAAGGGCGCAACCATCCAACCAATAATAGGAAGTAAGTGAAGCATGTAAAATAAAATACCATTTCCTATAGGAAGCCCTTTGTGATTAGATATATAGTCGGCGGAAGCAATTTTATTTTTTTTCTCCGTAGCTAAGCCATAGTCAAGCATGCTATAACCTAAAAAATAACATTCCATCAAAATGGTAAAAATGGGGGTAAACCAACCAATCAATGGAACGGAACATACAATTACAATGGGAATTAAATAAACTGTTTGCCATAATAAGTTGGTAAGATTAAGTAGTACTGCACGCGTAATTAATTTTTTATAAACGGTTTTATCTAAAACAAAAGGAATTTCTTTTTGTGCCGCGTCTATTCTTAAATGCAAATAGGACAACATCGGAGAAAAAAGCATTAAAAAAAGATATTTAAATAAAGCAAAGTAAAAAAGTAATAAAGTAAACCACAGCCAGAAACTTCCCATGGTTATAAAAAATCCTAACCAATCACTACTAATGCTATCTAACCAATTTTTTAATCCAGTTCTTAAAATAATCCACTCAATAAAAGTGCTTGAGGTATCACCAAAGTAGGTCATACCAATGATAAACATGACAGTGTATAGTATACCCGGCAATATCATCCATTTCCACAATTTATGTTGTAGTATGAATTGATGTGCTAAAAAATAGGCACGAACCGATAAAATGAGTTCTTTAAGCAAGTAGCTGAATTTACACTAAAGATACGAACTAGTACTTTAGAATGATGCTATGATTGCATTTTGGTTCCGTAAGCTAGGTCACCTGCGTCACCTAATCCTGGTACGATATAGCTTTTATCATTTAAAACATCGTCAATATCACCACACCAAATTGAGGTATCCATCCCAAGTGCCGCTTGAACAGTTTCAATTCCTTTTTTGCTTGCAATGGCTACAGCAATATGAATTTCCTTTGGCTTTTGTGTTTTTGTAATTGCATGTATGGTTTCAACCAAGGAAGCGCCGGTGGCTAACATGGGGTCGGCTACAATTAAAATTCGATTGTTTAAATCAGGACAACTCAAGTATTCAACACTTATCTCAAAACTACCATCTGGATGATGTTTTCGATAGGCCGAGATAAATGCATTGTCTGCTTTATCAAAATAGTTTAACATGCCTTGATGCATGGGTAACCCTGCTCTTAATACAGTCGCTATTACAGGCTGTTCCATTAAAACTTTGGAAGCATGAATGCCTAATGGTGTTGTTGTATTCGCTACTTTGTGCGCCATTTGCTTGCTCATTTCATAGGCAATAACTTCGCCAATGCGTTCAATATTACGTCTAAAGCGCATCCGATCTTTTTGTATTTGCACATCTCTTAACTCCGCAATCCAATTACTTAATAAACTATGTTTTTCACTTAAATGGTGCACCATGGCTAGTTATTTTTTTCAAATCTAGGTTTCTTAAGGACAATTTTAAAATAATTTAAATTGATCCCCATCAAATAAGCCTTGATCGCTTAATTTAAGGTGTGGAATTACTAGCAAAGCCATAAAGCTAAGTGTCATGAATGGGGAGCCTAGTTGACTGCCTAAGGCCTTTGACATGGCATCAATGATCGTGTATTGTTCTGCTACTTCATAAGGATCAGCAATGCTCATGAGGCCAGCAACAGGGAGGGCTAGTATTTTAGTTTCCGTTTTATTTACACAACTTACACCGCCTTTTTCTTGAATAACACTATTGATAGCAGTGGTAATACTTTCATCGTCAACGCCAATAGCAATAATATTATGACTATCATGTGCCACAGTGGATGCAATGGCGCCATGCGTAAATCTGAAATTTTTTATAAATGCAATGCTAGGTGGGGCTGATTTATAACGATTATACACAACCATTTTTAAAACATCGCTTTCGGGATTTGTTACTAAACAATGCTCTTTTACAGTGGGAGACATCCATATACAGTTAGTAATAAGCTGTCCATCAATAGCTTCAATAACAGGAATGCGTCCTTGTTGATTTGGGTAATCCTTGGCATAAATTTTCAATTGTGTAGCTGAAATGAATGCGGCTTCAAATTGGTTGATGGCTGTTTCTTGTATGGGTGCGATATAGGAGTTTCCTTGATCAGCCACCAATAATCCGTTAATATAGGTTGATATTACTTCAAATGAAATCAGATCCTGAACAACAATAAAATTAGCAGGATCGCCCACTTTCATTTTACCAGTGGGTAATTTATAATGCTCAACTGGATTGATACATGCTGCTTGCAGTACATTGAATTTATCTATACCTTTTGCAACCGCTCTTGCACATAATTGATTGATATGTCCTTCGAGTAAACTATCAGGATGCTTATCATCGCTACATAGCATTATATTATTTGTATGCGTATCAATTAGTGGATATAATGCTTCAAAATTTTTAGCTGCACTTCCCTCTCTAATTAAAATTTTCATGCCTAACCCTAATTTGTCTAGGGCCTCATCTATCGTAAAGCATTCGTGATCGGTGCTGATACCTGCTGCAATATATTTTTTTGCTTCTTCCCCTCTTAATCCTGGTGCATGTCCATCTACTGGCTTTCCTGCTTTATGCGCTGCATTAATTTTTTTAATTACATCTGGATCATTGTACAAAACACCCGGGAAGTTCATCATCTCACTCAAATAGTAAATATCGTCTGATGCTAACAATTCGGTTATTTGATTACTATCAATCATCGCACCTGCTGTTTCAAAAGTGGTGGCAGGCACACAGCTTGGTGCACCAAAGAAAAAATGAAATGGAACTTTTTTTCCATTGTCAATCATATAATGTACGCCATCCACTCCGCAAACATTGGCTATTTCATGCGGGTCACTGATGGTGCCAATGGTTCCATGCAAAACAGCCAACCTAGCAAAGGAGCTTGGGATAAGCATACTGCTTTCAATATGCACGTGGCTGTCAATAAAGCCGGGTAATAAATATTGTAAGGGGGCATTTTCGCAAGGATTGATAGAAACAATGATGCCGTTTTCCACCTGAATACTTGCAGGATAAATTTGCTTACCTACAATGTCAACATATTGGCCAGTAACGGAAAAGGTAGCATTCATTTTATAATTAGTTTACATATTAAACCAATAACTAAATTTAAATATAAGAGCCCTACTTTTATTTTTAAATAATGGATCTGTAAAATAATTGTCGGTGTATACTAAAAAAAAGTCGCTCATTGGTTGGTACCTATATTGCAAACGACTATTAATATTAAAGTTATTGCTTTGGGTATTGTACTGTATAAAAGTAGTCCAAAATAATTGGGTATTAAAATTGTATTCAACCCGAGGTGCAATTAATAATAATTTGGTGCTGCCATATTTTCCAGGCAAATTAATATTGTTTAGTTCTGCTCTCAATCGAATATTCAAATTAGGCTGATTACGCCATTGAATTCCGGCACTTATTCCTCTAATCGTTCCATTATAAAAATGACCAATTCTAGCATCGCCAAACCAACCTAATTCCTTACGTGTGTCTGACATAAAGCTGATTAAAAAATTGCTATATTGATATCTTTGCGCAGGTAAAGGGGTGCCGCCTGTGAATGACGTGGGAAATATTAAATCCACTAGATTGTTTGCTAATTTCGCTTTTAAATTGGAAGAGTTTTTAAAGTCGGTCTGTATGCCAAATTCGGTCGTACTTTCATTTAAGGTATTATCGGGATTCAGTACCGTATAGTTTTCTAATTGCACTTCAAATTTTCCAATTTTTCCATTGGGCGGTTGTGTTAAATATGTTAATTGCGCATAACTATTTTTATAACCCATTCTTATCACTGTATCTCTTAGAGCATCGTAATTATTTATACGTTCAACAAAACCCATATCGGTGTAATAATTCTTACCTAAGTTTCCAATTTCAAGCACTGTATTCCAATGCTTGCGATTGGTAGCTATTCCTACATCAACATAGGAATTGAGGTCTGTTATAGTAGCTTTCATGGATTGATGGTAGGTAGCCCATGAACTAAAACTTCCTGGAGCATTGGAATATTCAAATGTAATACCTGCATTACGACCATATCTGTCCAAAGGATTTTTTATTGCTTCTTCTTTTGAAATGTAATTTTCACGATTTAAAAAGTAGCCTTTAATTTCAGACCTTTTTAATATTCTTTTATGTAAGGTGAAGGCAGAAAAATTTTCAGGACTATAATCTCCTTGTCTTCCAGTTTGCATATTCATGACACCAATTCTTGTTCCAGGTGCTAAATTACCAGACAATCTGGCGCCAAATAAAATAGGAATTCTATTTCCTTGCTTATCTAATCCAATCGTCCTTGAATAAAAAGGGCGTACAGGTGGAATGCCAAAATTGGCGAAGAGATCAGAGTTTTCAATGAAAAAATTTCTTCTTTCAGGAAGAAAAATATTAAAGCGGGTTAAGTTAGTTACTTGCTGATCCACTTCCACTTGTGAAAAGTCGGGATTGACAGTGACGTCTAAGTTTAGTGAAGTATTTAATGCTACTTTTGCATCAAAACCTGCGTTGCCATTGGCATTTAAGCTTTTATTATTTAGCTTATCTTCATTAGCAGTTCCAGTGATATAGGGTTGAATAATTAAATTATTTGAATTGATGGGGGGTGCAGTAGGCCAATGTATCACGCCTGTATACCCCAAATCATAGGACCTAAATGTAGGTGGCACTTTGGCCCAGGTATTGTATTGCACATTTTTCGCATCAATACGAATAAAATTGATACCCCAATATTTTTGATTCGGATCATACCTTAATGATTTTAAAGGAATCATTATTTCTGCCACCCAAAAATTACCATAGTCCTTGGTTGCCGAAAACCATTTAGTATCCCAACTCCAATCGCTCATCCGTTCTGTGGAACTACTTAACTGATCTTCGGATTGCACATTTAAAGCGCTTAAAACAAAAAAGAAGCCATTTGTTTTTTGATTCAATGGGTCAAGCACAATACCAATGCCGTCATTACCATCGTGTCCCACATCTCTTTTTAAACTTTTGATAATAGCAGTACCGCTGTCGTATACCTTAAAGGCAAAGTAAATATTTTTATCATCAAAGGTGAATCGTACTTCTGTTTTTCTTTTTGCTTCGCCTATATTATTGGGAAATTTTTTATTATCAGCATGGGTAAAATTTGCACTAGCCCAAATCGCCTCATCCAAAATACCATCAATTTTAATGACATCAGTTGCTTTAATTAAATCAAGTTGATAGTCTTTTTGAAATTCAGTGATTTTTTGTGCTTGACATTTTGTTGCAAAAGCAATGGAAAGACAATAAAAAACAAGGTTTCTGATCAAGCGCATTCGTCTAAATAATTTATAGCAAATATCAGATATGTATATTAATTATCCTTATTAGATGCGCGCTTATATGAAAATAAAAGTATGAGCGGTCTATTATTGGTCCAGAATGTCAGGACGGCGTTGTTGGGTTCGTTCAAGTGCTTGTGCTTGTCTCCAAGCTTCAATTTTTTTAGGATCACCCGACAATAAAATAGGAGGCACTTGTAATCCTCTAAATTCAACTGGTCTTGAAAATACAGGCGGAGCCAGTAAGTTATCTTGAAAGGAGTCGGTCAATGCAGAAGTTTCATCATTTAATACCCCAGGTATAATACGACCTATCGCATCTACCAAAACGGCGGCGGCTAATTCACCACCACTTAATACATAATCTCCAATGGAAATTTCGCGCGTCACATACAAATCTCGAATGCGTTGGTCAATGCCTTTATAGTGACCACAGATAATTAATATTCTATTTTTAAGTGAAAGTGTATTGGCATCTTTTTGCTCCAATGTTTTACCATCAGGGGTCATAAAAATGATCTCGTCAAATTTGCTTTCTGCTTGTAATTCGTCAATTGCGTTTGCTAAGGGTTCGCACATCATCACCATGCCAGCGCCTCCGCCATATTGGTAATCATCCACCTGTCCATGTTTATTGATGGCCCACTTCCTGAGTGTATGTAATTTAATGGTAAGTAGTCCTTTCTCCTGCGCACGCTTCATCATGCTATGCTCAAAAGGGCTTGTTAATAATTCTGGTAAAACGGTTAAAATTTCAATGGTCATAGTGTAAAGATAAAAGAAACAAAATAGACACCTATTTTTTTCTATTAATGCTTCCTGTGTATTGCTATTAGCCTAAAAGATCGTCTAAATCGCGTCGGTCTTTTTTGGTAGGACGGCCTATTTTACTTAATCGCTTTCCAGTATGAAAGCTAGATGCCACTTGATGAACACGTTCCAATTCTTCAATGGGCGTGAGGTCGTCGTAATATTTAATGGCTTCCATGTATGCCATTCTTGTTTCAAGTAACTGGGTTACTTTAATGACCCAGTTTTTATGCTCCGTTCTGGCTTCATATTCGTCCCCTATAACTACTGCACGTGATGCTTTGACGGGTTCTCCTTTAATTTTAACGCGCCCTTTATCAATGGCTTCTGTTGCTTGACTTCTGGTTTTAAAAATTCGGATACACCACAAGTATTTGTCTAATCTAACTTTTTGTTTCTCTGCTTTTTTTATAGTTTCTTGCCCCCGCATGTGTTAGGATTTATTTTCTGCAAAAAACTGATGAAAGTAAGGAATGGTTTCAATGCCTTTGTAAAAATTGACAATATCATATTTTTCATTTGGGCTATGCAAGTTATCACTATCTAAACCAAAACCCATAAATACAATTTTTACATTTAATTCCTTTTCAAATAATGCACAAATAGGAATACTACCACCACCACGCACTGGAATTGGATCCTTTCCAAAAGTAGCAGCAATGGCTTTGGCTGCACTTTGATATTCGTGGGAATCAATGGGTGTAATATAGGGTTCTCCTCCATGATGTTCAAATGCATTCACGGTAACAAATGCAGGCGCTATTTTTTTAAAATGCGCCAATATCATACTGGTTATTTTTTCAGAAGATTGGTTGGGTACTAGTCTGCATGAAATTTTAGCAAATGCTTTTGATGGTAAAACTGTTTTTGCACCTTCTCCGGTATAGCCACCCCATATTCCATTTACTTCAAGTGTAGGCCTAATACCTGTTCTTTCATTAGTGCTGTATCCTTTTTCACCCCAAAGATGTTGAATGCCTAAATCTGTTTTGAATTCAGTTTCATCAAATGGCGCTTCGGCCATTTTTTTTCTTTCCGCGTCGGTGGATGATAATACATCATCATAAAAACCTGGAATAGTGATATGGTTATTTTCATCGTGACAGGATGCAATCATTTTTGATAAAATAGTGATAGGGTTGGCAACCGCACCCCCATAAACACCACTATGTAAATCACGATTGGGTCCGGTAACTTCAATTTCAATATAGCTTAATCCACGTACCCCAATATCGATAGAGGGTGTATCCATACTTATCATTGCCGTATCACTGATTAAAATAACATCCGCTTTTAATAAGTCCTTATGTGCTTTTACAAACTGCGCTAAATTTGGACTACCAATTTCCTCTTCCCCTTCGATAATGAATTTTATATTCGTACAAAGTGATTTTGTTTGCGTCATTATTTCTAATGCCTTCACATGCATGTAAAATTGCCCTTTATCATCGCAAGCACCACGCGCATATATTTTCCCATCTTTAATGGCAGGATCAAAGGGACTGCTATGCCATAGTTCCAATGGATCAGCAGGTTGTACATCATAATGACCATAAACAAGAACTGTTGGGAAACCGGGGTCTGTTATAATTTCACCATAGACAATGGGATGTCCTACAGTTTCATAAATTTTAGTTACTGGTGCGCCTGCTTGTTTTAATGCCTGTTCCACTGCTTTTGCGCAAATAAGCATATCCCCATTGTGTTCCGACTTTGCACTAATACTGGGTATGCGTAATAAGGCTAAAAGCTCTTCTAAGAATCTTTCTTTGTTTTGGTCTTGATATTGTTTCCAGGTATTCATTTTGAATTAATTTTAATTAAGTATTTTATTTATTTCAATTCATATTTTTAAGCATCATTATTTGATAAACATGGGTGACAGATAAAACATTTTTCAATAATTATGCTAATTGGTGTTTCAAATCTGATAATACATTCTCTCTATTCCATGCGAGTTTTTCTTTAAAAGGTGCATTTCGTTTTCCGCAATTTTCAATCGTACAAATTGCACAACTAAAAGGCATACAACCATCGGTATGCACAAAAAATTCAACACTATCCCCAAATTTATTTTTTATCAATTTAGTAAATTCATCAACTGCAGCATGTGCTTCATTTACATTAAAATACCAAGGCACTGTTAAATGACAATCAATGTGCATTAATGCGCCATATTTAATCACCCTAAAATTATGTAAATCAATCCAGTGTGTATGTCGAGATAAATTTAATTCTTGTATAACTGCATCCAATAAAGCCATATCCGCTTCATCCATAATACCTGCAAGCGATTCTCTTATAATTTTATAGCCATTGTAGATGATCCATATACCCATACCAACGGCTATGCTAGTATCTATACCATTATACCTCGTAAACAAAACAAGCCCAATACCAATAACCACTGCATAAGTGGTATAACTATCTATCAACAAATGTTGTCCGCTAGATGTTAGTGCCAATGAATTATTTTTTTTACCTATTGCTTTTGCAATTAATCCAGCAGCCATGTTTAAAACCGCAGTGGAAAGCAACACCCAAATACCATTATCTAGATTATGTAAACTACTTGGTTCAAAAAAAGTAATGATGGACTCGTATAAAATTATTCCTCCTGCGGTTATAATTAAACTGCCTTCAAAGGTGGCCGATATGAACTCTGCTTTACCATGACCGTAGGGATGGTCTTTGTCTTTGGGTTTGGAAGCTACATATAAACTGTATAAACCAATCAAACCTGCTATTACATTTACAATACTTTCCAAGGCATCCGACAATACGGATAAGGAATGGGTCATATAGTACGCAACAAATTTAAGTACGAATAATACGATACTTAAACTAGTAACAAAAAATTGAATTTTTAAATTTTGTTTTGATTTTTGCACTTATGGGAAATTGATAAACATGTAAGTATACAAATGTAAGGTTGCGCTTTCAAACTAATTAATGATTTGACTCGTCGTATCTTTTTTGCACAAATTCCCAATTCACCAAATTCCACCAATTATTGATATAGTCAGGACGCTTGTTTTGATATTTTAAATAATAAGCGTGTTCCCAAACATCCAAACCTAGTATTGGAAAGCCTTTTACTTCCGCAATATCCATCAATGGGTTATCTTGATTAGGCGTAGAACTTATGGCTAAGCCCCCTTCTTTTTTAACAATCAACCAAGCCCAACCACTTCCAAATCTTGTTTTTGCTGCATCACTAAAAGTAGTTTTAAATGCATCAAAGGAGCCAAATGTTTTTGTAATTGCGTCGGCTAATGTTCCAGACGGTGCAGTTGCTGGGGCCGGCTTCATTGATTGCCAGAATAGTTCATGGTTATAATGACCACCTGCATTATTGCGCATCTTAGGACTGTAGTGTGAAATATTTTTTATCAAATCGGTGAATGCCAATGATGTAGTGTCTACTTTCTCAGCCACACATGCGTCTTTTAAATTAGTTGCATATGTTGCAGCATGTTTTGTGTAATGAATTTCCATGGTCATCGCATCAATAAAGGGCGCTAATGCATCATAAGCATAAGGCAACGGGTGTTGCTGATAGTCCGTTATATCAAAATTATTTGTTGCTATGGTTGAAAACATTGGCATAGCCGCAATAGCCATACCCGCTTTACCAGATGTTTTAATAAACTGGCGACGATTTTGGGTTGAATTTGACATGATTTTATTTTTTAAAGTACTTCTGTAAAGTTACCTTAATTGGCTGTAAAATTCGGTAGTAAAATTCCTGGTTAAATAACTGGGAATCACGCATGGCCTTATAAATTAAAAACAAACCAATGGGGACTAAAATCATGGAGGACAACCACATCCCATTGAATACAGACCACTGTCCCGATTTGGCCAATTTTTCGCCAAAATTGTTGAATAAGAAAAAGAATACAAAAAATATAATCGCTGAAATCATGGGGGTACCCAATCCTCCTTTTCGAATGATGGATCCAAGCGGCGCACCAATTAAAAACAAAACCAAACAAGCAATCGACAGGGTGAATTTTCGATGCCATTCAATACTATGTATGGCTACTGCATTTTTATTATCAGTGTAAATTTGTCCCAGCATTTTAAAATTATTATCAATGGAGGACAACTGATAGCCCGCAGCTTCACTCACACCCAACGCAACTGAATCAGGGATCAGTTGTGTCAATTTTTTTATGGGCGCTTGCAATTGTTTTTTTCCAAACAGTTGAGTGCTGTCTTTGTACAACAAAAAACGTAAGTAGGGGGTCAACTCTTGTTCTGTTCTTTTTACAAAAAAACTATCCATATTGGAAATAGAATCAATCGCTTTGCCTAATTGTCGCACACTCAACATTTTAGGATCGTATAAAATATCGTTTGTTTTGTTGAGTTGAAAGCTTTTCAAATCAAAAACTTTTTTATACTCTTTAAAATAGAGCCTAGTAAATTCAGTATTGGTCGTGGATCTAAGCCCTCTTTCTTGGTATCGCCATCCATTGTACATGATAAATTCTAAAAACTTTTTATTGGAGGACACGCGCATCACGCCTGATTCTGCAATTAAGTAGTTGTCTTGCAATCCATATCTTTTCTCAAAAATTACAATGTTATGTATAATACTATCGTTCGCTTCTTTTTTTCCTAATTTAATAACATAGCCATCTATCTTATCATAAAAAACGCCTTCTTTTAAATCAATAGCAGGCTTGGCGACAATAATTTCATATTTTAAATTGGTGAGTTTCATTTGTGTAACTGGAATGATATTGTTCGCAAACAAAAACGCTAGTCCAGCTAATAAAACGGAAAATAAAAATAAGGGGCGCATAAATCGCGTCAATGGAATACCTGCAGCTTTAATGGCAACTAGTTCAAAGCTTTCGCCTAAATTACCAAAAGTCATAATGGACGAAAATAACAATGCCAAAGGAAGTGCAGTGGTGAAAGTACTTACAGACACTAGTCCAATTAATTCAAAAATGGTAATAAAGTCAAGTCCTTTCCCTACTAAATCATCAATGTATAACCAAAAGAACTGCATCGTTAACACAAATATACAAATGGCCAATGCAGCCAAAAACGGCGCAATGAATGCGCGCAGAATTAGTATGTCTAATTTTTTGAACAATGTTAAAGTACTAGCTAGCTACCACCAACGCGATGAAATAGCTCTTTAATTTGATATTCCCAAAGTCGGCTTTGGTCTTTAATTTCATTTTTTTCAGCAAAATCTTTAATGATCAAAATAGTTTGATTTGAGATTTCTGTTTTCTCAATGCTGAATTCAAAATATTCATTTTTTTCACTGTGCAGCCATTTGAATCTGATGAATTTATCTGCTTCTTGGTCCAATAATTCTGCCTTATCTGGTACACCACCGTTCCAGGAGAAACTGAAAACGTTTTCCCATTCGTCCACTTTATCCGCAAACCATTCTTGTAATCCAGATGCAGTGGATAAAAACTCAAATAATATATTTGGAGAGCATCTCACAGGAAATTCAAGTGTAAATAATTGTTTCTTACTCATATAAAATCGAATGCCGCTTTAATTTGGGCTCGTTCGTTGCAATGATATTAAATAATTGGTAGGTTCCAAGTATTTTTTTTGTTAATTCATTCACAGCTTTTTAAGGTGCCTATGAACATTTCTTAAATAGTGCCTATGAATATTTACTAAATATAGTATAACTAATTGTAAATCAATATTTTAAGAAAACTTAAAATATACTTAAAATTCATAAAATAATCGGCACTTGTACCGATTAACTTAAATAAGACTCAAAGTGATGGCCTATATTTGCACCCCATAATGATTTGAGTATGTTTAATAGTTTGAGTGAAAAATTAGAATCGGCGTTTAAGCACCTAAAAGGGCAGGCGCGAATTAATGATTTAAATGTGGCGAATACCTTAAAGGATATTCGTAAGGCATTGTTAGATGCGGATGTCAATTTTAAAATTGCAAAGGAATTTACAGATAAGATTAAAGAGAAGGCCATTGGCGAAAAGGTGATTAATGCGATTAGCCCTGGTCAATTAATGGTTAAGATTGTACAGGATGAATTAACCACATTGATGGGATCATCTGCTTCTTTATTGGATTTATCTAAAAGCCCCACCATTATATTAGTGGCTGGTTTACAAGGAAGTGGAAAAACTACTTTTTCAGGAAAATTAGCGACTTATTTAAAAGCGCAAAAAAAATCGTCCTTATTAGTTGCAGCAGATATTTATCGTCCAGCTGCAATGGATCAATTAACCGTATTAGCAGAACAAGTTGGCGTAGATATATTTGTTGAAAGAGAAAATAAAAATGCAGTAACTATTGTTCAGAATGCATTGGTATATGCAAAAGCAAATAATAAAAATGTAATCATTGTTGATACTGCGGGTCGCTTGGCAGTGGATGAAGTCATGATGAATGAAGTGGCTGATATTAAAGCGGCTATTCATCCACAGGAAATTTTATTTGTTGTAGATGCAATGACAGGGCAGGATGCAGTCAATACTGCCAAAGTGTTTAATGAGCGATTAGATTTCACAGGTGTGGTATTAACGAAGTTAGATGGAGATACAAGAGGGGGTGCGGCATTATCTATCAAGTATACTGTTGATAAGCCAATCAAGTTTATGAGCAGCGGTGAAAAAATGGAAACCTTAGATATTTTTTATCCCGATAGGATGGCGCAAAGAATTCTGGGGATGGGAGATATTAGTTCATTGGTTGAAAAAGCACAGGCACAATTTGATGAAGCAGAAGCAAAAAAATTAGAGAAAAAAATTAGAAAAAATCAGTTTGATTTTGAAGATTTTTTAACCCAGATACAGCAGATAAAAAAGATGGGTAATATCAAAGATTTAATGGGAATGATTCCAGGAATGGGAAAAAGTTTGAAAGATGTAGACATTAATGATAATTCTTTTAAGGGTGTTGAAGCCATCATTCAATCAATGACGGTATTGGAACGTCGGAATCCAGATTTACTTTCACCTAGTAGAAAGCAAAGAATTGCCAAAGGTTCGGGTAAGGATATTGGAGAAATCAATGCTTTCATAAAGCAGTTTGACCAAATGAAACAGATGATGAAGCAAATGTCTGGCGGAATGGTGCCAGGTAAAATGCCTGGTTTAAGGAGATAACTACTTGATTGTCAGTATAATTAATGATTTATTTTAGGAATAAGCACCATTTTCCATCATTTTATATTATCTTCGCGTCCTATTAACCCTATTTGTTAACGCCAATAAATATCTATTTAACATGGCAGTAAAAATGAGACTACAGCGTCATGGTAGTAAAAAAAGGCCTTTCTACTTTATAGTAGTAGCCGACGGACGCGCACCAAGAGATGGTAAATTCATCCAAAAAATTGGTACTTACAATCCTTTAACAGTTCCTGCGACTATCCAATTGGATCGTCAAAAAGCGTTAGAGTGGTTAAACAAAGGTGCACAACCTACAGACACGGTTCACCGTATTTTATCTTTCAAAGGAGTTCTTTATTTAAAACACTTATTACGTGGTGTTAAATTAAACTTATTTGATGAGGCAACTGCGATGGCTAAGTTTCAAACTTGGTTCGCTGAGCGTGAAGCTAATATAGCGAGCAAGAATGATGATCACAAAAAAGCACAAGCTGCTAAAAAAGTGTATGTTCCTGTTGTGAAGAAAGTAGCTGAACCAATTGCGGAAGCGCCTGTTGCAGATGCACCAGTTGCGGAAGCTGAACCAGTAGTTGCTGATGAAGCACCTGCTGCAGAAGAAACACCAGCTGCAGAATAATTTTAAATTAATCTAGCTTTAATAAAGCCCCTGGTTCCGTTTATCGGTATCGGGGGTTTTTTGTAATGAATACTTATTAAAAAAATCAGACATAATCCAATTGTTCTGTTTCGAATAATTAGTTTTGTGTATGCAATATTTTAAAACAATACCATGAGCGAATACATACATATCGGAAAAATTGTGGCTGCGCATGGTATTGGTGGGCAAATAATCATTGAACATGCATTAGGTAAACCCATTAATTTTAAAGGTATTGACGCCATCTTTGTTGAAAAAAATACAGCCAGCTTTATTCCTTATTTTATTATATCCGCTGTTGCAAAAACGGATACGTTAACCCATTTACAGATTGAGGGTATTCAAAATAGGGAAGCCACTCAAATTTTAATCAGCAAAAAAGTGTGGTTGCCACAAGCAGAGTTCCTTCAGCTGGTGGATAAAAGTTCCCCTTTGGCATTACTAGGTTATATGGTACAGGAAAATGGGATTGATTTAGGTCTGGTACTTGAAGTCATTGAGCAACCGCACCAGTTAATGTTAACCATATTATACCAAGGACAGGAAGCCTATATCCCATTACATGAAGAAAGTTTAAAAGGGGTGGATCACGCAAAAAAAACGGTCACTGTTTTACTTCCGGATGGATTATTGGATTTATACACCTCGGTTTAGTAGGCGCTTCATTTACTAAAAAATTTTTTTCTTTAAAAGTCTACTAATTTAGTAGGAAATACATATCTTTGTATTCTCAAAATAAAAAACAGCATTATGAGTTTAAGATTAGGGGATATTGCGCCCGATTTCAAAGCAAAAACAAGTATTGGAGACATTAGCTTTCATGAATACCTTGGAGATAGTTGGGGAATTTTATTTTCACACCCAGCTGACTTTACACCTGTATGTACCACTGAATTAGGCCGTACTGCAGCATTGCAAGAAGAATTTGCTAAACGCAATGTAAAAGTTTTAGCGCTTAGTGTGGATGGCGTTGAAAGCCATCATAAATGGATCAATGATATTAATGAAACACAATATGTGCATGTGGATTTTCCAATTATCGCAGATGAGGATAAAGCAGTGGCTAACGCTTATGATATGATTCATCCAAATGCTTCAGAAACTTTCACAGTACGTTCCTTATTCATTATTGGACCAGATAAAAAAGTAAAATTATTTATTACCTATCCCGCTTCCACTGGTCGAAATTTTGTGGAAGTGTTAAGGGTGGTTGATTCTTTGCAGTTGACAGCCAATTATAGTGTGGCTACTCCTGCGAATTGGAAAGATGGAGAAGATGTGATTGTGGTACCAGCCATAAAAACAGAAGATGCTTTAGTTAAATTCCCCAAAGGCTTGAATATAGTAAAACCTTATTTGCGTTATACCCCACAACCGAATAAATAAGATATAATTACTAAATGTATGTAAGGTAATGAACGCCTCAGTAAAGCGTTGTAATTTTTTTCATCAAAATGAATAACGCTCACAGTGTGTCACTGTTGTTGCGAGTCAGCTACCTTTCTTTTAAGATCCCTTTCTCTGAATATTCAGCGAAGGGGATTTTTATTTTTCACTATTCCATTTATCTAACTGCTTTAATGTGGCAGTAAGATCCTTTGGGAGTGGCGCTTCAAATTGGTAGTTAGTTCCATTTAAATCAAAGCGCAAAGTATGTGCATGTAAAGCTTGTCTCGCTAATAAAGGGCGTTCTTCTTCCTCCGCCTTGCTTAGTTTAAAATTTTTCTTTTTTATGGAAGACAATAATAATTTTTCTCCGTCTCCATAAATATCATCTGCAACAATGGGGTTACCTAAATGTTGTGCATGAATCCTAATTTGATGTGTGCGACCTGTATGAATTTGAAAACAAACCCAAGTATATCTTTTATAATATTTTAATACCTCAAAACTTGTTTGTGCAGCTTTGCCTTTCACATGGGTGACCATTTGTCCTTTTTTACCAGGATGTTCCATGATGGCTTGATCAATGGTGCCATTTTGTGGCGGACGACCCATTACCAAACCCAGGTATTTTTTTTCAATAGTGCGTCCTTCAAACAAAGTGCTTAATTCTTGGTGTGCCTCTGCACTTTTTGCTAATAAAATTAAACCACTGGTATGTTGGTCTAATCGATGCACCGTAAAAATAGCGGGATACTTTTCCTGTAATAATGATTTAAGAGAAGCCTCTTTGCCAAAACGATCAGGGATACTAAATAAACCTGCGGGCTTATTGAGTACAATCATGTCATCATTTTCAAATAATATATCTATCATTAAAGTGCGTTCAATTAAATAGGAGGGAGTAAGATTAATTATCCTTTGCAGATTTCCTTGTAAAGGATTTATTCATGAATTTCAAAAGGCGAACTTCTTTTTCTGCTAAAAAACGCCATTTACCTCTGTCCACATTTTTCTTGGTAAGGTTGGCGAACATAACTCGGTCCAAATGTCTCACATCATATCCTAAGTGTTCAAAAATGCGTCTTACAATTCTGTTACGACCACTATGAATTTCAATACCAATGACATCTTTTGAAGTATTAGATAAATAACTTACTGCATCAGCTGCAATAAATCCATCTTCCAAATCAACCCCTTTTGCAATGGCTTCCATATCTGCTTTAGTAACTGGCTTATCCAAGGTTACTTCATAAATCTTTTTAATTTCATAAGAAGGATGGGTTAGCTTCTGCGCCAAGTCACCATCATTCGTTAATATCAAAACTCCAGTCGTATTTCTATCAAGTCGACCTACTGGAAACATGCGTTGTGTAGTTGCGTTTTTAATAATATCCAACACCGTTTTTCTGCCTTCAGGATCACTCGCTGTACAAATATAATCCTTGGGTTTATTTAATAATATATAAACAGGGGTTACTTGTAATTGTAATACTTTACCTTTTAAGCGAACAACATCTTTGTATTGTACTTTATAACCGGGCTCTAAAATAGTATCACCATTGATGGTAACATGTCCCGATTTTACCATGGCAGCTGCTTCACGTCGACCAGAAATACCCGCATGTGCAATGTACTTATTCAATGGCATTTGCTCATAAGGGGTATCAGCCGCCGCATTTACTTTACCAATGGAAGCGGTTCTTTTTTCATCCGCTTTATCCATGGATGCAGGTGTTCTTTTGCTAGCCGATGTTGGACGCGTTGTTGTAGGACGCGATGCATGAGAAGGGGTTAGTTCACCATATTTTGGTTGGGCATCTTGAAAGCTTTTGCGCGTGCTTGGTTTTTTTTCATAGCCAGTTGTTTTTTTGGCATAGGGTCCCTTTGCATACTTTTCTCTAGGAGGATCGGTAACAATGCCTCTTGCTTTATCTATTTTTCTTTGTCGTGCAGCTTCGCCCATGGCCCTTGATTCGGCTTTGGCTTTTTTCTTATCCTGTCTTATATTTTCTTTGACAGCGCTTCCCTTTTTTTTAAGAGAAAATTTATCAAAATTATCAGTTCTATTTTTTTTCATTGTGCCGTGCTATTAAAAATTATCCTTGTTGGCAAGCTGTCCACAAGCGGCATCAATATCCTTGCCACGGCTTCTTCTTACCCTAACATTTACCCTGTTTTTTTGTAATGCAGTTACAAAATTTTCAAATCCATCTTCATTGGGTTTGTCAAATGGAAATTTATCAATCGGGTTGTATTCAATGACATTGATTAAGTCCGCAGGAACTTGACGATATATTTTTGTTAATTCAACAACGTCTCACTCGCTATCGTTAAAATCTTTAAACAAAATATATTCAAATGTAATTTCGCTACCCGTTTTTTTATAAAAATAATTAAGGGCTTGAATTAATGCTTCAATATTATTGCTTTCATTGATCGGCATAATTTCATTCCGTTTTTTATCATTTGCGGCATGTAAGGACAAGGCTAATTTAAAGCGTACTTGATCATCGCCTAATTGTCTAATTCCTTTGGCAACACCAGCTGTTGAAACGGTGATTCTTCTTTGGCTCATGCCCAAACCATCCTTTGCTGAAATTCTTTCTACCGCTTTTAAAACATTCTTATAATTCAATAAGGGCTCACCCATGCCCATAAATACAATATTCGATAATGATTTTTCGTGGTGCTTTTCACTTTGTTGATTAATCATGACCACCTGATCATAAATTTCATCATAGCTTAAATTTCTTTTGCGTTCCATATATCCTGTCGCGCAAAACTTACAACTTAAACTACAACCAATTTGTGATGAAACGCATGCGGTTTTACGCTCACTGGTTGGAATTAATACACCTTCAATCATATGATGATCAAAAGTTTCAAATCTGGTTTTTAAAGTACCATCCTCACTTAATTGCGTCGTATTTAAGGTAAGGGCAGGAAGCGTAAAATTGGCTTCCAACTGCTGACGAAGGTCCTTACTTAGGTTGGTCATTTCATCAAAGCTATGCGCATGCTTTTGCCACAGCCATTCGTGTATTTGTTTTACGCGAAATGATTTTTCTCCTATTTGCCCTATAAATCGTTCAATGTCAGCGATTTCGAGTTGTCTGATATTAACTTTAGTATGCTCCATAATGCAAAGATACTTGATCGTTTTTGTATCCTTTTATTTCTTTTTTTGAAGCTTTTTTGACGGAAAACACCCAAATTCAGTAGGGCCGATTTTGGACCGTTAAATTATTGATGACTTAACATCAATTTTTTCAAAATTGCATCCTAATTATCCTAAATTTGGTATTCAATTTATTGATTTAATAAAAAAAATGACCAACTATGAAAAAGATGTTATTGATGGGTTTTGTGTTTTTAGGAATATTTGCAACTGTGCAAGCACAGGATAGTCCACTTAAAGAGTACCTAGGTAAATATACTTTTGCTGAAGGAAGTCCCGTGACTGAAGTGGTGTTGACTATTCAGGATTCAGTTTTGGTTTCCTCCTCTTCAGTGGGTTCATTTCCATTAGAGAAAAAAGGAGTCGATACTTTTTATTTAGCTGCGTATGATGCGTTAGTGATTTTTAAAAGAGATGCTAATAGTGTCGTGGAAGGTGTTGGCATCAATGTGCAAGGCATGGAGTTGATTGGCAAAAAAGCTGCTGCTTCAAGTGCAATCAAACAAGACTTTTATTTTGAAGACCAAATTTGGGCAGATAAATTATATAACTAAAATTGGTAATCCATTAGTGCTTCAAATGTAATTGTATCTTGTTGACCTGAATTTAAATTTTTAACAGTACATTTTTTAGTCGCCAATTCATCACTACCAATAATCACAATGGTAGGTATATTTTTTTTCTCAGCATATTTAAATTGCTTGTCAAACTTACTTTTCTCAGGGTAAATTTCGCAAGCAATTTTTTTATTTCGTAAAGCCAACATCAATTGGTAGGATTGCATCGCCTCATTTTCACCCAAATTAAAAAACAATATCTGTGTCCCTTGTTCAACGGATGCGGGGAATAAATTTTTCTCCTCCATCACATCATAAATACGATCAACACCAAAGCTAATACCAACACCAGGTATGTTAGGAACACCAAACAAACTTGTTAAATCATTGTAGCGCCCACCACCGCCAATACTGCCCATTTGCGCATCTTTGGCTTTAACTTCAAAAATAAGACCCGTATAATAATTTAAGCCGCGCGCCAAAGTAAAGTCGGCGACCATATGCTTGGACATACCCGTGTTATTATGGTAATTTAATACATAATTCAATTCTGCAATACCACTTTGTCCAGCTGCATTGTCACCCAATAAGGCTGCTAATTTTTTTAATTTTTCTTCATTGCTTCCTTCAATATTCAAATAGGTTTGAATGGTATCTTGTTGTGTCGTTGTAAATCCTTTGGTACTTAATTCTACTTGTACTTTTTCCCAACCTATCTTATCTAATTTATCAATGACAATAGTTAGGTCAATCAATTTTTCGCTACCGCCACAAATTTCAGCAAGTGCTAATAAAATTTGTCGATTATTTATTTTTATTTCAACTGGCAAATTTAATTTTTCAAATGCGGTAACATACAATGCCACCAAATCAACTTCATTTAATAAACTCTCACTTCCTACAATATCAGCGTCGCATTGATAAAATTCACGGTACCTTCCTTTTTGTGGACGATCTGCGCGCCACACTGGCTGAATTTGATAACGTTTAAATGGTAAAGTTAAAGCACCCTGATTCATAGCCACATATCTTGCAAATGGAATTGTTAAATCATAGCGCAAAGCGCGTTCCGTAATGTTAGGGGTGCTTTTGCCTGCTAAAATTTTATCAAAGCCTTCCAGAGTTTGTTCTTTTTTCTGCAGGTTGTCTAAGCCATTATTTAAAATCTTAAAAATCAGCTTGTCGCCTTCTTCACCATATTTTCCCATTAAGGTGTCTAAATTTTCCATGGCGGGTGTTTCCAACGGTGCAAACCCAAATGACTCAAATACGCTACGTATTGTTTGAAAAATATATTGGCGTTTTTGTACCGTTATGGCATTAAAATCGCGGGTTCCTTGTGGCAAAGATGGCTTGCTCATGCTGTCAAATTTATAGGTAAAGATAAATTTTTAAATTCATCCTATATTAATTGTTTAAATTGCCTTTTTAAATTAAAAATATGGAAGACTTTAACCATTCTAGTAATAATCACAGGAATAATTCAAGAGATAAATCAGAAAGATCCTACCGACTTTTTAAAAGTATCTATGATTTTAGCATGGCGGCGCTCATTTTAGGCTGCGCGGTTTTGATGTTGGGTGCTAAATGGTTCAAGTTAGACCAGGTGTTGAATGTAGATTCCGAGTTTCGGACCATTTTCGGTGGTATGTGTTTATTGTATGGTGGATTTAGGTTGTATCGGGGCTTTCAAAAGGATTACTAACCTGTCCGTTTTTTAAATTTATGAATTTCAATTATGCGTAAAATATTTATACTTTTTGGGGGCATCATTTTGCTCGCCGCATGTAACAGTGCTACATCTAATGCACCCATTGAAACTACCAGTGAAGGGGAAATTAATATTTCAGTGGAAGAAAGCTTTAAACCCATTATCGAAGAACAATTAAAAGTGTTTAATTCAAGTTATCCAAAGGCAAAAATTCATGTGTACTATAAGTCGGAAATTGAGTGTTTAAAGGACTTTACAAATGATAGTACGCGAATGATTATTATCACAAGGGGCTTGGAAAAATCAGAACAAACAGGATTTAAAAACCAATTAGGCTATGCGCCTACTTTTGGTATTTTGGCTTATAATGCGATCGCAGTATTGGTGCATAAATCAGCCAAGGATACCCTGTTTACATTAAAGCAATTAGGGGATAAATTAAAGGGGGTGGATCCACAAGAAGTGGTCATGGATGGCAATAATTTAACCGGTATAAATCGTTTTTTAAAAGACAGTTTATTAAAGCAATCTGCGTTTGGCAAAAATGTGCATGGAGCCAATGGATCTGCTGATGTAATCACCTATATTAAAAATCATCCGTATGCCATTGGATTTTTGGGATTGAATTGGGTAGGGGATAAATACGATCCAAAGCAGGTTGAAAATCAAAAGCAAGTAAAAACCGCAATGGTTGAATGTAGTTTGTGCGAGGAAAAGGGGACTTATGCCCAACCCTCTCAAGCAACCATTGGTCGCGGGCAATATTCATTATCATTACCAATTTATTATATTTTAAAGGAAAATGCACCTGGTTTAGGGTCGGGTTTTTTAAATTTTTTAAGCCTAGAACGTGGGCAGCTCATATTTAAAAGGGCCTTTTTGGTGCCGGCGAAAATGGGTTTTAAAAAACGTAATGGGCTATTGAATTAGTACCGCTTATAAAAACTAACATTTTGTAGTACAATTATCCATTAATTTAGGTTGAATTTCAGGTAAAATTTGATATTTTCACCTTCCGAATTTATAATTTGAATTAAATTTAAGGATCCAGAATTTTTAAAAAATAAAGTGATGAAAAAATTGGTTTTATTATCCGTTAGTGTGGTTTTAGCATTGTCAAGTGTAATTGCGCAAGTAGTTCCGGTTTCTCCGTTAGCGGAGGGGGTGAAGTTGTTGAATTATGAAAAAAATAAATCCGCCTTGGCGTTCTTTAAAGAAGCCTTAGATAAAAATCCTACCAATACGGAAAATATTTTTTGGTACGGGGAAGCTGTTTTAGCGGAGCAAGGTTCTGGTATGCCAAGTGATACGACTATTAAAAAAGCGAAAGCAATTTTTCAACAAGCGTTGCAAGTTGCGGGAAATGATCCTTGGTTATTAGTGGGTATGTCACACGTGCAATTATTAGAAGGAGCTGATGTAAATGCAGTAAAGCAAAATTTAGAAGTTGCATTGACGTCCACTTTGCTTACTAAGGGCAAATTTAAGGGAAAACCTAATCAAGATATTGTTAATGCCATTGGTTATATACACGCTGAAATCCCTAGCAATATTGGCGATCACAGATATGCGATTGATAAATTAAAAGAAACAATTTCTGCATATGAATCAGTTGTAAATCCTAATCTATTTATTAATTTAGGTATTAACTACTTGAAATCGGGCGGTGAAAATGGCGGAGAAGCGGTGACTGCATTTCAAGAGGCAATATCACGCGATCCAAAAAATGCTTTTCCTTATTACAGAACTGGAAGAGTGTATCAAACGCAAAGTAACAAGGAGTCATTTGATGAATATTATAGCAAAGCGATTGCTGCAGATCCAACTTTTCCTCCGGTTTATTTCGCTTTATATTCCTATTATGCAGATCTAAATACACAGTCAGCAACAGAGACTGCAAAAGTGAATTTGGATTTGTTTTTAAAATATGCGGATAAGGATCCCTCCTTAGACATTTTTAATGCGGATTATCTTTTCCGTGCCGGACAATATGATGCATCATTAGAAAAAGCAAAAGCTTTAGAAGCCTCTATTGGAATTGCTGCTTTACCTAGATTAGGGGTGTTATTAGCGTATAACTATGATCGTAAAGGTGACTCAGTGCAAGCAAAAACATATATTGAAAATTTCATGAGTAAAAGTACTGCTGATAAGATAGTTACTAGTGATTACGAATTAGCAGTTAGGATTATATCTCGTTTTAGTGGCAACCAAGTAGCATTAGCTGCTTTATTAGAAAAGGCAATTGCAGCTGATACGGCTAGGGTAAATAAGCTTAAATATTATAAGTTAGGGTATTAAATGTTAGAAAAAGCTAATATGTATTCCGATGAATTAAAATGGTATGCGAATTATTCAACCCTTAGAGGTATTAAGGATGAAGTATATTATTATAAAACAGCAAGTATTGCGGCAAATGCAAAAGAGGGCGCTATTGCAAAAGCAATATCAATGGAATATATCACGGCCTTCCCTGATAAACCAAATGGGTATTCATTTAATGTGAAAGCAGCTAGATTATTGGATACAGCAAACAATTTAGGGGTACTTTTTGAAACAGTTACCCTACAAAATCAGTTTTTGTCTAAGGATATGACTAAAAACAAGCAAGCCATGGTCAACAACTATTATACCATGATGGGCTATTATAATGAGACCAAAGCATATGAGCAAGCAATTGCGATGTGTGATAAGGTTTTAGAGCTTATTCCTGCGGAGCCACAAACTCTGAAAATCAAGGAAAGTTTGACTAAAAACTGGGAAATCATTAAAAAAATGCAATCTGGTGGTAACCAAAAAGCGGCCACCGATACGACGCAAATTAAAAAAGGATAATTCCTGGATTTAGCACACCAGCTCTGTTAAAAAATAATTGAAAATTACTCCCCATTTATGGGGAGTTTTTCGTTATATGAGCTATCCTTTGTGTATTTTTGCAAATCCAAAACATAGTGTATGAATTTGCCACTGTATTTGATGTCGGCTAATGAAATAAACAGCGCTACTACTTACTTACCTATTGCCTTACAATTATTGTTCGCGGCCAGCTTTGTCGGCTTCATGATTTTAGTTTCAAGTTGGGTGGGTCCTTCTCGAAAAACAACGGATAAATTAGCAAATTTTGCTAGTGGCATTGAATCGCATGGTGATGCAAGATCGCCCATGGCGGTGAAGTATTTTTTAATTGCGATACTATTTGTTTTGTTTGATGTGGAGGTAATCTTTTTTTACCCCTATGCTGTCAATTTTAAAGAGTTGGGTTGGAACGGTTTTTTTGAAATTGTATTATTTGTTGCTTTCTTTTTAGTTGGTTTTATATACATCATCAAAAAAGGAGCATTAAAGTGGGAAGACTAATCATTATTAATATTTAATCAACAATATGCGTCCAGTTCGATTTAATTTAAATCCAAAAGAAGCTGAAATTGCAGATGCTATTTCAATGGGAAAGGCACCAGATGGTGTTCCTGGTGATGGGTTTTTCGCAACACAATTAAGTTCGGTCGTAGGATTGGCTCGAAAAAATTCTTTGTGGCCATTGCCATTTGCCACTTCTTGTTGTGGTATTGAATTTATGGCAACCATGGCATCTCATTATGATTTATCTCGTTTTGGTTCAGAGCGTGTTGGCTTTTCACCACGCCAGTGTGATTTACTTATGGTGATGGGAACCATTGCAAAAAAAATGGCACCAGTATTACGTCAAGTATATTTACAAATGGCTGAGCCAAGATGGGTTATTGCAGTGGGCGCTTGTGCTTCCAGTGGTGGTATTTTTGACACCTACAGTGTGTTGCAAGGAATTGATCAAGTAATTCCAGTGGATGTGTATGTGCCTGGTTGTCCTCCTCGTCCCGAAGCGATTATTGATGGCTTTATGAAAATACAAGATTTAGTAGGACAAGAAAGTATACGCCGTCGTAATAGTGAAAAGTACAGGGATTTATTAAATAGCTATGGCATACAATAAAATAAATTAAAACAGTACCGCATATATAATGGCTTTAACCAATACCTATATACAAGAAAAATTAGTCGAAAAATTCAACGACCAAGTATTTCATTTTTCTACTGATTCTGGAATACTGTCTTTTGAGTCGGCTGCGGAAAATAATTTAAAAGTATTACAATTCTTATACGAGGAGCCAAGCTTAGGGTTTACTTTTTTAACGGATTTGTGTGGCGTAAATTATCCTGATCACCAAGGCGCTGAATTAGTGGTGGTGTATCATTTGCATAATTTTATTGAGAATATCCGTATTCGATTCTCCATTGCAGTGCCGGTAGCCAAGCCTGATGTGTTTACTGCAACCAAATTGTTTGAAAGTGCCAATTGGATGGAGCGAGAAACCTATGATTTTTTTGGAGTTAATTTTATTGGGCATCCTAACTTAAAACGTATTTTAAATGTGGATGAAATGGATTACTTCCCATTAAGAAAGGAATTTCCTTTGGAAGATCAAACACGTATTGATAAGGATGATGAGATGTTTGGAAGAGGATAGATAAAAAATAAATTAAGAACAGAGAATAAATATATTAATGGAACAACATAGTCATATCACCTTACCAAAAGGGTCAATTGAAAAAACAACGACCACGTTAAATATTGGGCCAACCCATCCGGCTACGCATGGTGTGTTTCAAAATATTATGGAAGTGGATGGTGAACGTGTGGTTTCGACGGAACAAACGGTGGGTTATATACATCGTGCTTTTGAAAAATTAGCAGAACGCAGACCTTTGTATCAAATTACGCCAATTACAGATCGTTTAAATTATTGTAGTAGCCCGATTAATAATATGGGTTGGCATATCACTTGCGAGCGTTTTTTAAAAATTGATTTACCTAAGCGTGTTGATTACTTACGTGTAATCATCATGGAATTGTCGCGTATATCAGATCATTTAATTTGTAATTCGATTGTTGGAGTTGATACAGGAGCGTATACTGGATTTTTGTACGTGATGCAATACCGCGAATTGATTTATGAAATTTATGAAGAAGTTTGCGGCTCTCGACTTACGACTAATATTGGACGCATTGGTGGTTTTGAAAGAAATTTCACCAATACGGCATTTACAAAATTGGAGAAATTTTTAAATGAATACCCTGGGGTGTTACGTGAGTTTGAAAAACTATTTACACGCAACCGTATTTTTATGGAGCGTACCCAAGGTACTGGAGGAATAAGTGCAGCGCGTGCAATGAATTATGGATTTACAGGTCCTAATTTACGTGCAGCTGGGGTTGATTATGATGTGCGTGTGCAACAACCTTACAGCAGTTATCAAGATTTTGATTTTAAAGTTCCAGTAGGAACCACGGGTGATAATTACGATCGCTTTTTAGTCCGTAATGCAGAAATGTGGGAAAGCATTTCAATTATCAAACAAGCTTACCAAAAAATTCAAGAATTCAAAGGCGCCGATGCTGAAATATATCATGCCGACGTACCTGAATATTATTTGCCGAAAAAGGAAGATGTTTATACAAAGATGGAAGCCTTGATTTGGCATTTTAAAATTATCATGGGGGAAATAGATTTACCGAAAGGACAAATTTATAGTGCAGTTGAAGGCGGCAATGGGGAGTTAGGTTTTTATTTAATCAGCGATGGTGGACGAACTCCTTTTAGATTGCATTTTAGAAGACCATGTTTTATTTATTACCAAGCATTTGAGGAATTGATTAAAGGGGGCATGTTGAGTGATGCGGTAGTAACCTTGAGTAGTTTGAATTTGATTGCGGGTGAGTTGGATGCATAGTATTATAAATAGTTAGAAAAAGAAATTTTTATATGAGTCTTCAATTTAATAACGAACAAATGACTGAGTTTAAACGCTTGGTGGCTCGTTATCCAGAAGGGAAACAAAAAAGTGCACTATTACCAGTATTGCATTTAGCGCAGGATAGTTTTGGCGGATGGTTGCCAACAGAAGCGATGGATTATGTAGCTATTTTATTAAACATTGAACCCATTGAAGTATACGAAGTGGCTACATTTTACAGTATGTATAATTTAAAGCCGGTAGGGAAATTTGTTTTTGAGGTTTGCCAAACAGGTCCTTGCATGATTAGTGGTTCTGAAAATATTATTACCTATATCCAAACGCAATTAGGCATTCAACCAGGGGAAACAACAAAGGATGGCATTTTTACTTTAAAGTTGGTAGAATGTTTGGGCGCATGTGGTTATGCACCGATGATGCAGGTAGGTAAAATTTACAGAGAGCATTTAACAAAGGAAAAAGTGGACGCAATTATTGCAGAATATAGAATGCAGGTAGCTGCACAAAATTAGAAAAGATAAAGAAGCAACAATGGGTGTAAAATTATTATTAGAAAAAGCCAACGTGCCTGGAATTCGGACTTATGATGTTTATCGTCGTGAGGGAGGTTATGCTACAGCAGAGAAAGCGTTGAAGGAAATGACCATTGAATCCATTGTTGAGGAAGTAAAGAAGAGCGGATTGAGAGGTAGGGGCGGTGCAGGTTTCCCCGCTGGAATGAAATGGAGTTTTATTGCAAAGCCCGAGGGTGTGCCACGTCACTTGGTTTGTAATGCAGATGAAAGTGAGCCTGGTACTTTTAAGGATCGTTATTTAATGGAATTTTTACCACACTTATTATTAGAAGGATTACTTATATCCTCCTTTGCCTTAGGGTCTAATGACACTTATATTTATATTCGAGGAGAGTATGCTTGGGTAGCAGATATTTTAGAGGAAGCGATAGTGGAAGCAACCAAAAATGGCTGGCTAGGAAAAAATATTTTAGGAACTGGATTTGATTGTATGATTCATGTGCATCGCGGCGCAGGTGCGTATATCTGTGGTGAGGAAACGGCATTGATTGAATCCTTAGAAGGTAAAAGAGGAAACCCACGTATCAAACCACCCTTCCCAGCAATTCAAGGATTATGGATGCGCCCAACCGTGGTGAATAATGTAGAAACATTAGCAGCAGTAGTGCCAATTATTAAAATGGGGGGAGATGAATACGCAAAAATTGGAGTGGGACGTTCAACAGGTACAAAATTAATTTCAGCTTGTGGCAATATTAATAAACCAGGAGTATATGAAATTGACATGACCATTTCGGTAGAAGATTTTATTTACAGTGATGAATATTGTGGTGGTATTGCGAATGGTAAAAGATTGAAGGCTTGTATTCCGGGCGGATCAAGTGTGCCTATTTTACCTGCCAATTTATTATTAAAAACAGCAAAGGGTGAAACACGCTACATGAATTATGAAAGTTTAAGTGATGGTGGTTTTGCAACAGGTTCCATGATGGGTTCCGGTGGATTTATCATTTTAGATGAAGATCAATGTATCGTTAAAAATACTTTAACCTTAGCACGCTTTTACAGACATGAAAGTTGCGGACAATGTTCCCCTTGTAGAGAGGGTACTGGTTGGATGGAAAAAATATTACAAAAAATAGAATCAGGAAAAGGAGAAGTGAGCGATATAGATTTATTATGGGACATTCAAAGAAAAATTGAAGGCAATACTATTTGCCCATTAGGAGATGCAGCAGCATGGCCGGTAGCAGCAGCCATCCGACATTTCCGCGATGAATTTGAATGGCATATCCATAATAGAGCATTATCCCAAACAAGTAATTTTGGTTTACAACACTATGCAGATCCAATTCATGTACCTGCATAACATTGCGTAAAACTATGAGTGAACAAACATTATTTAAAGTAACAGTCGACAACATTACCATTGAAGTACCAGCGGGCACTACCATCTTGCAAGCAGCGCGACAAATTGGGGGTGCGGTTGCACCACCAGCGATGTGTTATTATAGTAAATTACAAGGTAGTGGTGGAAAGTGTCGTACTTGTTTAGTGGAAGTTTTCAAGGGTTCTGAAAAAGATCCGCGCCCAATGCCAAAATTAGTTGCATCCTGTCGTACGACAGTCATGGATGGCATGGAAGTAAAAAATATTACGAGCGAAAAAGTAGTGGATGCCAGAGCGGGTATCGTTGAATTTTTATTATTGAATCATCCATTAGATTGTCCAATATGTGATCAGGCGGGAGAATGTCATTTACAAGATTTAAGTTTTGAACATGGCAAGTCAAGTACGCGCTATGAATTTCAAAGACGCACCTTTAAAAAACACGATTTAGGGAAACATATTCAATTACATATGACACGTTGCATTTTATGCTACCGTTGTGTTTTCACTGCTGATCAATTAACCAATAAAAGAGCGCATGGAATTTTAGATAGAGGGGATCATGCTGAAATTGCTACACATATTGAAAAAAGTTTGGACAATGAATTTATTGGTAATGTGATTGATGTATGTCCAGTAGGTGCTTTAACTGATAAAACTTTCCGATTTAAAAATAGGGTATGGTTTTTAAAACCAATGGATGCGCATCGCGATTGTCCAACATGTTCTGGTCGTGTAACTTTATGGAATAGAGGGGATGAAGTGTATAGAGTCACTGCAAGGAAGGATGAGTGGGGTGAAATTGAAGATACGCCCGAAGGAAAACCAGGATGGATTTGTAACACTTGTCGTTTTGATAAAAAGCAAACAACGGATTGGGTCGTTGAAGGTCCGCGTGAAATAAGCAGACACTCCGTGATTGCACAAGGACATTATGCCGGTAATATAGGAACGACAAAACCAACAGAAACTTTTGCAGCAATCAATGATGGGAGGTCGCCACACTTGTTAATGGACATTCATAGTGAGAGCGAAGTGAATCAACCTAATGTACACTTAGGTGAAAACGAAGGGCCATCCAATGGAGCTACTTTTAATAATAATATTAATAACGCCTAATTAAAATAGTATGACACTTCTTTCATTCGATTGGGCTTTGGTCATTGAAAAATTAATATTAATTGTAATTATTGTATTAACTACTTTGTTAATTACTTTATACACCACTTTTGGTGAGCGTAAAGTTGCGGCCATATTACAAGATAGACCAGGTCCCAATCGTGCGGGTCCTTTTGGATTATTACAACCATTAGCAGATGGATTGAAATTAATCATGAAGGAGGAAATTATTCCAACAAGCGCAAGTAAGTGGTTATTTATTTTAGGTCCAGGTTTGGCGATGACGGCGAGTTTGATGACATCAGCAGTAATTCCTTGGGGAACGGATGTGCATTTATTTGGACGTACAATTGCATTACAAGTAGCCGATATAAATATTGGCATCTTATACATTTTCGCTGTCGTAAGTATGGGCGTTTATGGAATTATGATTGGTGGATGGGCGTCGAATAATAAATTTTCTTTGATGTCTGCTTTACGTGCGGCATCGCAAGCCATCAGTTATGAAATTGCGATGGGATTAGCCCTGATTGCTTTATTAATGACTACTGGCAGTTTAAGTTTAAAAACAATTGTGGCGGATCAAGCAGCAGGAAATTGGTGGAATGTCGTATACCAACCTTTGGGCTTTATTATATTTTTTATTTGTGCGATGGCCGAGTGTAATCGTACCCCATTTGATTTGCCTGAAGCTGAAAATGAATTAAATTTTGGATACCATCAGGAATATTCATCTATGAAATTAGGCTTTTACTTATTCGCTGAATATGTAAACATGATTATGAGTAGTGCAATTATGGCATCCATGTATTTTGGCGGTTATGATTTGCCATTTTTTGATGAGACAACAGTAGCGCCAAATATTGCAGCAATGATTGGTGTGGGCACCTTGCTAATTAAAATAGTACTCTTTGTATTTTTATTCATGTGGATTCGCTGGACCATTCCAAGATTCAGGTATGACCAATTAATGAATTTAGGCTGGAAGACGATGATCCCATTGGCCTTATTTAATATGTTATTAACGGGGGCTTTAATATTAGCGAAACTTTAATTTAAAAACTGTACGAATATTTAACATGCAAACATTAACAAACAAAGCACTAGCCGTTCAAAGACAACCCATGACTTTTTGGGAGCGCTTGTACTTGATTAATATCATAAAGGGCATGATGATTACATTTAGTCATATGTTCAAAAAGCAACCGACTATCAGGTATCCTGAACAAAAAAGGGAATTTAGTCCGGTGTTTAGAGGCTTACATGTTTTAAATAGAGACGAGGAAGGTCGTGAAAGATGTACTGCTTGTGGTTTATGTGCAGTAGCTTGTCCAGCAGAGGCAATTACGATGGAAGCGGCAGAAAGAATGGAAGGAGAAGAAAATATATATAGGGAAGAAAAATATGCTGCTAAATATGAGATTAATATGTTGCGTTGTATTTTTTGCGGATTGTGTGAAGAAGCCTGCCCAAAAGACGCAATTTATTTAAGTGAAACTTTTGCACCCGCGAATTACACGCGCAAAGGTTTTATCTATGACAAAAATGATTTATTAATTCCAAATCCATTGACCAACGCAGCCGATTATGCGAAGGCGAAAGGAGTACAAGCATAAATAATTATGAGTATCATTCAAGTTTTATTTTTTGCATTATCCGCTTTTGCTATAGGGAGCGCTATTATGGTGCTGGTTAGTAAAAACCCAATTCACAGTGTGCTTTGGTTAATATTGGTATTTTTTGCGATCTCGGGTCATTACATTTTATTAAATGCGCAATTTTTAGCCATCGTTAATATTATTGTATATGCGGGGGCGATCATGGTTTTGTTTTTGTTTGTGATTATGTTGATCAATATAAAAAAAGACAGCGAACCGCAAAAGCAATTTTTAGTAAAATTATTAGGCGTGGTGGCAGGGGGTAGCTTTTTAACTTTGTTGGTGGCTTTAGTAAAACAAACTGCACAAATACAAGGAAGAACTTTACTTATGAAGGATGGGGTGATTGGGCTTATTCATCCCTTAGGAAAAGCATTATTCAATGACTATGTTGTTCCATTTGAAATAAGCAGTGTTTTGTTTTTAAGTGCCATGGTGGGCGCAGTAATTATTGGAAAAAAATAAATTTATTCGGTATGCCTATACAATATTATATCTATTTGTGTTTAGCGCTTTTTAGCATCGGCGTTATCGGGGTATTAACACGTCGCAATGCTATTGTGGTTTTTATGTGTATTGAGCTTATGTTGAATGCAGTAAACTTATTATTGGTTGCTTTCTCAAAAATGTTTCATAGTTATGCGTTGGCTCAAAATGCAACTTCAACAACTGGTATTGACGCACAAATATTTGTATTTTTTATTATGGTAGTGGCAGCTGCGGAAGTAAGTGTAGGATTGGCAATTATTGTAATGATGTATCGCAATACACATTCAGTAGATATCAATTTTTTAAATAGATTAAAAAATTAATGCAATGGGAATAATGAAAGTGTTGGTAGGGTTAATCATATTATGGCCACTTGCTGGATTTTTATTCAATGGATTGGGACGCAACTATTGGAGTAAAAAGGTAATTGCATATAAGGCAACAGGATATATCCTTGCCTCATTCATCGCAAGCATCTTTGCTTTTTTACATATACAAGAACACGGTGCTACAAGTGTTCATTATTTTAATTTCATCAATACGGCAACCCTTAAAATACCCTTTGATTTTAAAGTAGACGCCTTATCTAGTCTTTTCCTATTGGTCATCACCGGTGTGGGCTCCTTGATACATTTATATTCTACTGCGTATATGAAGGAGGAATCCTCAGCGCACTATGCAAGGTATTTTGCTTATCTGAATTTGTTTATTTTCTCCATGTTGCTTTTAGTATTAGGAGATAATTATATTATTATGTTTATAGGATGGGAAGGCGTTGGTTTATGTTCCTATTTATTAATTGGCTATTGGTTTACGAATGGAGATTTTAATTATGCTGCTAAGAAGGCTTTTATTATGAATCGCATTGGTGATTTGGGTTTTTTATTAGCCATATTTTGGATCATTTTCAAGTTGGGTTCTGTAAGCTATAGTGAAGTACTCACTGCCAAAAGTTTTGCAAAATTGTCCAGTGCAGATATCACTGGTATTACTTTATTATTATTTGTGGGCGCTATGGGAAAGAGTGCACAAATTCCTTTGTTTACATGGCTACCTGATGCTATGGCGGGTCCTACACCTGTTTCAGCTTTGATACATGCTGCTACTATGGTTACTGCAGGTATCTATATGATTACCCGTAGTAATATTTTATTTAGTCATAGTGAAATAACACAAACTGTCATTGCAGTCATAGGTATTAGTACTGCGTTGTTAGCAGCGACTATTGCGATCAAACAAAATGATATCAAAAAAGTATTGGCTTACTCAACAGTAAGTCAATTGGGCTATATGTTTTTAGGATTAGGCGTGGGTGCTTATTCAGGTGCAGTGTTTCATGTAATAACACATGCATTCTTCAAAGCATTATTATTCTTAGGTGCAGGTTCGGTGATACATGCAATGCATCACGAGCAAGACATTCGTAAAATGGGGGGATTAAAATCAAAATTGCCTATTACACATATTACTTTCTTAATAGGTTGTATCGCCATTGCTGGGGTGCCTCCATTTAGTGGCTTCTTTTCAAAAGATGAAATACTTGCCGCTGCCTTTGCAAAAAGTCCGGTGTATTGGGTGTTAGGTGTGATTGGTGCTGCGATGACTGCTTTTTATATGTTCCGATTATATGCCACTACTTTTTTAGGTAAATATAGAGGCACGCCCAATCAAGAAGGGCATTTACATGAATCACCGATGGTGATGACTGTGCCATTAATCTTATTAGCAGTGGCTAGTGCAATTGCGGGTGCAATTGGTATTCCTGAATTAATGGGCGGACATCATTGGTTATCACATCAGCTAAGCACCATTGTTGGGGAACCTACTGAAATTGCTTTATCACATGCAACGGAGTGGCTATTAATGGCTGTATCAGTGACGATTGCTGTGATTGCATTATTGTTGGCTGTGATTATATACAAAAAGAAAACAGACGAAGTGCCTACTAGTTTCATTGGAAAATTTTTCTATAATAAATGGCATATTGATGAATTATACAATACAGCAATTGTAAATCCCTTAAATCGTATAGCTGGATTTTTGAAAAATAGTATTGAAAAACAAGTGATTGATGGTGCAGTCAATGGTACGGGAAAATTAGTACAGTATAGTGCAAGACAATTAAGATTGATACAAAATGGACAAGTAGGGTATTATATTTTATTTATGGTTTTAGCAATTGTATTATTGTTTTTACTTTGGTTTAATGACACTTTACTATTGCGTTTATTTCACAATTCGATTAAATAATTATTTTAATAAGCTATATGTTACTATCATTTATATTAATTCCTTTTGTTACCGCCTTATTATTACTTTTTATTAAAAATGATAAATCGGCAAATACGATAGCGATTGTTTCTACATTGGGAACTTTGGTAGCCGCAATAGTAGTAGCAGGTAACGGGGCCGTTGATTTTAATGCACCATGGATTCCAGTGTTACATGCGCAGTTTTTATTACATGCAGATGGCTTAGCAACAATTTTAGTATTATTAACTGCAATTAGTTTTCCGGCAATTATTATTGCGACTTCACAAAATCAGCCCAAGCAAAAAAATATTTTTCTTTCCTTATTGCTTTTTACACAATGCGGGTTGATGGGTGTGTTTTTATCAGGGGATGCCTTATTATTTTACTTTTTTTGGGAATTAGCGTTGATCCCGGTTTATTTTTTAAGTTCTATCTGGGGTGGTGAAAGAAGAATCGCTGTTACCTTTAAATTTTTCATTTATACATTTTTGGGTTCCTTGATGATGCTTATCGGGATTATATATGTTTATATGCATACCAGTGATCAAAGCTTTTTGATAACATCCTTTGCAAAGGCTAATTTAATTGGGGGACAACAAGTCACAGCTTTTGCCTTATTTTTTATTGCATTTGCTATCAAAATGCCCATCTTTCCTTTACATACTTGGCAGCCTGATGCCTACGAGCAATCACCAACTGCAGTAACTATGGTCATGAGCGCGGTGATGGTTAAAATGGGTTTGTATGGAATTCTTAGATGGTTGTTGCCTTTGTTTCCAACAGCATTTGTGGCGCATATTCATGTCGTGGTTATTTTATCGGTGATCGGTATTTTATATGCTTCTTTTATTGCGATTCGTCAAGATGACATTAAACGTTTGATAGCTTATTCCTCTATTGCACATATTGGTTTAATGAATGCGGCTATATTTTCGCATCTTCAAATTGGTATACAAGGGGCAATGATTCAATTATTTTCACATGGCATTAATGTTCTGGGATTATGGATTGTCGCAGATATTATTGAACAACAAACAGGTACTAGATCTATGCAACAAATGGGGGGGCTAGCAAAAAAACAACCCACATTGGCAATTTTATTGGTTGGTTTTGCTTTAGCCAATATCGCACTACCATTAACCAATGCTTTTGTGGGTGAATTTTTAATGTTTAATAGTTTGTTCCAGTATAATGTTTGGGTAGGGGCTGCCGCTGGTGTAAGTATTATATTGGCAGCCATCTATACCTTAAATATGGTCCAAAAGGTGGCCTACGGTGAAGTGAGTACACAGATCAATCAAATGCAAACGATCAATAAACCTGCACAAATCGTGTTAATCTTTTTATTGATTATTGTTTTTGTTACAGGGGTATTTCCACAGCCTTTATTCGATTTAACAGCTGATAGTTTACAACAAATATTCGTTAAATAAATTAAACATATTAATAATGAATGCAATTATAGTTTCTGCTTTTTTAGGCGTTGTAATGATGTTTGCTTCCTGGAGTATTAAGGGAGAAAATAAGCAAAAAAATATTGCTTTGTTTGGTTTGATTTTTTTGATTTTAGCTAATCTGGCGCAAATGAATGGTTGGTTTGTAGCGGAAGTGGAAACCAATAATATGTTGTCGTTTACAAGATTTGGGTTATATACCAATACCTTATTTTATTGCCTCACCTTTATTTATATTTGGATCAATGGGGAAGAGATTTCAAAAATTGGAAATCATGCGGCTGATTTTTATGCCTTATTCTTTTTTATTCTTTGTGGCGCAAGTATTTTAACTTCTTTTAATAATTTACTCATGTTGTTCATTGGGATTGAAATTTTATCCATCCCATTGTATATTTTAACTGGTTCAGATAAAAAAAGTTTGTTCAGCAATGAGGCAGCGATTAAATACTTTTTAATGGGCTCTTTTTCAACTGGCATCTTATTACTAGGCATCACTTTTATCTATGGCGCCACTGGTAGTTTTAATTTAATCCCTCCAGATCCTAGTATACTTAATGAGCAGTTTATGTATTCGGCGGGACTCATTTTGATTTTTGCTGCAATGAATTTTAAGGTTTCTGCAGCGCCATTCCATTTTTGGACGCCAGATGTATATGATGGTGCGCCAACCGTATTTACTTCCTTCATGGCAACCATTGCTAAGTCGGCTGGTTTTATCGCTTTCATCAATATTTACTTAGTTCAATATAAACCGTTTGAAAAAACCTGGGGCATTATATTACCATTAGTTATTGTAAGTACTTTGATGGTGGGAAATGTGACTGCTGTTTTTCAAAGAAGTGTAAAAAGAATGTTGACGTATTCTAGTATTGCACAAGCAGGTTTCATGTTATTTGCATTGTATGGCACATCTAGTTTTGCCAATGAAGGCATCCTATTATATATGGTTGTTTATTCATTAGCGAGCATCGGTATTTTTGCTGTGTTGGTTAAAATGAAAGAAAATAGTTTTGAAGCTTTTCACGGTTTGGCTAAGACCCATCCATTAATAGCGTTTTTAACGACTGTGTTTTTATGTTCTTTAGCAGGTATCCCAATCACGGGCGGATTTTTTGCGAAATATTATATGATCAATGCAGTTTTAATAGCGGGTGCAGGAATATGGTTGGTTGTGGTGGCGATGATTTTTGCTAGTATCAGTGTGTATTATTATTTCAAATTGATTCAAGCCATGTATTTTGTGCCAGGAACCCCTGCGATCGGCGAATTAGACAAAACCTATACTTACAAGTTGGCAGTCATTGCCATTTTGATTCTGGTGCTAGGCGTTTTTCCTAATTTACTGTTCAATTATCTCTACTTTTAACCGCTCTTCAAATAGTAGGGGGATCATTGCCAAATTCTGTCCTACCTTTATTGTTCAATAATTAAAATTAGCATGACGCTTCAGGATTCCTTTATTTTAGCTTGGCGCACGGTAAAAAGTAATAAACTACGCACGGGCATTACGGTGGCCATTATTGCTTTTGGTATTATGGCGTTGATTGGTATTATTACTGCAATATCAGCCATGAATCAAAGTCTAAAGGAAAACTTTTCTTTTATGGGCGCAAATGCATTCAGTATTCGGTACAAGGAAATGAATGCAAGAATCATGGGTGGCGGCGGAAGAAATCAGCAAGAATTTTCAAAAGAGAAGAAAGGACAAAAGGAAAAAAAATCAAATTTAGACAAGCCTATCCGATTAGAGGAATCTGTTTATTTCAAGGATAATTATAGTTTTAACAGGGCGCAAGTAAGTGTATATCGTCGAGGAAATGGCAACAATGAACTTCATTATAAAAATTATAAAACCAATCCGCAGGTCTCGATGTGGGGAGGCGATGAAAATTATTTGGGGGTGAATGGGTATCAATTAAACCTCGGACGCAACTTAAACAATGTGGATTTGCAAAGTGGTCGTAACGTTTGTTTGATTGGCAGTAATGTAGCCACTAAATTATTTCCAAATAATCCCGAAAAAAGTGTTGACAAAGTAATTTTAGTGGGAGGCAAACCGTATCGTGTTATTGGTTTATTAAAATCAAAGGGCTCGAGTGCAATGATGCGTCAGGATGATGTTATTGTAACCTCACTTAAAAATATTAGACAATATCAAAATATCAGTTCCTCCTATCAAATAGGAGTGATGGTCAATAATGTAACTGAGTTAGAACCTGCCATTGGAGAATCCATGGAGCAAATGAGAAAGGCGCGTAGACTAATACCAAGTGAGTCAGATAATTTTATAATTGATAAGAGTGATAAGTTCGCTGATATTTTTATTGGCTTGTTGGTTGGAATTAGTGGTGCGGCAGGTGCGATTGGGTTAATAACTTTGATTGGTGCAGCCATTGGATTAATGAATATTATGTTAGTGGCCGTAAATGAGCGTACCAGAGAAGTAGGGTTAATTAAAGCCATTGGCGGAAAAAGGAAGGATGTACGTCGTCAATTTTTATTTGAAAGTATTTTGATTAGTATTTTAGGCGCCATCTTTGGCATTATTTTAGGGGTACTGGTAGGAAATATATTTAGTATTGTTTTGAAAACCGGTTTCATTGTTCCTTGGTTATGGGTGGGTATTGGAATTGCTATTTGTTCCTTGGTTGGACTGGTTGCCGGCATTTATCCAGCGATGAAAGCAGCAGCACTAAATCCGATTGATGCACTTCGATATGAGTAGCATTGTTTAATTAGCTTTCCATTTATTTATTGCTACAAAATAGACTTGTCCTGAAATGCTACAAACGCATTTCTTAGCCAAGCTATTTTTTTCGCTTTGTATAATTAGCAAATTACAATTCGCAAATTAGCCCTTGCATAAAAAAGCCCCGCACCGATCAATCGGGCGGGGCTTTTGAGTTATTTGAAAAGCAGTTCCTTTATTTAGGATCTAATGCTTTTTTAATTCTGTCTTGTAAATCAGCATAGTGGTTTGAAGTAGCTGCATCACTTGAACTAGCTGCTCTTAAGGAAGCGGCTAATTTTTTTAATTGTGATTTAGCTTCAGAATATACATCTGAATTTTCAACATCCACTGGTGCGCCTATTCTAAATCCTCCAGCTGCTGCGGCAGGGCTAGCACTTGGATTGATTAAGTCATTTAATTGACTCACATAAGTCTTTTGTAAGTTACGACGGAATACATCCGTTGCTTTTTGAGTAGCCAATTCGCTAAACAATCCTTTTCTTACATCATCCATCATTTCGGTTAATGCATAGCTTGCATTACTGAAACGAGTACTACTCGTTGTTAATCTTAATAAGCGGCCTTTATCAAGCAAGCTTCTTAACACACTTGTTTGAATTCCTTGTACACGCTCATTAGCAACAGGGTTAGAAATTTTATTCAAAATTGTATTATCCAATAACCATTTCGGCGTACTGAATAATTGATTTTGTAAAAATGCCATCGCACTTTTTTGTATCGCTACTGGGGTAGGTGTATAAACATCACCTGGTTCTTCGACACTCTTAATGTTCTCATAAACACCACCAATATTTTTAGCAACATGGTTCATGTATCTGTTGAATTGGCCAGCCAATTGCATATAAATATCATTTAAGTTTTCATATTTATCTGCTTCTTCTTTTGTCCATTCTGGTAATTTAACTAGGATGCGTTTTAAGTTTTTAATACCATATTCACTTGCTAAAACTGAATTATCCCCTAAGTCTTCCGTTTGTGCACGTGGATCAGAACCATATCCTTCGCCACCAAACCAAACTCTTGGATTATTTTTTAAATTAGCAATAATCCATTTGTTATTTTCTTTTTTATCTTCATTGACATCTGATTGTCCTGTGTAAGTATAACCCCATTGAATAGCCCACTTATCATAATCTCCAATACGTGGGAATAAACCAGATTCATTAATATTATCTTCCGGTTGTGCAACATAGTTAAAACGTGCATAATCCATAATAGATGCGGTATGTCCGTTTGCTTCCACCCATTTTTTGTCTCTTAATTTTTCAACAGGTGTTTTACTACTGCTTCCCATATTATGTCTCAAACCTAAAGTGTGCCCAACTTCGTGAGAGGATACAAAGCGAATCAATTGTCCCATTAACGCATCATCAAATTTCATTTTACGCGCATTGCTGTCTACTGCAGCAGTTTGTATCATAAACCAATCATGCACTAAATTCATCACATTGTGGTACCAGCCAATATGGCTTTCTAAAATTTCACCACTTCTTGGATCATGCACTTGCGGGCCATATGCATTTTCAATGTCAGATGCGAAATAACGAATAACAGAGTAACGCGCATCTTCTAAACTCATGGTACTATCATTCGGCCATTCTTTTCCACTGATGGCATTTTTCCATCCTGCTTTTTCAAATGCTACATTCCAGTCATTCACCCCTGCGATTAAATACGGCACCCATTTTTTTGGAGTCGCTGGATCGATATAGTAAACAATTGGTTTTGCCGGCTCCACCAACATGCCTTTCTTATAATTCTCCATATCTGCAGGCTTTGGTTCTAATCTGTAACGCACAGCGAAGGTTTGGCTTTCTACCTTGTGTTGGTCATCTGAATATTCTACAAAATTATCTGCGAAATAACCCACCCTTGGATCAAATAAACGGCGATTCATGGGTACCTCAGGTAATAATAATACCGATGTATTTAATTCAAAAGTAACTGCCCCAGCATTACTTACAGCTGGAATAGCGCTACCACCACCCAATGGACTACCTAAACCCCCACCAGCAGATGCGGAGTAGGTTTTAACAGTCCTAATTTCAATATTTTTAGGGTAGGACTTGATGCTTTGTATAAATGAGCGGTCTGGTGCTAGAGCACTTAGATTAAAAGAACGTTTCTCATTGGTACTCAAACTGACAGCTTGGTTGTCGCCTTTAAAAAAGTCAGTTACATCAATAATGGAGCTATTTGAGTCCTTACCAATGGCTTTAATGTCAAAAGAAGCCACAATTGGGTCTAAATAGGAATTTTTCACAGCTTTTGCGATGGTTTGTGTAGAGTCTGCTCTACTAATAAGAGTTACCACGCGCATAAATATGCGGTGATTTGGGCCTTTTTCAAATGTAATGGTTTGTTCATTTACTTCTTCACCACCATATTTACGCGCACCCCCTGGAACCTTAACAAAACGAGTAACTGCTAAAAGTTCCCTTCCAATTAATTGGTCTGAAATATCAAAATAAAATTTATCATCTAAAAAATGTACAGTAAAAACACCTTTCTGGCTTATCGCTTTTTTGGTGATCACTTCCCCATAGGCTTTGGGGCCTGCTTTTACAGGTGGGATATCCTTTTTTACGCCACTGGTATCAGGGCGTTGTCCAGGCATTTGATCGGGTCTAGGACCGCTAGGACGTTGACTTTGAACCTGGTTTTGCATGAGTACAAAAAGGCTACAAACGAGCATGATTTTTTTCATATTAAACATTATTATTTTATAAAATAGAGGAGTAAATATACAAGATTCATGACACCGAAGCTTTTTTGTAAAACTTTATAATAAAAAAATACTTGGAAATTTGTTTGGACCAATAAATTACCTATTTTGTAAGCCCTTAATAACTATTAATTTACATTTTTGAGAGAAAATGGGGTTCGAAGTTATCAAGGGTAATTAAAAAAATAATTTTAAACTAAAATCAATTGAATCATGGCTGATCTTTCAAAATCAACTGCAACTGCTAAGAGCGCTGCACAGCCTCAAGAAGGCGGAAACTTGATTGCTACATTAGCACCTATCGCGTGTATCGTAGCAGGTTATGTTATTTGGCGTTTTGTGCTAGGTAACGCTAGTAATTTCACAACTCCAGATCCAAGTGGTGGATTTTGGCCTTCGCACAAAGGACCAAAAGGAACATTTACTAAAATGTATGAGGGTGGTATTGTGGTTCCAATTTTAATTGGTAGTTTATTAATCGTTTTAACTTTTGTTATTGAAAGATTAATGACAATCAAAAAAGCAGCTGGAAAAGGAAACATTGCACAATTTGTTCGTAAAGTACAATTTCATTTAGCGAATAAAGAAGTGGATAAAGCTTTAGCTGAGTGTGATAAGCAACAAGGATCTGTAGGTAATGTAATGAAATCAGGTTTGAAAAAGTATAAAGAAATGATTTCAAATACTGAATTAGATACAGACCAAAAAGTATTAAATATTCAAAAAGAAATTGAAGAAGCTACTGCATTGGAATTACCAATGTTGGAGAAGAATTTAGTTTTCTTATCTACTATTGCTTCAGTTGCAACCTTATTAGGTTTGTTCGGAACGGTATTAGGTATGATTCGTTCTTTCTCTAAATTAGGTGAAGAAGGTGGTGGTGAAGCAGCACGTGAATTATCGCAAGGTATTTCTGAGGCATTGTATAATACTGCATTAGGTATTGGTACATCTGCTGTTGCAATCATCATGTATAATGTGTTCACTACAAGAATTGACGGTATCACTTATGGTATCGATGAGTCTGGTTTCACATTAACACAAAGCTTCGCAGCAAACTACAAATAGTAGAAAACAACGTAATTTAATTTAGGTGTTAGCACCTAATAATTTTTAAAAGACTATACAATGGGTAGAGCCAAATTACCTCGTAAGAGTACCAATATCGACATGACAGCCATGTGCGATGTGGCTTTCCTTTTATTGTCTTTCTTCATCTTAACGACAAAGTTTAAGCCAGCCGAAGCAATTGCAGTGACCACACCAAGTTCTGTTGCTTCAAAAATTGCACCAAGCAAGGACTTTGTTTTGATTACGATTGATAAAGATGGTAAAGTATTTCTGACGATAGATGATGAGCAAAAAAGAGAAGTGGTAGCAAATACATTAAATACAACACGCAATTTAGGAATCAATGTTCCTGCATTTAAAAAAGCAGGCTTCATCGGAGCTCCATTTAGCGGCTTAAATTCTTTTTTAGCCATTCCCGAAGAAAACAGAAAAGGAGACCAATTACCTGGTATACCATGTAAGGACAGTACCAATAATGAGTTAATCATTTGGATGCAAGTAGTGAAGGAAGCCTATGCGGGCACTAAAATGGACCTTTTATTAAAAGGGGACAATGTGTCTAAATATCCTTCATTCAAAAATGTAATTGTTGCATTTAAGAAAAACGATTTATTGAAATTCCAAATGGTAACCAATCCTGAAAATGCCCCTGTTGGATCTGAACTTTACAAAAAGTCAATCAGCGGTGAGGAACAGGATAATTAAATTTTATAACTAATAAAAAGTTACTGATATGGCAGAATTAGATACCTCGGGCGGTGGCCATAAAAAAGGACCAGGAGTCAAAAAAGGAAAAAAACTATCAACGCGTGTGGATTTAACACCGATGGTGGATTTAGGATTTTTGTTGATTACTTTTTTTATATTCACTACTACAATGAGTCAGCCAACAGCATTTAAACTGTTTTTGCCTGATGATAAAGTAATCCCAGAGGACCAAAACAAAGCGAAGGAATCAGGCGTACTTACTATTATGATGGGCGCGGATAATCATATTTATTATTATGAAGGGCAATTAAAAGCAGATGGTTCAAATTTTTTGTCTGCTTCATATAATGGAGAAAATTCAATTCGTGAAATTATATTAAAAAAGAAGGCGGATGTAAGAAGCCGTTCTAGAGACGCTGAAAATCCAGAAAAAGATTTCGTAGTAGTTATCAAACCTAGTGCCGACTGCAATTATCAAAATGTAGTGGATATTTTGGATGAGATGGCTATTAATGTAGTTAAAAAATATGCATTAGTAGATATTTCAGAAGGTGAGGCGCAACTAGTTTCTATTTCTGATAAGAGTTCACAATCTCCTACAAGCAATTAAAAGCATTAAAAATGGATATAAATAAAATATTAACCGCCGATTTTCTAGACCTGGTTTTTGAAGGCAGAAATAAGGATTATGGTGCTTACGAACTTCGCAAAACGTACAATCAACGTATCAAGTCTGGAATGATTGGTATGTTGGCGCTTACTTTGCTACTTTCTGTAGGTGCGATACTTTCTAACTCTGTCAAGAAAAAACAAGCAGAAGTTGTTGCAGTGGATCTTTCATTAGAAAATGTTCAGGATGAGAAAAAACCTGAACCGCCACCGCCGCCTCCGCCTAAGCAAGAACCTCCTAAAGTGGAAGTCACTAAATTCACGCCCCCTAAGATTGTAAAAGACGAGGAAGTGAAGGAAGAAGATGAAATTAAGGAAGTAGAGAAACTTGAGGATACTAAAATTGGTACATTTAACCAAGAGGGAACGAAGGATGAAGGTGTGGTTGCTCCAGTTGAAAGCACTGCTATCGTGGAAGCACCAAAGGAAGACGATGAAAATAAAATTTTCACCGTAGTACAAATACCTGCTGAATTCCCAGGTGGACAACAAGGTTGGATTCGTTATTTGGAAAGAACCTTAAACAGGGATTTGCCAGTTGAAAATGGCGCCCCTACTGGAAAATATAGTGTGGTGGTATCTTTTATCGTATCAAAAGACGGTTCAATTTCTGAAGTAAAAGCAGAGAATGATCCAGGATATGGTACAAAAGATGAAGCCGTTCGTGTTATCCAAAGAGGTCCAAAATGGAAGCCAGCTGTTCAAAATGGTCGTAATGTAATTTACCGCCATCGTCAAGCCATTGTTTTCATGGTTTCAGAAGACTAATTCAAACGAAAAAAAATATAAAATCCTTCTCGTGATAATCGAGAAGGATTTTTTTTGCCTTGTAATTAAGCTAAACTGCCATTATTTGAAGGCGAAATAAACGCCAAAAAGTTACCTTTGCATATGCGCGAAAATATAAGTAATTGGAATGATACGATTGTAGCCTTGGCTACTGCGCCCGGCATTGGCGCTATTGCAGTAATTAGATTAAGTGGCGCGCGCGCAATTGACATTGTTAATGGTGTTTTTCCAAAGAAAAATTTACTATTACAAAAAACACATACCGTTCATTTTGGTAAAATTCAATTTGATAATATCGTGATTGATGAAGTAGTGGTCACATTATATCTCGCACCAAAATCGTATACTGGCGAAGAGGTGGTTGAAATTTCCTGTCATGGTTCTCCTTTCATTCAGGATAGTTTATTGCAATTAATGATACAGGAGGGAGCACGACTTGCAAAACCTGGGGAATTTACACAGCGTGCTTTTTTAAATGCAAAATTGGATTTAACACAAGCAGAAGCGGTGGCTGATTTAATTGCAAGTAATACAGAAGCATCCCGCCAAGCAGCTTTATATAATTTGAAAGGCGGATTCTCAGATGATCTAAAGCTAATGCGTGAAAAACTAATTAAATTTTCTGCTTTGATTGAATTAGAACTTGATTTTTCACAGGAAGATGTTGCATTTGCAAATAAAAAAGAGTTGGAAGTTTTAGTGCAACAATTGCAATTGAAAACAAGTATTCTATTGGAATCTTTTAAATTAGGTAACGTAATAAAGAACGGGGTGCAAGTAGCCATTGTGGGAAAACCCAATGCAGGAAAGTCTACTTTGTTAAACACCTTATTGAATGAGCAAAGAGCCTTAGTAAGTGAAATTCCAGGAACTACAAGAGATACCGTGGAAGAGCTATTAAATATTGATGGTGTATTATATAAGTTAATTGATACTGCTGGTATCAGGCAGCAAACTGGGGATGTGATTGAACAGATGGGTATAGATAAGAGTAAGGAAAAAATTATTCAAGCAGATATTGTGATTGCATTGTTTGATGTGAATACAACCAGTTCCGAACAAATTCATAAATGGAAAAAGGAGATTGGCTTAGATAAAATTATTTTGGTGGGGAATAAGATGGATTTGACTACAGGGGATGTGCTTACCAAATTTAATAATTTTGAAAGTATTGTTTTTATTTCTGCAAAAGATAAAAACAATATAGTAGCATTAAAACATGCCATCACGCAAAAAGTGGTAGGAGATCAATTAAAAAAAGAAGGCACCATTGTTACTAATGCGCGACACGTTAGTTCATTAAAAAAATTATTGCTTGCATTGAATGATATTGAAACGGGTTTATTACAAAATGTTACTGGCGATTTACTCGCATTAGATATTCGACAAGCACTACATTATCTAGGCACTATTACAGGTGAAATCACTAGCGAAGATCAATTGGATTTTATTTTTTCCAAATTCTGTATCGGCAAATAGTAAGTTGTCGAATCCCCAATTGTTATAATTTATAGACGAACAAAATTTATTGTAGGAATGACTTATGTCATCTAAATGGTTGATGTAACTCATATTTTACTTTCATTTTAGCAAATAGTTTTGTGTTCAAATTAAGGCCAGTCATGGTCATTATTTAATCAAAATATTAGCTATGAAATTACATAAATCACTTTTTCTTGTATTGCTGTCTATACTCACACTAATCCCATTTATTAGCCATAGTCAATTAAAAGTTGCTTCATCCAACGGTTCAATAAAGATTGACGGCACCTCAACCATGCATGATTGGACCATGAATTCAGAGCAAGGTAAAGCGGAAGCCATTATGACCCTAACAAATGAAAAATTAGTTGGAGTAGCTTCTTTATCGTTTTCAGCTGGTGCTGAAACATTGAAAAGTACCAAAGGGGTATTGATGGATAAAATAGCATATAAATCATTAAAAGTTACCAGTTTTCCAACAATAAGTTTTGTACTCACTTCGGCTACGGTAACGCCAGTGGATGCCACTACCTATCAGTTTAAAGGAATGGGGCAAATGATGGTTTCGGGTAAAAAAAGAACAACAGATCTATTAGCTACAATTAAATATAACCCTTCAGA
>SYEV01000091.1 GCA_005800655.1 Bacteroidota bacterium
ATTGACATTTTATTTTGTGGCGTTTGTCATAGTGATTTACATCAAGTAAAAAATGAATGGGGTGGATCACAATACCCAATGGTACCCGGGCATGAAATTGTGGGTACCGTTTTACCCGTAGGAACTAATGTGACTAAGTTCAAAGTGGGCGATCTTGCTGGTGTAGGCGTGATGGTAGATAGTTGCAAAACCTGTAAAACATGCGCGCAAGATTTAGAACAATATTGCGAAGAAGGTTTTGTTGGCACTTACAATAACAAAGAAAGAAACAGTGACCATATTACCATGGGTGGCTATTCCACTAAAATTGTTGTAGACGAATACTATACTTTTAAGATATCTCCAAAATTGCCATTAGCAGCAGTTGCCCCCTTATTATGTGCAGGAATCACCACCTATTCCCCCTTGGTTTATGCAGGTGTAAAAAAAGGAATGAAGGTGGCTGTGGTAGGTTTAGGTGGCCTTGGTCATATGGGTGTGAAATTTGCAGTTTCATTTGGCGCCGAGGTAACAGTAATAAGTACATCACCATCAAAAGAAGCAGATGCAAAAAAACTAGGTGCTACCCATTTTTTAGTGAGCACTGATAAAGAAGCAATGCTTAAGTATAGCAGTTATTTTGATGTTATACTTGATGCCATTTCTGCAAATCACGACTATACTAGCTATTTAAATTTATTAGGCATCGATGGAAAATTAATGGTAGTAGGATTGCCCATTGAGTCACCTAAAGTGCAGCCTTTTTCATTGGTTACGAATAGACGCAGCGTGATTGGTTCATGTATTGGTGGCATGAAAGAAACACAGGAGATGTTGGATTATTGTGCGGAACATCATATCGTTTCTGAGATAGAAGTAATTCCTATGCAAAAATTTAATGAGGCATACGACCGAATGCTTAAAGGAGATGTCAAATATCGCTTTGTCATTGACCTCGCTTCTTTGAAATAAGGTACCACTTATAAAATATCTAAAGGCTTCATCAAAATGAAGCCTTTTTTTTATCATAATTGTTTAGTTTTGGCAGGCTACATGAAATATCAATTTATCATCATATTTTCTTTGCTTTGGACGATCCATGGCATCGGCCAAACTACATTGAAACCGAAATTTGTAGGGAACCTTTCTGGGACCATTCAAGATGCAAAAAACGGAAAGCCTGTTCCTGGATCAACAGTTATGTTGTATTCTAAGTCTGATGCAAAAAATAATAAAATAGTTACCTCCGATAAAAACGGAGAATTTTTGTTTGAAAAAATTCCATTTGATTACTATAAAATAAATATACACGCACTTGGGTTTTCTTTATTTACCATTGACAGTATATTGTTGAGAGCAGAAAAAGATGAAATCTATTTTAGTGAAATTCAATTGAAGGATTCTTCGAGCATGTTACAAGAAGTGGTGGTGTATTCGGAAAAAAAGTTAATTGAAGAAAAAGATGGTATCCTAACTTATAATGTTGGCGAAAGCCCATTAAGCAATGGCGCGAGCACCGCTGAAATGTTAAAAAATATGCCGATGGTCAACGCCAATCCAGATGGCAGTATTACTGTAAAAGGAAAAGCACCGCTTATTTTAATAGATGAAAAACCTTCCAACTTGAATGCGCAACAGCTGTCTGAATTACTCGAAAGCTTACCCGCTAATATGGTAGAGAAAGTAGAGTTAATGCAAACGCCCCCACCCGAATATGCAACTTACGATGGAAGTGTCATTAATATTGTTACTAAAAAAGGGCGCGTAGGCTATTACCAAAAGCTTTGGTTAAGTGCGGGCACCAATGGACAAAGAACAGGAGGGACTTATCTAAGTTATAAATCAAAAAAAATAACGTTCAACGGACATTTCAATATTGCTAAATATAATGTAATTGGCAATTCCAGATCCACAAGACAAAACATTTATACAGATTCAACCAATTTCTTCTATACCAAGAGTAACTACGTCAATAAAACTACCAGTCCAACTGTACGACTGGAATCCAATATTGATATTAATAAACGAAAAAACATAGAGCTGGTATACCAGGGCATCATAAGTAATATTGACAATGTGACCAATGCGGACTACACCAATGTAAATAATAAAGCACAAATATGGAGAGCAAGTAAAAGAACCGTCGATTATGATGGCAATACTTATAATCATGGGTTTTCTGGCACCTATAACTGGAAAGGAGCAAAACAAAAGAGTGAAAAATTAAATATTCATACTGGACTGAATTTTGGAAAAGGGGTGAATGATAAAAGCTTTTATCAGCAATATCTTTTAAATGATTTAACACCGAGTGGTCAGGATTCCACCCAAAACCAATTTATTGATACTTATACTACTTCCTTTTATATAATAACAAATTATTTTAAACCTTGGTTTAAAAATGAGAAATTTCTCCTTATTACGGGAGTTAACTTTACCAATAACGACGATCATACTATATTAAATGCATCCTATTTAAATAAAGCAACCAATACAATTACTGATAATGAATTATTGAGTAGTAATTTTATTTTTAATCAAGGTATAACGACAAGTCGAATTGGTATTACTTTTCTTTTAAATAAAGGTTGGCGTATATCAATCGGAGAACAAGCAGAGTATACCTTAACCAGCTTTCATTTTCTTAAAGGCGTTACTCCAAATACAAGGAATGACTATTGGCGTTTTTTACCCAATATTTCTTTCAGGAAAGAATTTAGCAGTAAATTAAATAGCACGATTACCATTAGAGAAACAATTAGAAGGCCTAGCATTATGGAGCTTAATCCAAATATTGATTACACCGACCCCTATAATATACGTTTTGGAAATCCATTAATCAATCCTACATTAACGCAAAATATCGAATATAATTTAGGTTACAACTCCAATAAATTAAATATCAATAGCAGTTTTGGATACAATAAAGTAAAAGATGTATTTACTACAATTCGAACGCTAGTGGCTACAGGTAGAACTCAAACCACCTACCAAAATATTTCTGACCAAGAGGAATATCATTTTAATTTTTGGTCAGGCATTACCATCACTAGAAAGTTTAAAGTTAATTTGAGCTCAGGTATGCATTATAACAAATATAGTCCAATTGATAAAATCATGTACAAATACATGGATGGCGGCTCCTACTATACTGGTCTCAACTATAGCTTTATGCCCAATAGCCTTACCACCATTGAAGCAAACAATAAATACAACAGCTTTGCAACGCCACAGGGAATATCAAGAAGTAATATAAGTATGCAAATTAGTTTGCAACGAAAATTAATGAACAAAAAGGTGAATATAAATGTTTCAGCAACCGATCCTTTTGGTTTAACTAAATATAAAGGTCATACAGAAGGCCCCAATTTTATCATTGATAGCTATAGTATAACTAACGTCAGAAATTTTAAATTGACCATTAGTTACCAATTCAATAAAACTTACACGCAAAAATTAGCGCCTGAAAAATAGTAGAATTACCACTTGGTAAAATTTCCATAAATATCAACATCAAAAATATTAAAAACATTGTATTGATCTAAGATGGCCGCTAATTCATAGCGTAAAATGGGTCTTTGCAAATCATAATTTTCTAGCCCGATTGATTTCCATTTTTGCTCAAATTCATTATTTATTATTTTGATGGGCCTTTTTGATAAATGAGAAGCAATAAAAATCGCATCTAATATGGAAAGCTCATTTGTTTGGGATAATTTTAAATCAGGAAATTTTTTTGTCCAGGATGTATTAAATTCATCAGATTTTACCCTTTCATTGGGATTAAAATAAGTTGCATTTGCCCATCCAGTTGGCACACCCACTCCACGTAATAAGCCGGTAGCCCCTATTTTCTGGATTGCTTTAAAATAGCGATCCTTTTGTGTCACATCCTTATAGGGCATGATATATCCATTCGCATCCAATAAGGCATGTTGCACTTGACGTACGGAAATATTTTTAGGATCTACCTTGTTTTTAATACTTAATACAGCCAATAAACCTGACGCTTGCCCAATTTGCATCACACAGGGCTGAAGCCTTGTAGTACCATTGACAATATTTGAAACACTTATTGACTTTTCAGCAACAATAAAATTTCTTACGTCTTTTGGAATTAAAGCCCCCAATGGGATATTAAAAGATGGTACTGGGAAAAATTCTAAATGTTGTGGTGCAACACTATTTTTTTTATGGTGATGGTCAACTGGATAATCCCCCACTGCAATACCAGTTGTATACAAAGGCTGTGGTGTGTCAAATGGTTTAGATATATGTTGCACCAGCATGCGTACCATCCCATGCATTCTTCGAGATTCTCGATGATAAGGATATAACGCTAATTTATCCTTGGTCGGAAATTCATCATCCGCAAGTGACAAATTTTTAAAACCTAAATCCTTTTGAATAAAATAAACAAATCTTAGTGTTTGTTGCTTTGCCTGTTCAAGTAATTCCTCCCTTTGCTTTGGTGTTTTCTCCACCACATTTAAATAAATATCGTTGCCGTAAATGGGCCAATTTAACATGTATTTATTATTGGGTAGCTTGCCGTATTCTAACATTTTTTTTGCATCCACCGAAGGGCGTTTCCGGTTGGTATCTTTATAAAAAGACGTATTACTCCCATCAAATTCGGTGGAATCGTAATTTGTCGGCCTGGCAATCAATGGTTGTGGAGAACCGTAATCTTTTAAAATACCTACATAGGTGATATCCTGTATGATGTCATTGGCACCCGCCAAATTTACTTGTTCACCGGTAATATCATTGGATTCCATACCAAGATCATAAGGAACTTTGGCGGAAGCCAAGGCATCTCCTAACTCAGTGGCATCAATGACCATTTTTGCTTTTACGACTAATGGAGTGCCTGTATTTATATCATAGAATTCTGCACCAATGATTGAATTACCATTTTTAATTATATTTTTAAATTGGTAATGATATTTTACTGTTAAATACTTTTCATTCCGCGCCATTGATTTAAAAATACTATCTCCAATATGTGGTTCAAATAATGTATTACTTACCCAACCCGTTGAAACTGCATTCGCACCACCATAATAATCATATAAATGTTGGCGAAATTCACCAAATAATCCAGCAGGCATGGCATTATTTCCATCAAATGCCGGCACCCCTGCCGACGTTAACATACCCCCCAGCCAAGGCGTTTCTTCTACCACTAAAGTATTTACGCCTAACCTTGCGGATTGAATTCCAGCGCTTATACCACTCGCCGTACCGCCAATGACTAATACTTCCGTTTGCAGATGTACAACTGGAGTTTGACTTTGTGTCAACTGGAATGACAAAAGGTAAGTAAATAACAGCAGGTGCTTTTTCATTACTACTAATTTAAAACAAAAAAATTAAATATCATATATCCGCTTTAATAAAAAATCCTTTCAACTTCGTTGAAAGGATTAGTGGCCTCGCCAAGGATCGAACTTGGATTTGGAGTTTCGGAAACTCATGTACTATCCGTTATACTACAAGGCCATAGTGTAAAATTAGTAAAATAAAAATGAAAAAGCAGTAACCTATCCCCGCCGACACAAAACAGTAATCGCTGCAGGTAAAAAGATACGCGTGGGTAGGGAGCGCATTATTTGAATATCTTCCCATAAGGTAGACGTATTGGAAAGGAACTTAAAAACAGTAGCCGCTTTATTTTTGGCAAATATTCTTTTAAATATTTCAGCACCTTCCATTTTGTGGTAATATAAAATATGCAATAAAACAGCATCATAAAAACGATGCCTGGTATTATGAACATTCGTATTTATTGCAGACCCTTGTTCTAATTGTCTAACAATACTTTTACATTGTTGCTGAATAAACTGAAATGCATATCCTGTACTTGCTTTAATGGCTAAGCCTAATGCCCCAATAGGGTATATAGGTGCTTTATAATTTGAAAAAACTTGTTGGGTCATCGGGATTGCACCTATCTCCTCATGTTGAATAGTGTAATTACAATCAGGATAATGCTTCGCTAAATATTCATTTAACACTTTATCATAATCAGAGATTTGTAAAATTTGATCAGAGAACAAGGTATATTCTACCAATGCCTGCATCTCGTTGATTGGCAATAAATACATAAATGCAGTGGCCCCATGTTGTGGCACATTAAAATCCATTAATCTTGCTATTTTTGGATCAAATACCTGTTGATTAAAAGTAACAGTTCTTCCTTTGAAGTGTTGCCATAAAAAAGGCAAATGAGTAGCCGACTTTTTAACTGAATCGTATTTTGTTGCACTTAGTAGATTATTCATTTGAAAAGGAAGGATGCTTGTAAATACCATCTTCCCTTTGGCAAATCCACCCTCCCACTCGAGTAACACTTCCTTATGTGTATGGTCAACATTAGTTTCTGTAATGTTTGAAATTACTGCTTCCACCCAATGAACGTTTGGCTTTAATTTAGCAGCAGTCATTACATAATTATAAAAATCAATCCCTTGTATCATTTTATATAAAAAGGGGGATGTGGGAAATGCTTTTGAAAAGGATTCCGCATGGATCGAAATGGCATCCCAACGATGATGCACCAATGATTCAAACTCATGAGCACTGATCTCCCAAAAACACCAGGTTCGATCATTGGTTTTATTCAATGATTGATCAATTACTAAAATTTGCTTATTTGACAGAATAGGAGAAGCTAGTAGGTAATGCAATAAGGATAATCCAGCACCTCCGGCACCTGCGATTATATAATCATAGGTTAATCCAGTTGGGCTTGGCGAATTTGCATGACTCATAAATATTTACCCATTATTTTGTATTGCTTCGTCGCGCTTTACTTTATCCCAATATTTTTTTGATACATATAACATGCCAAAGCTTTCCCCTTCATGCTTGTCTAAATGCTTGTGATGCATTTTATGTGCCCAGCGCAATACCTTGATATAACGAATATTGGAACGTGTAAACCATTTGATACGTTGGTGAATGATCACTTCATGAACTACAAAATAAGCAAACCCATACATCGCAACCCCAGTTCCTAAACCAGCTAACCATGGCATATTTTTAAATGTCCCAAAAAATATACATAGCATGCTTGGAATAGCAAATATTAAAAAAAATGCGTCATTCTTTTCAAAGATATGTCCGGTAGGTTGGTGATGATCCTCATGTAAAACCCATAAAAATCCATGCATGACATACTTATGCGTTAACCAAGTAATTCCTTCCATAACTAAAAATGTCAATAACATTACAAATAAAAAACTCATAAAAATATATTTTAACTTAATGAAGAATTAGTTTGATACCACTCAACCACTTTTGGAAAAGCAATTTTAAACCATACCGTGTATTTCTCAGGGTGTGATTGCAAGTTGGCGTCAATCTCTTCAATACTTTGGTATACAAAATTAGCAACTTCTAAATGATTAGGACGCACTTCATCATCAAAATTTCCTATAAAAACATGATCGAATTCGTGTTCGTTTAAATGATCAGGCAATTCTGCCTGATATATAAAATCGAATGCCTTAAAAACCTTTGCTGTAATACCCATTTCCTCCGTCAACCTTCTTATAACCGCATTTTCCAGTGTCTCCCCTGGCCGTGGATGGCTGCAGCAAGTATTGGTCCATAAGCCAGCGCTATGGTATTTGGTTAAAGCCCTTTGTTGTAACAACATTTTGCCCTGAGGATTAAATAGAAAAACACTAAACGCTCTATGTAAAACAGCTAGCTTATGTGCTTCCATTTTTTCCATGACACCAATTTCACAATCGTCCACATCTACTAATATAACTTGCTCCACTTATTGAATTTTAAAATAAATTTAATTGACTTCGAATGCTTGCCTTGGCTAAAATGAAAATTTTCCCATAATCAGGAATCCTAATTCTTGTTTTCAAAATTGAATGTGGATGTACTTTTTTTATTTTTTTAAATAAAGAATAGTAATATTTAAAAGCGACATATACCCCAAAACGCGCCTTTAATGGCAAGTGTTTAATGCCATCAAGTGCAATAGAAAAATCATTTTGAATATCCTCCTCAATTTTATCTTTATCTTCTTGTGAAAAATTAGAAAAATCACAATTAGGGAAATACATTCTATCCAAACCTTCAAAATCCGCCTTGATATCCCTTAAAAAATTTACTTTTTGAAAAGCTGCGCCCAAACTTTGTGCAGACGGCTTTAATTCTTCAAATTGGGCTTGATTACCCTCGCAAAAAATATACAAACACATTAAACCAACCACTTCAGCACTACCATAGATATAGGTGTTGTATGTTTGATCATCATACTGCTGTTTAGATAAATCCATTTCCATACTCAATAAAAACGCATCTAATAAAGCAGGATCAATCTTGTATTTATTAAAAGTTAATTGAAACCTATGTAAAATGGGATTCATGCTGATTCCTTGTGCCAATGCCTGATAGGTATCCAATTTAAATTGTTGCAATAACGCTACTTTATCATAATCATGAAAAGTATCTACAATTTCATCTGCAAAACGAACAAAGCCATATATGTCGAATATAGGTTGTCTCAAATCCTTATGCAATAACTTTATAGCAGAAGAAAAACTTGAACTATACATTAAGGTTGTATACTTACTACTATAGGCCGTAGCTTGATCATACAAGTTTAAGGTTGACATAATTTTTAAAGTTTATTAAATTGTTTGCATATTAAATTTGCGACTACTTCCCCACTAATTAAACTTGGGGGCACCCCTGGGCCAGGTACCGTTAATTGACCAGTGTAATATAGGTTTTTTACTTTTTTACTTTTACAACTTGGCTTTAAAAATGCGGTTTGAAGTAAGGTATTTGCTAATCCGTATGCATTTCCTTTAAATGAATGATAATCTTGCTTAAAATCAGCTACTGCGTATGAACGCTTATATACAATTGCATCGGTGATTGTTTGCCCCCATTTTTTTTCTAATCGCTCAATAATCAAGTTGAAATATTTTTCGCGAACATCCGCTGTATCCCCCTCTAAGCCAGCTGCTATTGGAATGAGTAAAAATAAATTTTCACATCCAACTGGAGCAACAGTAGGATCCGTAACAGAAGGCACACTGGCATAAAATAGCGGATTAGATGGCCACATTGGGTTGCTATATATTTCACTGCCATGCACTGAGAAGTCGGAATCAAAAAACAATGAATGATGTGTAACGTCCTTCAATTTTTTATTTAGTCCAACATAATACAATAGGGAACTTGGCGCCAAAACCCGACTGTCCCAATATTTTTCGGAATAACTTTGGTATTTTTTTTCCAATAAATTGGTCTCAATGTGATGATAATCACCAGCACCAATTAACACATCAAATGTATAATTTTCCTGTAACCCCGTTTCATTCACTTTCGAAATAACCTTTGTTGCAATGCCGTTTTCAACCACAATTTGCATAACCTCCTCTCCTAGTTTAAATTGCACACCCAATGACATAGCTACTTTAACCATCGCTTCTACAATACTATACATGCCATGTTTGGGATACCAAGTACCACCCTTAATATCTGCATAATTCATTAAGCTATATAGCGCAGGTGTATTTTCAGGAAGTGCTCCTAAGAATAATACAGGGAACTCCATTAAAAACTGGATATAAGGATGCTTAAAGTAACGGGCAATATGCGTTTTCATGGACTGAAAAACATCTAACTTAAACACCCCTTTAATTAATTCAAAATCAATAAACTCAGTGATGGATATACTTGGCTGATAAACTAATTTACCTACGCCCACTTCATATTTATACTTTGCTTCTGCTAAAAATAAATCTAAGGCATTACCCGAACCCGGCTCTATGGATTCAAACAAGTTTTTCAATGCCTCATAGTTCGCAGGTAAATCCCAAGTTGCTTTTTCAAAATAAACACGATAAGAGGGATCTAATCTTTGTATTTCATAAAAATCGGAAACCTTTTTTCCAAAAGAACCAAAATATTTTTCAAATACATCTGGCATCCAATACCAACTTGGGCCCATATCAAATGTAAATCCTTCCGCTTCAAATTTTCGTGCACGCCCACCAGCCATTTCATTTTTTTCAATGATAGTTACTTCCCAACCTTTTTTTGCTAAAAAAGAAGCAGCAGATAAGCCTGCAAAACCGGCACCGATCACTAATGCTTTTTTGGATTTTGTTGTCATTGATTAATATCGCTCTATTTTTTGTTTCAATATCTTACGCGCAAAGTGAATTCTACTTTTGATAGTACCAAGCGGTTCATTTAACGCATCTGATATTTCATTGTATTTATAGCCTTCAAAATACAAAATAAATGGGGTTCTAAACAAATCTGGTAAATCATAAATCATTTTATTTACCTCTTTTAAATTTAAATTAGTAACTCCGTCATTTAATACCTTGACCCTGGTTTGATCAATCAAAAAATCATTCGGACTATTATCCAAAACTGTGGCCTGCTTCGCCTTACGACGATAATCATTAATAAAAATATTACGCATGATCGTATATAACCATGCCTTAATATTTGTACCTACATTATACTTATCCTTATTGGACAAAGCCCTAAATAAAGTATCTTGAAATAAATCCTTTGCAGATTCATGATCCTTCGTCAAATTAATAGCAAAAGGCTTTAAAAAATCAGCATTTTCAGTTAGTAAGAGTGTAAATTCTGCGGTTGACATATTATTATGTTTAACATTTAATGTATAAAGTTAAACAAAAATATGACTTTAGTAACTATTTTATTTAATTTTTTTAAAATAATATTAAACAAAATGAAAAAAGAGCGTAATGTAAATTAGATATATATTATTTATATAATGTTTATATAGTTAATATACAATTATATGAAAGTTTTTGAAAAAAAGAAGCCTAAGGGAATTGTATTAAATAGCTTGAATAAGTTGAATCACTTCAGCTAGGCTTTTCTTGACTGCTATATTCTCGGACAGTTTTCCTTTATAATCCTTCATGAACAATCCTGATAGCATCACGGGGGTTGTATTGCTTACTTGACCTATCTGTGAAATAAAACGGTCTAATTTAAACACTTTTGACGGGGATGTTAAATGGCAAAATACATAGTTAGGCTTCTTTACTGCAGTTAAATAAAAAAGGTCTTTCATTGGAACATTCGCTCCTAGATAATTAACATAGATCCCCTCTTGTTTTAATAAGAAGTATACAAACAACATGCCAATTTCATGATGTTCACCTTCAGGCATAAATAAAATAACGCTCTTATTATGCTCTGAAACTACAGGCAGTCTCTCAATTCCTAAAATTATTTTTTGCCTCAATAGATTGGTTGCCAAATGCTCCTGTGCCGGATTGATATGATTGGTCATCCATAAAATACCCACTCTTTCTAAAAATGGAAATACAATTTCTGTAATCGTTTTGTCAACACCTTTCTGTCCAGAATATAGATCTAATTGTTTTTCAAAAGCATGCATGTTCAAGGAAACCATCTCCTTAATTAATACATTCACTACCCTTTCCCTAATTGCATCAATTTGGTTCAAGGAAAGAATTTTTTTCTCCATTTGATCGGCCGACATCTTATCAATATGAGAAATTTTAAACCCATATTTATTTAACAAGGAAACGTTCAAAATGGTCTTCAATTCTTCGGAACTATAGGAACGAATATTAGTTTCGGTACGCGATGGTTGTAAAAAATTATAGCGCTGCTCCCAAATACGAATTGTATGGGCTTTAATTCCCGTAACCTGTTCTAAATCCTTGATGGAATAACTTGACATGCTATATAAACAATGATTTTTAAAAATTGTTCATTGTTTGATGAAAAATGTGATTTATACTGACACAAGAAGGCTGATTCTGGTGCTTAATAATAGTATGAAAAGCTGACCAACCCCTACTTTTTCAAATTTCTCAAATACTCCCCATAGCCACTTTTAGCGTATTTATCAGCCAAAACCAATAACTGCGCTTTATCAATAAAGCCCATTCTAAAGGCAACCTCTTCGATACAGCCTATCTTTTGGCTTTGACGTTTTTCAATAACTCGAACAAACTCGCAAGCATCTGCCAAGGACTCAAAAGTACCGGTATCCAACCAGGCCGTACCGCGATTCATGATGCCTACTTGTAATTGCTTACGTTCTAAATATACTTTATTGACATCAGTAATTTCATACTCGCCTCTTGGAGAGGCAGGTATGTTTTTAGCGATTTCAAAGACTTGATTATCATAAAAATACAAACCAGGTACTGCAAAATTTGACTTAGGTGCCTTTGGCTTTTCTTCCAATGATAAAGCGTTATTATTTTCATCAAATTCAACCACCCCATAACGCTCAGGATCATTTACTTCATAAGCAAAAACAGCTGCACCATCCACATCATTAAAGGATTGTACCAACTTACTAAAGCCCGCACCGTAAAATATATTATCCCCTAATACCAACGCCACTTTATCATTTCCAACAAAATCAGCTCCAATAACAAACGCCTGCGCCAACCCATTCGGAACCGCTTGCACTGCATAACTAAATTTGCAACCTATCTCAGAACCATCTCCCAATAATCTTTTAAATTGATCATTGTCCTCGGGTGTTGTAATGATTAACACCTCCTTAATACCTGCCAACATTAACACAGACAATGGATAATAAATCATTGGCTTATCATAGATAGGCATTAATTGCTTACTAATCCCCTTGGTAATTGGATACAATCTTGTACCCGATCCTCCTGCTAATATAATTCCCTTCATAGTGTTTTTTTGTGTTTAGGTTTTTGCACTTTTTGCTAAAATCATCATTCTTAATGGTTATAAGCTTGCTGCGTATTCCGCGAAGCTTCCCAATGTTTTATCTTTTTCAGAAAATATTAATTCCGACGTTGGCAACTTCCAATCAATATTTAAATCCTTGTCATTATACATAATCCCCACTTCATTGCCAGGTTCGTAAAATTTATCTACCTTATAAAAAAAGGTAGCTGCTTCACTTAACACCACAAATCCATGCGCAAAACCACTAGGTACAAAAAATTGTTTGTGATTGTCTGCAGTTAATTCAATTGCATAATGTTGCCCAAAACTGGGAGAGCCTTTTCTTAAATCTACTGCAATATCCAATACGGCTCCTTCTATCACTCTTACTAGTTTTGCTTGCGCTGCATCTCCTTTTTGCATATGCAATCCGCGCAATACACCTTTAGATGATCTTGATTGATTATCCTGTACAAAAACAATATCTAATCCCGAAGCCGCTGCAAAATCTCTTTGATTAAAAGTTTCTATGAAATAGCCTCTTGCATCACCATGAACAGTATCGTGAATAATAAAACAATCTTTTAATGGTGTATTTTCAATTTTCATGCTGAGGAATTGGCTTTATTATTATTTATTATTCTGATAATTTATTTTCAAATACGATGAACCATTACCCAATTAGCGATTACTATACATTTCGCTATAATAGGTCTGATACGCACCACTAGTTACGTTTTCTAACCAAGGTCCATTGCTTAAATACCATTCGATGGTTTCCGCTAAACCTTGTTCAAAAGTAACCGACGGGGACCAACCTAATTCCTTATTCAATTTAGTGGCGTCAATGGCATAACGGCGGTCATGTCCTGGACGGTCTTTCACATAGGTAATTAGCGCTTCACTTTCACCAACCGCACGACCCAATTTAACATCCATCTGCACACACATTAATTTTACCAAATCAATATTGGTCCACTCATTAAATCCACCAATATTGTAAGTATCAGCTTTTTTACCTTGATGAAAAATAATATCAATAGCGCGCGCATGATCTTTCACATACAACCAATCACGCGTATACAAACCATCACCGTATACAGGTAATGATTTTTTATTGATTATATTATGTATAAATAATGGAATTAATTTTTCAGGAAAATGGTTCGGTCCATAATTATTGGAGCAATTTGAAATCACGATTGGCAAATGATACGTTTCCCCATAAGCTCTAACAAAATGATCACTGGCAGCCTTACTTGCAGAATAAGGTGAATTAGGGTCATAAGCCGTGGTTTCTGTAAATAACCCCTCTTTTCCTAAACTACCATATACTTCATCGGTAGAGACATGATAAAATAAATGATCTCTTTTTTTCTCCCAACTACCATCATGTGCATTTTCATAACTTAAATCCGCTTTCCAAAATTCCTTTGCAGTATTTAATAAGTTAACCGTTCCAATTACATTGGTATAAACAAAATCCAACGGAGAAACGATGGACCTGTCCACATGCGATTCGGCAGCCAAATGAATCACATCCGTAATTGCATGCTTTTCAAATATTTGCTTTAATGCATCTGCTTCTAAAATATTAGCTTTTACAAAATGATAATTAGGGGCATTTTCAATGTCCTTTAGATTTTCCAAATTGCCCGCATAGGTCAACGCATCCAAATTAAATATTTGATACTCAGGGTATTTGTTCAACATCAAACGCACTACATGTGACCCAATAAACCCTGCACCACCTGTGATTAATATGTTTTTTTGCATCTTAATTTTGTATCTTACAAAGATATTAAAACGATGATATATATTAGTAAGTAATTTATAAAACTTTAAGCTATGACCAAGGAAAGATATTATTCATTAGATGTTTTCAGGGGTGCCACAGTTGCACTAATGATTTTAGTAAACAATCCTGGTTCCTGGGCCAATACTTTTAGCCCTTTAGCCCACGCCAGCTGGCATGGTTGCACGCCTACTGATTTGGTGTTCCCTTTTTTCTTATTTGCAGTGGGTAATGCCATGTCCTTTGTGATGCCCAAGTTGCAACAAGGAAATAGCAGCGAATTTTGGAAAAAAGTAATCAAACGAACTTTACTTATATTTTTAATTGGACTGTTTTTAAATTGGAGTCCGTTTGTAAAATGGAGTGACACTGGTTTGGTATTTAAGCCATGGGAAAATGTGCGCATATTAGGGGTGCTTCAAAGAATCGCCTTGTGCTACTTTTTTGCGTCAGTCATTATTTATTACGGAAAATCACGCATGGCATTATTTATTGGCATGATGATTTTAGTGATATACTGGGTGCTGACTTTCGTACTAGGCGCGGCAGGCCATCCCTATAGTTTATCAGGCTATTTCGGAAATGCCATTGATTTAAATGTTTTAGGAATATCCCATGTTTATAAAGGCGAAGGCGTTCCATTTGATCCAGAAGGATTGACTAGCACACTCCCTGCAATCGTGCAAGTCCTATTTGGATATTTAGTGGGTGAATACATTCAATTAAAAGGGAAGAATTTTGAAATGCTTGCAAAGCTAATACTGACAGGGGTTATACTCGTATTCGTAGGTTATATTTGGGATTTTAGTTTTCCTATAAATAAAAAAATATGGACCAGTAGTTATGTTTTTTACACTTCTGGTTTAGCAATCATTACATTGAGTATGTTTATTTATTTACTTGAATTTAATAACGCCAAAGGAAAATGGAGTCAGTTTTTTGATGTGTTCGGGAAAAACCCTTTATTCATTTTTGTATTAAGTGGCTTTTTACCACGCGTATTGGCTTTATTAAGATGGGTAGACCATTTAGATGAAAAAGGAGAACCGGTTTATACCAATGCATTGCCTTGGTTTTACCAAAATGTATGTAAGAATGTTGCAAGTGATTTACGCATTGGTTCTCTATTATACGCCTTATGCATCATTGCCTTTATGGGTGCGATTGCCTACTTGCTAGATAAAAAGAAAATTTATATCCGAGTATAATTTAATGGAAGTAAATTTTAAGGAAATAAAGTTGCTGCCTTTTCAAGATTTTCAGGCTTGCCAACATCCATTAAAATGGAATCACTATGGTCGTAATAACCAATCGTATTTGTAGCAGCTATTTGCAAATAAGCATCAATTAGTGAAAATTTCCCTTGCAATTGTAATGCAGTAAAAAAAGATGCATGTATTATTTGTATTCCACTGAAGGCCTTGGGAATAATTTTGCTTGAATCACTCATGCCATTGGTTTGTGCAGCCACCAACTTTTCCTCCAACGTCGTATTATTTTTCCAACCTGTCAACAAATCATTCTGATTAAATAATAAATTACGACTTGAACTTCTATTGGTCACCGCTAATGTAGCGACATAATGATTATGGCTATTTTTTAATACAGCATCAGCAGCCATCATTTTATCTAAAGGCATGTTGGTTAGAATATCTGCATTCATCACTAGCCAAGATGCTTCGTTTTTAAAATAATCAGCAGCAAATAAAACACCACCACCCGTTTCTAATACTTCATCAGATTCATCTGAAATTGTAATGTTAGATCCCCAGCCATTATTCTCTTGAACGGCACTAATAATTTGATCACTAAAATGATGCACATTCACCACCACTTCGCGTATACCAAATGCTTGCAAGTATTCAATATTCCGTTGTAATAAAGTTTTCCCATTCACTAAGGCCAATGCCTTGGGATGATGATTGGTAAAGGGTTTTAATCTGGTGCCTAATCCTGCCGCTAAAATCATTGCTCGCATAACCGAAAATTTATTGGGGAAACTATTTAACCCAGTTTTGTTGATTCGTATGAAGTAAAATAGTTTTTACCTTATACTTATTTTTTAAATGCCTTGCGGTTTGTTCAGCAGCATATACACTGCGATGCTGTCCACCAGTGCAGCCAAAATTAATATGCAAGGAAGCAAATCCTCTTTCTAAATAATTCTCTGTGGTAATATCTATCAAATCCCATACGCTATTTAAAAAAACATTCATCTTAGTTCTTTGTTCTAAAAAATCCTGTACCGGTTTGTCAAGGCCTGATAATTTTTTATAATCATCAAATCTGCCTGGATTTAATATACCACGCATATCAAAAACAAATCCACCACCATTTTCAGAATCATCTCCTGGAATTCCTTTTTTATAACTGAAGCTGTTGATTGTAATGACTAATGGCGTTTCATCGGTGGCTTTGGGTGGCGTAAATCTTTGGATAACTTCATCGCCTACCATCCAATGTAATATGGAAGCAAAAACAGGCGTATCACTTGCAATGGTATTGTATTGTAAAAAATTCTTTATGTTTAAAAGGCCTAAGGGTATACTCGTTAAAAAATGTGCTTTTCTTTCAAACAACCCTCTAAACCCATAGGCACCCATCACTTGCAATAATCTTAATAACACAAATCCATTGTATTGTTGTTTGAAAATGGCTACATCAATTTTTTCAGGCATCAAACTTTGTACTTCATGAATATAATGATCCAATAATTTATTTTTCCATTCCTGTGATAGTTCCGCTTTGGCCTGCCATAATAAAGAAGCTACATCATAAGGCAATCCACCTAGCATGCCTCCCTGAAAGTCGATGAAAAATACTTCATCATTGTTCACTATAATATTGCGACTTTGAAAATCCCTAAACATGAAATTTTTATAATTGCCTGCAGACAGTTGATCACTTAATAATTCAAACTCATCAATTAATGCTTGTTTATCATAGGGGTATTGCAGAGTATCTAAAAAGTAATATTTGTAATATAACAAGTCAGTTAAAATAGAATGCTTACCAAATTCCTTGGAGGTTAAACATTTATCATAATTTAAATCAGCGCCACCTTGCACTTGCAACTTTGCCAATGCTGTCAAGCTCTTTTTAAACAAGGAAAAAACGTACTCTGATTTACCTTCCTTTTCTAACACATCTAATAAGGAAACCCTGCCTAAATCCTGTTGCAGATATATTGTTTTATCTGCACTCATTGCCAATACCTTAGGAACAGGTAAACCTTTTTCATAAAAATGGTCCGCAAAATAAACAAAGGTTTCGCTTTCCCTGATGTTTAAACTATAAGTAGCAATCCAACTTTGCTCCCCTTGAATGATTCTAAAATAAACTCGATCTCCACCACTTTGAGGAATTTTTTGAATAGCATCCCAAGCGGATTTATTAATCGTATTAAAAAGTTCGCCTATATGTTTTATGACCAATTCCATAAGATTAAAATTAGTGCTAATGTGTGAAATAAGTTCAATTAATTATAGGATAACTTTCGTCGGCTATAAAAAAGTACTAAATTTATTTAAAATACTACCCCTATGATGAAAAAAACACGAATTTTGTTCTCTTTTATTTTCACTTTATTCTGCTTATCTGCAGTAGCACAAAAACAAACTATTAAAGGATGGGTGAATGATCATAAAGGAAACGCTTTAGAAGGTGTTACTGTGAAAAACAGCAATACAAAGGCCATAGCCAACACCAATAAAAATGGTTCATTTACCATCATTGCAAATAGTAATGATTTGATTACATTCAGTTATGTTGGTTTTGAAACTACAACTATAAAATATACCAGTGGTGAATTAAAAATTTCATTAGCACCTAGCACGAATGAATTACAAGATGTCATTTTAGTAGGTAGCAGAGGTCTTGGTCGTGTTAAAACTGAATCACCGGTGCCAGTTGACTTAATAAAAATATCAGAAGTAGGTTTGAATACTGCTAGAATGGATTTAACCTCCACATTAAATTTTGTGGCACCTTCATTTAACTATAATAAACAGTCAGGCGCGGATGGTGCTGATCACGTTGATATTGGAACATTAAGAGGTTTAGGGCCTGATCAAACCTTGGTATTAATCAATGGAAAACGCCGTCATAGCACAGCTTTGGTTGACTTGTTTGGAACCAGAGGTCGTGGCGGTTCAGGGGTAGATTTAAATGGTTTCCCTATGTCATCTGTTGATCGAATTGAAATTTTAAGAGATGGTGCATCCGCACAATATGGCTCTGATGCGATTGCTGGGGTAATGAATATTGTATTAAGAAAAAATACGGGCGAGTGGAATATTTCTACTGGACTTGCTGGATATTATGATAAAAAATTCAACACTTACCAATTCAAAGACAATAAAGATTATTTAACACAAGCACCAATTGATGGTGTTACAAAATCAATATCTGCCAACAGAGGATTTAATTTAGGAAAAAAAGGAGGCTTCATTAATGTTTCATTTGATTTATTGGATCAAGGAAAAACTTTCCGTCAAGCAGCCTCTTCCGATATTGCTGATAAAGATGGCTTACCTACCAATACTTGGAGACAAGGTTTTGGAGATGCCTCCATGAAGTCCTATGGTACGATGTTTAACTTAGAGTTACCTCTTGGCGATGATATTAAGTTTTATGCTTTTGGTAGCATGAATAATAAAAGCTCAGACGCATACGCATATACTAGAAACTGGTCTGCAAGACCCACTCGTTTCCCTATTGATAATAAAGGAAAATTAATTTTTGTACCTAGCATTATGTTTACTTCAGGATCGGGAGACACCAGCTACAATCCACATATTCAAGCAGATGTTCAAGATTTATCCATGGTTACAGGTTTTTCTAAAACAAGTAAAAATGGTTGGGATTGGGATTTCAGTAATTCGTTTGGAAATAATAATTTCCATTATTTTGGCCATGGCACTTTTAACGCATCCAATATTGGCAACATCACACAAACACATTTTGATGATGGTGGATTTAACTTCTTACAAAACACCACGAACCTAGATTTATCAAAGCAATTTGGAAAAGTAAATCAAGGTGGTATTAAAGTTTCCTATGGTGCAGAACTTAGATTTGAAGAGTATAGTATTTTTAAGGGCGAATTAAATTCTTACAAAGCATTTAGTAATAATTTAGGTTTAGAACAAGCCCCAGGCGCACAAGGCTTCCCAGGTTTTAGCCCTGATGATGAAATAAAAGCCAATAGGATAGTAACAGGTTTGTATACCGATTTGGAATACACGCCAACGGATGCATTATTAATTACGGGTGCAGTTAGGGCAGAAAATTATTCTGACTTTGGATCAGTCGCTACTTTTAAATCTTCTGCAAGATTAAAAATGACCGACAATTTTAATTTAAGAGGCTCTTTTAGTACTGGATATCGTGCGCCTTCCTTGCAACAAAAATATTTTAGCAATACCCTTACTTCATTTTCTAATGGCGGATTGGTGCAGTCAAGAATTGCACGTAATGATGATGCGATCAGCAAACTAGCAGGTATTCCTTCATTGAAACAAGAAACATCTACAAACATGAGCTTTGGATTTTCTTGGAAACCTGCAAAAGGTTTAACCGTAACAGTAGATGGATATAATATTAAAATGAAAGATCGTGTGGTATTATCTGGTTTGTTTAGCGCTGAAGATGCCTCACTTCCTACTGCCCTTACAAATAAATTAAACAGCATGGGCGTAGCCACTGCACAATTTTTTGCAAATGCCGTGAATACCACCAATAGTGGTGTGGATTTTGTGATTGACTATCAAAAGAAAATTTCTAGCACCGAACGTATTAAAATATTATTGGTAGGTAATTTACAAAATATCAATATTGATAAAATTAATGTGCCTGCAGCTTTATCGAGCAATAAATTCAATACAGACCCATATTATACTAGCAGAGCAAGTTATTTTAGTAGCGAACTGCCAAGTACATTTTTTAATACGAGGGAAATATACTTCCTTAAAGCATCCGCACCTAAATCTAAATTCTCAGCAAGTTTCGATTATACAAAAAATAAAATAAGCCTTGGGGTAAGATTTACCTACTTTGGAAATGTTGTATTGACAGGATTTGGTGATCCTGATTACGATGGAATTTATCCTATGGTGCCAGTTGACGATCAAAAGACTGCTACTAATACAGTTAATTTTAATAACGGCACTTATGTTCCAGAAATTTTTAATTATAAAGGTAAACTAACAACTGACCTTTATGCTAATGCACAATTATCTAAAAAGGTATCTCTTGTGATTGGCGCAGACAATATCTTTAATATACATCCTGACTTCGCTGTAAACCCACAAGCGAAATGGTATGCCGGCGATAATGAAACCGGCGGTCCTTGGGATGGCGTTCAAATGGGCTACAATGGTTTAAGAATATTCAGCAAACTAGTTTTTAAATTTTAATACTATAAATTAAATAACTTTAAAGCCTTCTCGTTAATTCGGGAAGGCTTTTTAATGGCCGCCAAAAGAAATAGCTAAAATGAAAAAAATATTTACCACAGGGATCCTTCTTTTAGTAACTGCCATTGCAGCAATAGCGCAAAATGGTATTGTCGTTTTTCAAACCGACTTTGGCACGAAGGATGGTGCAGTGTCTGCAATGAAAGGCGTGGCGAGTAATGTAGATGCTAGTTTAAAATTATATGACCTCACCCATGATATTCCTGCTTATAATATTTGGGAAGCTGCTTATCGCTTAGACCAAACCGTGATATACTGGCCGGCCGGAACTGTGTTTGTTTCTGTGGTTGATCCTGGCGTTGGCACCACAAGAAAATCGGTCGTGGTCAAAACAAAATCCGGACACTATATTGTTACACCAGATAATGGCACCCTTACTTTAATTGCACAATCACTCGGCATTGATTCCATTCGTGAAATTGATGAAGTAAACAACCGACGAAAAAATTCGGGCGCTTCTTATACTTTTCATGGACGAGATGTATATGCTTATACGGCTGCTCGATTAGCGGCTAAAAAAATAAGTTTTGAACAAGTGGGTGCCATTATAAATACACCTGTTGTATCCATTGCTTTTCAAAAAGCATCCTTACAAGACAATCAATTAAAAGGAACTATTGCTATTTTAGATATTCAGTACGGAAATATTTGGACCAATATTCATCAAGATTATTGGAAAGCATTTCAAAAAATTACCCATAAAAAAAATGAGTTAATCGTTGAAATTTATCACCAACAAAAACAAGTATACAAAGGCAATATGCCTTTTGAAAATACTTTTGGGGCCGTAGCCGTTGGAAAACCACTCGCCTATTTAAATAGTTTAATGAACCTATCCATTGGCTTAAACCAAGGTAGTTTTGCCCAACAATTCAAAGTTCAGGCGGGTAACGATTGGACCCTGACCCTGACTTGGGCCCAATAGGCTTGAAATTACCTGACGCCCAGCAAAAAGGTATAAATACTTTAAAAAAAGGGTACAAATTAATGTACTAAATACTAAATTATTTAGTTAATATTGCTAATAATTTTAGTTTTATGTCATTTATAGATACAGATCCCAATGAAGGGATGGCCACTCAGCAGATTAATAAAAAATTCCAATCTGCTCAAATTATACAAGCCAATGCCACCGGATTTGGGGCAGCTTCCGACGATTTTATGGAAAGAGGTATTGACCTCAACGAGCAACTCATTCGCAACAAACCCGCTACTTTTTTCTTTCGCGTAAATAGTGATGCCATGTTAGGTGCGGGTATTCATGTGGGCGATATTTTAATTGTCGACCGTAGCCTTACGCCAAGTTCCGGCAAAGTAGTCGTGGCTGTTTTAAATGGGGAGTTTTTAGTACGCCGTTTACATATGCAAGAACATAGTATCAGTTTGATTCCTGAAAATAAAAGATACGGCACTATTCAAGTAGCACAATTGGAACAATACAGCACCTGGGGTGTAGTGAATTTTGTAATACATAGTTTATAAAGAAGCACCCAAGTAAGGGGATAAAAAAATAATTCCGTGCAAGCCATTGTAGATTGTAATAGTTTTTATTGCGCTTGTGAGCGACTGTTTCAGCCGCAACTGCAACACGCACCCGTTGTTGTATTAAGCAACAATGATGGATGTATTGTATCCAGGTCCGATGAAGCAAAACAATTGGGCATCAATATGGCCATCCCCTATTTTCAAGCAAAGGAACTCATTGAAAAAAATAAAGTACATGCGTTTTCCTCCAACTATCACTTATACGGAGACCTTAGCTGGCGGGTGATGGAAACCATGCGACAGCTAGTGCCGCCGGGTTGTGTGGAAGTGTACTCCGTTGATGAAGCTTTTATTAATTTAGACCATATCGCTTCCGATCAACTACAAGATTATTGTATTTCATTAAAAAAGAAAATAGAAAAATGGACAGGCATATCCGTATCCATTGGTGTAGGCCCTAATAAAGTATTAAGTAAAGTAGCGAATCGATTGGCTAAAAAAAGTAAATTACTTACTGGTTGTGTGGTCATATTAAATGATACAAAAAAAATACAAGCCGCTTTACAAAGTACACCCATCGATGATGTTTGGGGCATTGGATATAGTTATAGTGAAAAATTAAAAACCTATGGCATCAATACCGCTTACGCACTTAGCATTAAGGACCTCAGTTGGGGTAAACGATTTTTAGGCGGCGTACCAGGGATGAAATTAATTAGAGAATTAAAAGGAATGCATAGCCATGATATGCAAACACCCAGAACCAGCAAAAAAATGATTGCCACTACGCGTATGTTTGGACGCACTGTTTCAGAGTGGCAAGAAATTGAAGAAGCCTTAGCGACCTATGCAACGCGTACCGCGGAAAAATTACGTCGACAACACAGTGCCGCTTATGGCGTATCCGTTTTTTTACTAAAAAAAACACCACCTCAAACGGACATCTCCCATTACCATCATGGACGGCAAGTGAGCGGGTATGTTAAACTAGACAATCCTAGTAATCTAACTCCGGACATCATTAAAGCGGTGGTCACCCTAGGAAAAAGCTTGTTTGAGCAGGGAGAATTGTATAAAAAAGCAGGCGTTATTTTAAGTGACTTTGTCCCCGATAATGCATTGCAGACCAACTTGTTTGTGGCACCTAGGGACCAAAATCGTAAAAAACTAATGAATGTAATAGATAATATGAATGCGGCATTTAGGGACGACATCCTCAAATTTGCGACCAGCGGCACCCAAAAAAACTGGAAAATGCGCAGCGAAAGGCGAAGCAAACGCTATACCACCCGCTGGGACGAACTATGTTTGGTGAGATAAATGGGAATCGTGGAAAACCATTGCTTAAAAATTCGTAAAAATGATAATGCTTCTGTATTTTTGCCCAATTTCATACATATGAGCAACACCCTGCAATCCAATGAGTCCATCCGCTCTTCCAGAAAAAAAATTATTGTATTAGGCAGTGGCCCCAATCGTATTGGTCAAGGCATTGAATTTGATTATTGCTGCGTTCATGGATTATTGGCGGTAAAAGAAGCTGGCTACGAAGCGATTATGGTGAATTGCAATCCTGAAACTGTTTCTACCGATTTTGACATGGCAGATAAATTATATTTTGAGCCTGTGTTTTGGGAACATCTTTGGGAGATTATTGAATTAGAACAACCAGAAGGCGTAATCGTACAATTAGGCGGACAAACTGCATTGAAATTAGCAAAACGATTAACCGAAAGAGGAATAAAAATTATAGGTACTTCATTTGACAGTTTAGATATTGCAGAAGATCGCGGTCGCTTTAGTGATTTATTAAAAGAATTAAAAATTCCTTACCCTGATTACGGAACTGCATACACTGCAGAAGAAGCAGTTGAAGTGGCGAATCAAGTAGGCTATCCAGTTTTAGTAAGACCCAGCTATGTCATTGGTGGACAAAGAATGCGAATTGTTATTAATGATGCCGAAGTGGAAACAGCGGTGGTGAGTATCTTAAAGCATATTCCAGATAATAAAATATTAATTGATCATTTTTTAGATCGTTGTCAGGAAGCAGAAGTGGATGCCATTTTTGATGGAGAAACTTTTCACGTGATGGGAGTGATGGAACATATTGAACCAGCGGGTATACATAGTGGCGATAGTAATGCCGTATTGCCTGCATTTAATTTAACACCATTGATTGTGGCGACCATGGAATTTTACAGTGAAAAAATCGCGCGCGCTTTAAATATCAAAGGCTTAATAAATATTCAGTTTGCTATCAAGGACGATAAAGTGTTTGTCATTGAAGCCAATCCAAGAGCGTCAAGAACAACGCCATTTATCGCGAAAGCATATCAAATTCCTTATTTAAATATTGCGACCAAAGTAATGTTGGGTGCTGCTAAATTAACCGACTTCGTCATGGAGAAAAAGCTAGACGGATTTGCGATTAAAGAACCGGTATTTAGTTTTGATAAATTCCCTGGCGTGAATAAAGAATTAGGCCCTGAAATGAAAAGCACCGGTGAAGCCATTCGATTTATAAAAGATTTACGCGATCCTTACTTCCGAAATTTATACAAGGAGCGTTCAATGAACTTATCCCGCTAATGCTTTTTTATACAATTGTATTTGTTAAAAAGAATAAATGCTATTACGAGCGAATATCTGCGAAGCAGCGATGAGCCGAGTGATAGGTGTTTATTCTATTAATAAATAAATTGTCTTTTATTTAGGTACCCCATACTGGTCGACCAAATAAATAATCGCCGCCATATTCACAGCACCTAATAACAATTCTCTTTTGTTTACATTTTCAAACACATCAGTTTTAGCGTGGTGTAAATCAAAATATCTTTGACTATCTGGTACTAAACCTGCAAGTACAATTGATGGATTCACATTTTTTAGCGGCCCAATATCCGCACCGCCACCGCCTGCTGTGATTTCTGTACCATAAGGCTTTAATAAACTAGCCCATTGTTGCATCTTTTTAAACTGCTCGGGGCTTGTTGCACTAATACCAATGGCCCTAGGCGTAAAACCACCCGCATCACTTTCAAGCGCAAACACATGTTGTTCATTATTTTGTTTTGCAAGTTCTGCATATTTGTTGCCGCCGCGCATGCCATTTTCTTCATTCGCAAATAAAACAAAACGAATGGTTCTTTTTGGTTGATAATTCAATGCTTTCATGGTTCGTAAAATTTCCATGGTTTGCACAATACCTGCACCATCATCATGCGCCCCTTCATTTACATCCCAACTATCTAAATGCCCGCCAATCGTAATTATTTCATTCGGGAAAGTGGACCCTTTAATTTCTGCCACGACATTGTTTTCATCCGCATCAGGTAAAAAATAACCATAGGTTTGCATCTGCACACGAATGGTTCCTTTTTTTGCATTTGCATATAGCTCCTTTGCATCATTAGGGCCCAAAGCTACCGCCGGAATTTTTGGATACTCTTCATCATACTTCATACCACCAGTGTGAGGCGCATTATCAGGAGCGGTACTTAATGAATGTAGCATCACACCAACAGCACCATATTTTGCAGCACGACTAGCCCCAGTGCTACGATAAACGCCCGCTTTTCCATAGGCACCAAAAGTTTGAATAATAGTAGGATCAAAAATACTATGATAATAAACAATCTTTCCTTTTACTTCGGCTTTACGTTTTTCTAATTCATCAAAATCGGCAACCGCCAAAAGCTCCGCTTCAACTAATCCATTACTTCCTAATGAATTTCCTAAAGCTAATGCAGCTAAAGGACGATTCATTGCTTTTCCATTGACACTAACTACACTTGCAAAATCCTTACCCCCGCGTTGCCAATTGGGTGTTTTACAAGGTTGCATAAACACTTTGTCTGGCGCGAATGCAGCCATATTGCGTTGACCCCAAATTGCTGCATTTTGTTGTTGCGGAGACCCTGCCAAACGACCCCCTATTTGCTTAGTTAACTGTCTTAACAAATCATAGGCCTTGCCATTGGTCATGATTTCGTCAGACATTTTTTTTATTGTAATACTGTCTTGATTGATTTGTGCTTGGGTCAAAAATGGCCAACAAAACATCAAAAGGAATAATTTACGCATACCCGATTTTTTTTCATTTAAATAATTCTTAAATATAAATAAACTTTATTGCATTATAAGTTGTTATTTGCAGATACAATAGCACTTAAATGAAGATTGGAATTGTTTGTTATCCTACTTTTGGTGGTAGTGGTGTTTTAGCTACCGAACTTGGCAAAGCCCTTGCGGAAAAAGGCCATGAAATCCATTTTATTACCTACCAACAACCGGTTCGCCTAAATGGGTTTCACACCAATATATTTTACCATGAAGTAAGGGTTCCTACTTATCCATTATTCGACTACCCTCCTTATGAATTAGCTTTAGCAAGCACCATGGTAGATGTCATTTTAAACCATGATTTGGATTTAATTCATGCACACTATGCGATCCCGCATGCATCTGCTGCTTATACCGCCAAACAAATCGTAAAACAAAAAACAGGAAGATCAGTTCCTGTGATTACTACTTTACATGGCACAGATATTACTTTGGTTGGTCGCGATAAAACTTACGAGCCAGTCGTTACTTTTTCAATCAACGAAAGTGATGCTATTACAGCAGTGTCTGAAAATTTAAGAGCAGAGACTTTCAAGCATTTCGATATTAAAAAAGAAATTGAAGTCATCCACAATTTTGTCGATGTACACCGATATAATAAAAAAGGGGTAGCCGCATTTAGACAAGTGATTGCGCCGAAAAATGAAAAGATAATCATACACGCATCTAATTTTAGAAAGATAAAAAGAATAGATCATGTGATGGAGATTTTTAAAAACATTCACAGTGCGCTTCCTGCAAAATTATTAATGGTGGGTGATGGCCCTGAACGTCCACTAGCCGAAGATCTAACTAGGCAATATGGGCTTGATGGCGATGTGCGTTTTTTAGGAAAGCAGGAACAAATGGAAGAAATATTAGCAGTAAGTGATGTTTTTTTATTGCCTTCTGAATATGAAAGTTTTGGATTAGCCGCGCTTGAAGCCATGGCAGCGAGTACTGTAGTGATTAGCACCGATGCAGGTGGATTAGGAGAAATTAATATTGATGGCGTTACAGGCTATACTGCACCCGTAGGAGATGTGGCCAAAATGAGCAAAAATGCCATTGAACTATTACAGGATGAAACAAAATTAAAAGCCTTTAAGCACAATGCTTTAAAAGAAGCAAAACTTTTTGACATACATCATATCATACCAAAATATGAGGAATTGTACAGGCGCTTTTGCAGAACAGGTGATTGCTAAAAATTAATTAGAAGCAATTGCTTCGTCAATACTTAATTTTATTTTATTAACTGCTTCATTTAATTCGTCCATCGTAATACTTAATGGCGGTGCAATTCTAATTTTATCTTCTGCAAATAAAAACCAATCAGTTATTATTCCATTGGCAACACAACAAGCTGCCACTTTTTTTGCAATTACTGATGATGAAAATTGTAAGGACATCCACAATCCTTTATGTGTCCGATTTAAAATACTAGGGTGCACTAAATGCTCCAATAAAAATTGTTCTTTTTGTGCAACTTCATTGATCCAATTGGATTGTTGCAATACTTGCAAAGCCGCATGACCTGCAGCACAACAAACAGGATTCCCTCCAAATGTGGTGATATGTCCTAACACAGGACTATGCATTAAAGCTCCCATCATTTTGACATTTGCAATAAACGCACCTAATGGCAATCCACCACCCAATGCTTTCCCCAACAATAAAATATCTGGCGTAATGCTATATTGCTCAAATGCAAACAAACTGCCTGTTCGACCAAATCCTGATTGTATCTCGTCCACTATCAATACCACACAAAGTGATTCACATTTTTCTTTTAATGCAATAAGCCAGTCTTTATTCGCAGGCGTGATTCCTGTTTCCGCTTGCACTAATTCAACCAAAACACAAGCAACTGTATTGTCAATAAAATTTAAATCGTCAAAATTATTGTACCGCAATTGCATCACATCCGGAAGTAAAGGCCTAAAAGCATTTTTAAAATATTCATCCCCCATCATACTTAAGGCACCTTGGGTACTTCCATGATAAGCCCCATGAAATGAAATCATTTTGGTGCGCTTCGTAACTCGCTTCGCTAATTTCATTGCACCTTCGGCAGCTTCTGCGCCACTATTGGTAAAATATACGGATTGTAATTGATCAGGTAACACCTTAGCTAACGCTTTCGCATATTGCACCTGCGGGGACTGAATAAATTCACCGTATACAATCACATGCATATATTGTTCTGCTTGATCCTGTATTGCTTTAATCACTGATGGATGACTATGGCCAATATTACAAACGCTAAACCCACTAATCATATCCATAAAAGCTTTACCGGCGGTGTCATATATATATATCCCCTTAGCCGACGCAACTTCAATACCAATTGGTTTATCGGAGGTTTGTGCTAAATGCGAAAAAAAAAGTTGTCTATTGTTAATGCTGGACATAATAACTATTAAATTGCAGTACAAAAGTCGCATTTTTATGGCAACCATACTCACAGTTCAAGGGAAACATCCCCAATTTGGTGAAAATTGTTTTATTGCACCCAACGCCACCATTGTTGGAGATGTTATGATGGGGGAGGATTGCTCCATCTGGTTCAATGCCGTTTTAAGAGGGGATGTCCATTATATTAAAATGGGCAATAAGGTCAATGTGCAGGATGGTGCAGTCATTCATTGCACCTATTTAAAGCACCCCACTACTATTGGAAATAATGTTTCCATTGGTCACAATGCCCTAGTGCATGGTTGCACCATTCATGATAATGTTTTAATTGGTATGGGAAGTATTGTGATGGATGCATGCGTAGTGCATTCAAATGCAATTATTGCTGCGGGTGCAGTTGTATTGGAAGGCACGATTGTGGAAGAAGGAAGTATTTATGCTGGTGTGCCGGCAAAAAAAGTGAAGATGGTTTCAGAAGCATTAATTAGTGGAGAGATAAATAGAATCGCGGATAACTATGTAAAATATTCCAGTTGGTTTTCGGAACATAATGAAGCTCCTAAAAAATAAGGATTAATACTTCGGCCCTTCAATGCCATGCCATAAATCAACATAACTAAAAAACCGAGCTTCAGAAATAATTCCTTTTTCTACTGCAGCTTTTACTGCACATCCTGGCTCATTGATATGTTGGCAATTATTAAATTGACAGCCCTCCATTTTTTCACGCATTTCTGGAAAGTATTGTGCTAACTCTTCTTTTTCTAAATTCACCAACCCCAATTCACGCATACCTGGCGTATCAATTACGGAACCTGATGCAGGTAAGTCATACATCTGCGCGAAAGTAGTGGTATGCATCCCCTTTCCACTCCAATCACTTACTTCTTGTGTGTTTAAATCCAAATCAGGAAATAAATAATTTATAAAAGAAGATTTCCCAACACCGCTATGCCCACTCACCAAAGTTGTTTTACTAGTTAATAATTCTTGAATTTTATTTAATCCTTGGTCCTTTTCAATACTTATTAAAAAAACTTTATATCCAACAGCTTCATACATTTTTTTAAATTGTTCATACACTTCCATTTCTGCATGCCCATAAATGTCTGATTTATTAAACACAATCATAGCTGGAATATGAAAAGCCTCGCAGGAAACCAAAAATCGATCTATAAACCCTTGTGAAGTTTTAGGTGATTTTAAGGTGGCTAATAAAATGGATTGGTCTAAGTTGGAGGCGATAATATGTTGCTGTCTTTTATTATGGGGAGATTGCCTGGCTACATAATTATCACGGTCAATAATATGGGTAATCATGACCGAATTTTGGTCTTCGTTTTCCATTTCATAATTCACCCAATCCCCAACAGCAATAGGGTTCGTAGAGGAAATGGCATCTAATTTTATGACGCCCTTAATACGGGCCTGATAAAATAAGCCCTCCTCCGATTTGACGGAATACCAGCTACCAGTTGATTTATAAATCCTTGCCTTCATTGGATACGAAGATAAAAGTAATTGTTAAGAACTAGCGTGCCATGGATAAAGCTTATACAAATTTGGTATCTTTGCCCCATGAGCCAATATGCCCACGATAATATTGTTCCAGATAGTAATAGCCAGGCAAGCAAAAAAGAGCAGGTAGCATCCATGTTCGATTCTATTGCAAAAAGATATGATTTTTTGAATCGATTTTTGAGCTTAGGGATTGATCAAATTTGGCGAAAAAAAGCCATCGCCAATTTTAAAGGCGCCCCCATCCATCATTTGTTAGACGTTGCTACGGGTACCGCCGATATGGCTCTAATGGCCTACCAACAAATTAAGCCAAATAAAATAACCGGAATGGATATTTCGGAAGGAATGATGCAATATGGAAGGATAAAAATTGCACAAAAAAGGTTAAGCGATATCATTCAATTAAAATCAGGGGACAGCATAGCCATCCCTTTTGCAGATAATACTTTTGATGGCGCGATGGTTGCTTTTGGTGTTCGCAATTTTGCAGATCTAGAAAAAGGGCTTTCTGAAATGAACAGAGTCCTTACACCTGGAAGCAAAATAGTCATATTAGAATTTTCACAACCTAGCCAGTTTTGGTTTAAGCCGATCTATAATATATATATGAGATGGATTACACCCAATATTGGCAAATTATTTTCAGGAAATAAGGCGGCTTACGCTTATTTAAACGAAAGTGTGATTGCATTTCCTGAGGGAACGGCTTTTTTAAGTATCTTAGAAAAAGTAGGATTTAAAAATATTCATCAACGAAAATTAAGCCTAGGCATATGCAGCATCTATTGCGGAAACAAATAATCAGCATTGCGCTATTAATATTAGCCAACGTATCGGTAAATGCGCAAAAAAATGAAGTGTTTCAACCAGACCACGACGATATGCCTTATTATTTAGGGATTAGTTTAGGTTATGGAATGAATAGTTTAAACTTTGAGCGAAGTGCTTTTTTTAACAACCAAACAACGAATATTGCAAACAGAATTACAACAAGCAATAGTGGGAATTTAAATTTAGGCTTATCAGGGACTTTAAAACTAACCAACCATTTATTGTTAAGAGCGAACCCTATGTTATTGATTGGTGGCTCCAAAAAAATTTGGTTCTCTGCACCAAATAATTTGTACATTAATGTGGCTGATTCCTTGGATATCCCATCCACCATTATTACATTACCGCTTGCGCTAAAATTACAATCGGATAGATATACTGCATTGGGTTACAAATCAATCATGCGCCATTATGTATTTGGCGGCGGCAAGGCTGATTTTGATTTATCAAGTTCAAAAGTGAGTAACAGCATTAATGGATCTCCTTATAAGGCGCTATTAAATGGAGCGGATCTAGGATATGAGTTTGGCTTAGGATTGAGTTTTTACTTAAAGTACGTCACCATATCCCCGGAACTTAAATTTTCATATGGTCTAACCAATTTAAAAAACAACACGGGAACAGGTCCCGAATCCTTACTTAATAATGTAAATAAAATAAACGCGAACTTTATTTATTTCACCATCCATCTTGAAAACTAAATTTGATGCGCAACTATATCATTAAAAATGCCACTATCGTTAATGAAGGAAAAAAAATGAATGGCGATGTGCTCATTAAAAATGGTCGAATTGAAAAAATAGCAACAAGTATAGAAACGCCAAATGGCATTATTGAAATTAACGCCGAGGGTATGTACCTAATTCCAGGTGCAATTGATGATCAAGTACATTTTAGAGAGCCAGGCTTAACCCATAAGGCTGATATTTATACCGAATCTAAAGCAGCAGTTGCGGGTGGAGTCACCAGCTTTATGGAAATGCCCAATACAGTCCCCCCTGTTTTTACCCAAGCATTATTGGAGGACAAATATAAAATTGGTGCACAAAATGCACTTGCTAACTACTCGTTTTTTATGGGCACTTCTCAGGATAATTGGGAAGAAGTGCTTCGCACCAATGAAAAGAAAAATGAAGTTTGTGGTGTAAAAATATTTATGGGATCTAGCACAGGAAATTTATTGGTAGATAACCCGCTGGTGTTAGAAAAAATATTCGAAGGTTCTGAATTATTAATTGCCACCCATTGTGAGGAGGAAAGTATTATTAAAAAAAATAAGGCGGCGTTGGAAGCTATTAAACCAGTCCTCGAACCCTCCGACCATCCAATTATTCGCAACGAAGAAGCTTGTTTTGAATCCTCATTCAAAGCAATACAATTAGCAAAAAAATTTAATAGTCGTTTACATATTTTACATATTAGTACAGCAAAGGAATTGCAGTTATTTTCAAATATGCTTCCTTTGGCCGATAAGCGAATTACTTCAGAAGTATGTGTACACCACTTACATTTTACTGCAAACGACTATGCAACTAAAGGAAATTTAATAAAATGTAACCCAGCAATTAAGGCCCCTGAAAATAAAGCTGCATTGTGGGAAGGTTTGCTCAATAACCAATTAGATGTAATTGCAACCGACCATGCGCCACATACCTGGGATGAAAAGCAAGGTGATTACGCGCATGCGCATGCGGGACTTCCATTGGTACAACACCCTGTAATGTTAATGATGAAATATGTGAAGGAAGGAAAATTAACGATTGAAAAAATGGTCGAAAAGATGAGCCATGCTGTTGCCACTTGCTTCCAAATAAAAGATCGTGGATATATTAGAGAAGGCTATTACGCCGACTTGGTATTAATTAAGGAGGCACCCTATACAATTACGAAAGAAAATATTTTATACAAATGCGGATGGAGCCCGCTTTTAGATACCCAATTTCCATACCAAATTCACGCCACATTTGTGAATGGCCATTTGGCTTATCAAGATGGCAAATTTGATGAAAGTCAAAAAGGCCATCGCATTCAATTTGCCAGAAGCTAAATACAATTTGTATGCGGGTAGATAAAATTACATTAAAAGATATCGGCTTATTTGATACGGATGAATCGGAAGGCCTGATTTCACATCTTAATTTTTGCAAAACCAATGGCGGTAAGGAGCAGTTAGATCAATATCTGGCACATCCATTAAATACCATTGAAGGCATTGAGAAACGACAAGATGCCATTGCTGTTTTTATCAGTGAAATTGATTTTATTAATGAAATGAAAATCACCAATGGTACTACCCTGGTGATTGAAAAGTTTTTTGGAACACCATTTAAAACTATTCCAACACAAATTAGTTATCCAGGCGCTTATTGGTACCAATATATAAATGCTTCAGACTATGCTTTAATAAAATATTCGCTAGAGCATTTACTGCTGTTTTATGAAAATTTAAATAAATGGCTTCTTGTTTTCGAAAATAAAAACCAGAACCCAATTATTGCCGATTTGGTTCAATATATAAAAAAATTAGTGCAGCATCCGTCTTTAGTCAACTTAAATACACAAACCATATTAGCTAACCCACAAAAATTATTATCGCTTGCTTATTTTTTTAGAAACCATTATAAAAACAACACCCTTCAGCTTTTACAATATTTTTATGAACTAGATGCTTATTATAGCATGGCAACGGCAGCGAAAAAATTTAATTTTGTTTTTCCTACATGGCTTAATAGTGAAACCCCTCAACTTGAAGTAATAGCTGCGATACACCCACTAGTTCCAGATCCTATTGATAATTCCATTTCGCTTTCAAGTCAAACCAATTTGTTTTTTTTGACTGGCGCCAACATGGCTGGCAAAAGTACATTCATCAAAACCATTGGTATTGTTATTTACTTGGCGCATATTGGCATTGGAGCGCCTACAGCAAAAGTGAACTTGACATTATTTGATGGCCTAATTACCAACCTAACTATTGCCGACAATGTGGTCAAAGGTGAAAGTTACTTTTTCAATGAAGTACAAAGAATAAAAAATACCATTGAAAAAATTATTGATGGTAAAAAATATTTTGTCCTGATTGATGAGCTTTTCAAAGGAACCAATATCCAAGACGCCATGAGGTGCAGTACTGTGGTCATTGAAGGTTTACAAAATTTAAGAAATAGCTTATTCATTATTAGCACCCACTTGTATGAGATAAGTGATGGGCTAAAAAAATACAATAATATTCAATTCAGTTATTTTGAAACCGAAGTGCGTCAAAAGGAACTCGTGTTTCATTACCAACTAAAGGAAGGGGTCAGTCAAGACCGTCTGGGCTATTTAATTTTAGAGCGAGAAGGCGTGGTTGACCTGCTAAACAACATGACTAAAAACAAGTATTAATACTTAATCATCGTTCCCTTATAAATGTAGATTCAAGCAAAAAATATGCTTGTTAAAACAAAAGGAAGTGCCTTAATTGGAATTGACGCCGTAGTCATTACTATTGAAGTAAATGTAAGTATGGGACAAGGCTATTGTATTGTTGGCCTACCTGATAGCTCGGTAAAGGAAAGTTTGGACCGAACCGAAAGTGCCATTAAAGCAAATGGCTTTAGAATGCCAAGAACAAAATTAGTCATCAATTTATCACCCGCTGAATTAAAAAAAACCGGTGCCGCATTTGATTTACCCATCGCTATTGGTATACTAGCCGCTTCTGAACAAATCAGCCCTATTCATTTAATTGATAAGTATGTTATGATGGGGGAATTGGGCCTAGATGGCAAATTATATCCTATCAAAGGCGTACTTGCCATGGCGATGCAAGCTAAAGCAGATGGCTATTTAGGTATTTTGCTTCCAAATGAAAATGCAGCCGAGGCTTCCTTAGTTGACGATATAGATATATACTGTTTTGAACATTTAACCGAAGTCGTTGATTTTATTGCGCACCCTGACACAAAATCTCCCATCAAAAGGACTAGACTGGTTATGGATAATGAAACTATATCAGTAACAGATTTTACAGATGTGAAGGGGCAGGAAAATGTGAAACGGGCCTTAGAAATTGCGAGTGCAGGAAGTCATAATATTATTATGATTGGTCCGCCAGGCGCCGGTAAAACAATGTTGGCTAAAAGTATTGTTTCCATTCTACCCCCGTTAAATCAAATGGAAGCATTAGAAACAAGTAAAATATATAGTATCACCGGAAAACTAGATGCCGTAAATAAATTATTACGAAGTAGGCCATTTAGACACCCCCACCATAGTTTATCGGCTATCGCGCTTATTGGTGGCGGAAGCCATCCCCAACCAGGTGAAATTTCATTAGCGCATAATGGTATTTTATTTTTAGATGAATTGCCCGAATTTAATAGATCGGTCATTGAAGTGCTTCGGCAACCCATGGAAGAAGGTATCGTATGTATCGCCCGAGCCAAAATGAGTGTCACTTTCCCCGCTAGGTTTATGCTGATGGCAGCTATGAACCCCTGCCCTTGCGGCTATTACAACCATCCGAAAAAGGAATGTCACTGCAGTCCAGCTGCAATTCAAAAATATATGCATAAGATTTCAGGACCATTATTAGATCGCATTGATATGCATATCGAGGTGGTACCTGTGCTTTATAATGAATTAAGGGCTTCAAAAAAGGAAGAAACTTCAGCAATTATAGCGATTAGGGTCAAAAATGCAAGAGAAATTCAAAGTCATCGATTTAAAAACGAAATCGGAACCTATACCAATGCACAAATGAATAGTAGTCAGCTAAAAAAATATTGCACCATTACTAGCGAGGGCGAATCCATTTTAAAAATGGCAATGGAAAAATTTCAGCTGAGTGCGCGGGCGTTTGACCGAATTATAAAAGTGAGTCGAAGTATTGCCGACTTAGATAACAGCAATACTATTCAAATAAACCATGTTAGCGAGGCACTTCAATACCGAAATTTGGATAAATCCAATTGGGGACAGTATAAAAATTAATATTGCCCCGTTTTAAGCAAAACGAGCGTGCAAGCTTCTAATGTTTCAACGCCAGTTTTAGCTGCAAGTTCGGCTAACACTGGGTTTTCAGTACCTGGATTAAAAATAATACGACGGGGATTTAAGGCTAAAATTTGGTCAATATATTCAGTTTGAGCAGCGGAACCAAGGTATAAAGTGACCGTATCTATAGGAAGTTGGTTGGGCCATTCATTCAAAATTGGGATATCGTTGATCATTCCCTTTTTAATACCATAAGGATATACCGATATTCCATGTTCATTTAATAAACAAGTTGCTAAAAAACTATAGCGTTCTGAATTGGGCGATGCCCCTACAACTAAGGTGACTGGTGATTTCATGTTACAAATCTATTATTAAATAGATGAATAGAATTTATTTTGTTTAAATAAAAGAATGTATTTTTATCGAAATCAACTTTACAAACTAAATTAAATAATCATTATGGCAAAGTCAAGCAAGAAAAAAGTAGCAAAAAAAGCAGCCCCAAAGAAAAAAGTAGCTCCTAAAAAAGCAACTAAGAAAGCAGCTCCTAAGAAGGCAGCAAAAAAAGCAGCCCCAAAGAAAAAAGTAGCTCCTAAAAAAGCAACTAAGAAA
>SYEV01000092.1 GCA_005800655.1 Bacteroidota bacterium
ATTTGGACGACTTGCAAGAGTGGTTTAAAAAATTGCCAGCAAAGTTGGATAAAAAAGATTCACAAATTGCAAGTGGTATATTAAAAGAAATTGATGATCGTATTTCTTTTTTAATGAATGTGGGGTTATCCTATTTGTCTTTAAGTCGCCCTTCCAAATCATTGAGTGGCGGTGAGTCGCAACGTATTCGTTTGGCAACGCAAATTGGATCTCAATTACAAGGGATTACTTATATATTGGATGAGCCTTCTATCGGCCTTCATCAAAGAGATAATCAAAGATTAATCACTGCATTAAATCAATTACGTGATATCGGTAATACAGTATTAGTGGTAGAGCATGATAAGGATATCATGATGGCGGCAGATTACTTAGTGGATATTGGTCCAAAAGCGGGGATTCATGGCGGTCATATTGTAGCACAAGGAACCCCACAGGAAATTATCAAATTAAAATCGGACACAGCACTTTATCTAGCAGGGAAAAAGAAAATCGAGATACCGTCAGAACGCAGAAAAGGGAATGGTCAAATTATAAGTATTAAAGGAGCTACTGGTAATACTTTACAAAAAGTGAATTGTGATTTTCCTTTAGGGACATTTACCGTAGTCACGGGAGTAAGTGGAAGTGGAAAGTCGACATTGATTAATGAAACTTTGTATCCAATTTTATCTCAGTATTGTTATCAAAGTAAAACCAAGCCCATGCCTTATGTAAAAGTGGCAGGCATAGAAAATATTGATAAAGTTATTGAGATCGATCAATCACCCATTGGTCGAACACCTCGAAGTAATCCTGCAACTTATTGTGGCTTTTTTACTGATATTAGAACTTTGTTTGCATCTGTACCTGAAGCAAAAATTAGGGGCTATCAAGCAGGTCGTTTTTCATTCAATGTTAAAAATGGGCGTTGCGAAGTATGCGAAGGAGGCGGGATGCGTGTAATAGAGATGAATTTTTTACCCGATGTATATGTGCATTGTGAAAAATGTGGCGGTAAAAGATATAACAGAGAAACACTGGAAATTAGGTATAAGGGCAAGTCCATCAGCGATGTATTAAACATGACTGTGGAGGAAGCCTGTGAATTTTTTCAAGCAGTACCTTTTATTTATCGCAAATTAAAAGTTTTGTTGGAAGTGGGATTGGGATATATCACCTTGGGGCAATCGGCAGTTACCTTAAGTGGTGGTGAGGCGCAGCGTGTAAAATTGGCAACGGAATTAGGAAAGAAGGATACGGGTAAAACATTTTATATACTAGATGAACCCACTACGGGTTTGCATTTTCAGGACATACAATTATTAATTGGGGTATTGAATAGACTAGTGGATAGGGGCAATACCGTATTAGTCATTGAGCATAACATGGATGTAATAAAAGTAGCCGATCATATTATTGACCTAGGTCCCGAAGGGGGAAGTGGCGGCGGACTAATTCAGTTTGCAGGCACACCGGAAGAAATGATTAAAAAATCAAAAACACATACCGCTAAATATTTAACTTTAGAAATGAAATAGGCTGGAGTATGATTTTGTAACCTATTTCATAATTATTCGTTCTATTTATAAATTATAAAACTCGCTTTTGAAAACTACTTTATTATATCGCTCTTTTTTATTGATTATTGCTTTTGTGTTTCAGTCTTCAGTAGTAAAGGCGGGTACTTTACAAGGAACTGTAAAGGATATGAAGGGGAAGGAAATACCATTCGCGTCAATTAGTATCAAAAAAACTACCAAGGGAACTACGGCTAATAGTAGGGGGCAGTATGCATTGCAAGTAGCAAAAGGGGAATATATAGTTGTTTGTCAAAATATTGGATTTAAGACCAATGAGAAAAAAATAAAAATTGATGACAATATCACCACTTTAAATTTTGTTTTAGAGGAACAAGAATACGAATTGAAGGAGGTGGTTGTGTCAAATAAAGGGGAGGATCCGGCATATGAAATTATTAGAAATGCGATTAAGCAAAGACCCATCTATTTAAAGGAGTTCAATAATTTTAAATGTCAAGTATATTTAAAGGGTCAAATACAATTGAGGGACTACCCCAGTAAGTTTTTAGGGGATACGATCGATTTTGAAGATGGCGATACCAGTAAAGCGAAGCTTTTATATTTATCAGAAACCTTTGCAGATTATTCCATTAAAGACAATCAAAAAAAAGTCGAAATCACTTCCACCAAAGTGAGTGGACGTAGTAATGGGTTTGGATTTGGGAATCCAAGTATTATCTCATTTTACGAAAACAATATTGTGGTGAGTAATGCCTTTAACCCACGTGGATTTATTTCACCTATCGCAGATAATGCACTTAATTATTATAAGTATAAATACGTAGGGTCTTTTTATGAAAATGGGCTTGAGATTTGTAGAATTAAAGTGACGCCAAAGCGTAAGCAGGAGCCTTTATTTACAGGTTTCATCACCATTATTGATGGTCGTTGGTGCATTCATAGTGTACAGTTGAATTTATTAAAGGAACAGCAGTTGCAATTAGTAGATACGGTGAGCTATGAGCAAATATATACACCCATTAATAATCAATGGGTGGTAAAGCAACAAGTGAGTAATATTACTGGCAGTTTTTTGGGTTTCAAGTTTTATGGTGGCTTTTTGCAGGTGTATAACCAATATGAAATTAATAAAAACTTTGGTCCAAAGTATTTTAGCAACATTGTCATCAAATATCTTGATAGTTCTAATAAAAAATCATTGCAATTTTGGGATAGTGCGCGCCCTGTTTCTTTGCTTCCTAGTGAGGCTTTGGATTTTATTAAAAAGGATAGTCTCGAAAAATTAAGATCCACGCCTGCCTATATGGATAGCGTGGATAAGGTCAGGAATAAGCCCAAATTATTAAATGTATTTTTAAGAGGTTATAACTATAGTATACAAACTAAAAAAACCTTCCTGCGATTTGATCCTTTACTCACCACATTTCCTAGTTATTTTAATCCTGCGGAGGGGAGAGTGATGAATTTCAGAATGACCTATTCAAAACAATACAAAAGGTATAATAATCTTCAAATTAATCCTGCTTTAAGGTACGGGTTAAGTAAGCAAAAATTATACGGTGAGGTTATTACCAACTATACATTCCCTACAAAATCAAGGTCCTTTATGAATGTAGGATTTGGAAATACTGTTTTTCAGTTTAATAATAATAATCCAATTACAGAATTATACAACTCGGTGGGTGGATATATTTGGGGCCGAAATGATATGAAAACTTATTCCGCCTCATTTTTAAAAATTGGATACGGCCGAAATTTTGGACAAGGTATCAATGCATCTGTGAATTTGCAATACCAAGATCGAAGACCAATGGATAATGTGATTGAAATATTGAAGGGTAAAAATTTTGATCCAAATTATCCTACTACTTTAATGAGTGCTAATTTAGTACCGCACAAATCATTAGTAGTTAGCTTCAATGTTACCTGGAGACCTTTCTCCAAATACCTTGAACTACCTGAACGTATGATTAATTTGGGTTCAAAATATCCTACATTTAATTTTAATGTAGCAAGTGGTTTAAAGTCAGTGGCTGAAAGCGATGTTGATTTTGTAAAGTGGCGCATAACCGCTTCGCAAAATTTGAATTTAAAACTATATGGTAAATTAGATGCAAAAGTTATAATAGGGGGATTCTCTAAGGCAAATAAAGTGTTCACGCCCGATTACCAGCATTATTTAGGTAATGAAATTGCTGTCAATTATAACTACATGAATGGTTTCCAGTTATTACCTTATTATACTTTTAGTAACACGGCTTCCATGTATACGGAATCCCATTTCGAATATCATTTGAATGGGTTCATTTCTAATAAAATTCCAGTATTTAAAAAATTAAATTGGTTTTTTGTTCTAGGGGCAAATACATTGAATGTAAGCGGTAAGCCTAATTACTTTGAAACCTTCGTATCAGTGGAGAAAATATTTAAATTAATACGGGTTGATTTCGTAAAAGGGTATTTACAAAATAGTCCAAATACACAAGGGATTAAATTTTCGTATAAGTTATTCTAGCGACGAATCATCGGGATGTGATCAATTTCATCTTCAAGGTATATTTCACCCGCCTGTTCAAATCCTTGTTCGTTGTAAAACTTTTTTAAATAAAGTTGGGCGCCAATTTTGATAGGACCTTTCCCAAAAAGTTGTTCGCATTGTTCAATGGAATATTGCATTAATTTCTTTCCAATACCCATACCTCTATATTTTGCTGCATTTGCAACGCGTCCAATACTTTGATAGCCATTGTAAACAATGTCTTTATCAAATAAGCGTGTTGTTGCAATTAATGTTCCATCGATATAGCCAAGTACATGATAAGCTTTTTGGTCGTTATTATCCGCATCTAAAAATATACAGTGCTGCTCTACTACAAATACATCACTTCTTAGGCGCAACATTTCATATACTTCCGCTACAGAAAGATCTGAAAAATGTTTCGTTACCCAAGTGGTATTATTTAGTTGACTCATATAACAAATGTAATTAAAAATTGATTAGGGTTTGTGGACTAGTAGCCATATTTGCCTTTCCATCTTTCGTTCAAGAACTTTTTTATTTCTTGTTCTCTTGCGTTTTTTTGTGGCTGGAATAATGCGGTATTTTTTATTTGGTCAGGTAAGTATTCTTGTTCAAGGAAATTGTTTTCACCCCAATGTGAATATTGGTAATCTTTGCCATAGGATAAGTCCTTCATTAATTTAGTTGGGGCATTCCTTAAATGTAAAGGCACCGGTAAATTCCCTGTTTTGTCCACAAGTGCAAGTCCATGATTGATGGCTTCGTAGGATGCATTGCTTTTCGGGGAGCTGGCTAAATATATGGCGCATTGTGACAATATAATTCTGCTTTCAGGGTAACCTATTTTAGTTACCGCATCAAAACATGCATTGGCCAATAAAAAAGCGTTTGGATTTGCATTGCCAATATCTTCACTTGAAAAAATAAGCATACGGCGTGCGATGAATTTGACATCTTCTCCACCTGCTATCATTCTGGATAGCCAATACACTGCGGCATTAGGATCAGATCCGCGAATGCTTTTGATAAATGCGGAAACTATATCATAATGTTGTTCGCCATTTTTATCATAGAGTGCAATATTGGTTTGCGCCACTTCCATCACCCAATCATTAGTCAATACCAAGGGTGATCCTGATTTTTCAATATCTATTAATGCTTCAACGGATAATTCTAATAAGTTTAACAATTTTCGTCCATCGCCACCGGATAGTTGAAATAACGCTGCAGTTTCTTTGATCTCAATAGTTTGTCCTTGAAATAATTCATCTTTTTCAATGGCTTGATGAATTAATTTATGCAATGCCTTTTCATCCAATGCTTTTAATATAAATACCTGACATCTGCTGAGTAAGGCACTGTTTACTTCAAAGCTGGGGTTTTCGGTGGTTGCGCCAATTAAAGTGATAATACCTTTTTCTACAGCTCCTAAAAGGGCATCCTGTTGGCCTTTATTAAATCGATGAATCTCATCTATAAATAATATAGCGCCTGGTTTTGATTTAGCTTCTTCAATAACTTCTCTTAATTCCTTTACACCGCTACTAATGGCACTGAGTTGATAATACGCGCTATTAAATGTGGTGGATATAATATTAGCTAAAGTTGTTTTACCAACCCCTGGTGGCCCCCATAATATCATAGAGGGGACTTTGCCTTTTGTAATTGCTTTTTGTAAAACACTATCCGGACTAGAAAGATGTTCCTGTCCAACCAAATCGGTGAGCGTTTTGGGGCGTAATCTTTCAGCTAATGGGATGGCACTGTTCATTTGTATAAAGGTACAAAATTAGCAATACAAAATTTGAGTGGAGCGACCCCATTATTTCGTGATAAAATCAAGTCATTGCTTACGCACAGATAAAATGAGACAAGCCTTGCCTGACTTAAAATATACTATTCAAACAAATAGTCATAACGCTTAACCAATTTTAGGGTGGTTCTGATGTGCACGATTCCAATAATTCCTGTGATCAATAAAAATACAGATACGCCTCTTAATATAGAAAGAATCATTTTACTAGTAATTTCAGCAGGAAATCCAGCTTGTTGTTCTAAAAACTCATTAATAAAACCGCTTAAAACTTCATTCGTTGAAATAAGTATACTAATTGAATTAATGAAAAACAAACTACATAAAAACAAACTTACATAGGCATTGACTTTAATCCAATCCTTTGTTTTTTTAGTTTGAATTTGTTCCCGTTCTACTCCAGTTTTTAAAAATTTAAAACTAGTATAAGTGTATATTACCAAGCAAGCCACGATGAATACCATGATTAACGCACTTGGATTTGCCAATGAAGTGGCTAAAATAATGATATCTAAAAAGGCAAAAAATAAAGCTATTGGAATTAAGCAATAGGAGAGTACTGTGTACAATTTCAATTCATTCGACATAAGGACTGATGCGTTTAATTTCAATAATTTATTTCAAATTCAATTTTATGTGAAGCTCTTCAAATTGTTTATCGTCAATACTACTTGGTGCGTCTAACATTACATCACGACCGCTATTATTTTTAGGAAAAGCAATAAAATCACGAATACTTTCACTGCCACCCAATAAAGCACATAAACGGTCAAAGCCAAATGCAATTCCGCCATGTGGTGGTGCGCCATATTCAAAAGCACCTAGTAAAAATCCAAATTTATGTTGTGCTTCCTCCGGGCTCATGCCTAGGGCTGCAAACATTTTTTCTTGTAAGGCGCGTTGGAAAATACGGATTGATCCGCCCCCAATTTCATTGCCATTTAATACCATATCATAGGCGTTCGCCTTGATACCTGCATAAGGATGTTCTAAATATTTTGCAGCGTCACTAATTTCAGGTGCATTGTTAATCATAATGTCAATATGATCCGGCTTTGGTGAGGTGAATGGATGGTGCCTAGCTACCCAACGATTACCTTCCTCGTCGTATTCAAATAATGGGAAATCTAATACCCACAATAATTTAAATTCATCCTCTTTTCTAAAGCCTAGCTGCTTTCCTAATTCCAATCGAAGTTCGCTAATTGCTTTTCTTGTTCTTTCTTCCGCGCCAGCTAGAATTAATATTAAATCGCCAGCTTTTGCATTTGAAGCTGTTGCAATCGTCTTTAATTTATCTTCTGAATAAAATTTATCTACACTGCTTTTGTAACTACCATCGGCATTGCATTTGATGAATACCAAACCTTTCATTCCAATCTGTGGACGCTTAACCCATTCAGTTAACTCATCAGTTTGCTTGCGGGAGTATTCGCTACATCCTGGTACTGCTATTGCAATCACTGTTTCTGCTTCGTCAAATACTTTAAAGTCAACTCCATTGATGAGTGCTGACTGATCTGCTTTGTCTGAAAATACATGCGCAGGTTTTTTTAAATTACACAATTGCATGCCAAAACGAATATCAGGTTTGTCATTGCCAAACTGCCACATGGCATCTTCCCAAGTCATGCGTTGCACAGTCTCTGTGTAATCAATATTCTTTACATCTTTAAATATGCTTTTAATTAAACCTTCAAACATGTTCAATATATCTTCCTGCTCCACAAAACTCAATTCGCAGTCAATTTGC
>SYEV01000009.1 GCA_005800655.1 Bacteroidota bacterium
AAATATAACTAAAGCCGCCATCATGTAAAAACAAAGTAACATAAAATGAGGCCAAAATTCCTTTGAAGGGAACCCGGTAAGTTGACAAAGTCCAATGGATAAACAAGCAAAAGTACCAATGTATAAAGTAAGTTCGGCCGCCCTAGGAGTTGTTCGTTTCCATAAAATACCTACAATAAAAACGGTTGAAGCCGGAGGAGCTAAATAAGTTAATAGCGCTTGTCCTAAATCAAACAATCCTTTATCTGATTTGGATAGAAATACCGCAACCATCACTGAAACCAATGCTGCTAAAATGATGATTCTTTTCCCAACTTTTTTAACCTGCGCTGCGTCAGCAGTAGGATTGATTTTTTTAAGATACACATCCATTGCAAATACCGTACTAAATGAACTTAACCCATTTGCCACATCATTGATGATAGATACTAATAAAACCCCCAATGCAATTCCAATTAAGCCCGTGGGTAATAACCCATAAACCATAGAGATATAAGCGTGATCGGGATTTGCTAGCGGGGCAAAAGTTCCATTTTGCACTAGTACTAAGCACATAATTCCTGGCACTAAAAATAAGATTGGCATCACAATTTTAAGTGCTGCTATTAATAAAGTTCCTTTTTGACCATGATCAACATTTTTTGCAGCAAGCGTTCTTTGTACAATGGTCTGATCCGTGCACCAAAACCATATTCCAATCACAGGATACCCAAGTAACATGGCATGCCATGGATATACTTTATCATTTGTTGGTTTAAGTACTTGCCAGTATTCTTTAGGAACTCCATTAATTAAATTTTCAATGCCACCAACTTTGTATAATCCTAAAAAAAAGATTAACATTGAAATGGCAATTAATACAACTGATTGAACAACACCAGTATGTACAATTGCATTTAGGCCTCCATTGACTGAGTAGGACATAGCTATCACAACTACCAATATTGCTGAAATATAAATAGGAACTCCTGTTAGCTGATTAATTACAATGCCACCAATACATAACATAAAACTTGACCACACAATTAGTGAAGAAATCATTGAAAAATAGGTATAAAAAGTATGCGATCTTTTCCCAAAACGTTTCATTAAATATTCTGGCATGGTAGATATATTATTTGCCAAATACCTAGGAATAAATAAGAGAGATAGTAACATTAAAAATACCCAAGCAAGCCAATCAAAATTAGCCAATACCATGCCACTTGAATAAGCTGCACCAAAGCTAGCCACCAACATACTAGGGCTTACATTTGTACTAAAAATAGATAAACCCACTTTATACCAGGGTAAAGATCTTCCAGATAAAAAAATATCTTCAGAAGCTGCAATTCCACTAACACTTTTTCTTTTGCTTATGTATATTCCTATCAAAACTAGAAAAAGGATATACCCAAATATGACAATTGCATCTGCTAGCCCGATTTGAATTCTATTCATGATTGAAAATATTTAATTAGAACGGAAGTGGGTTTATTTGTTTGTAAAAGATAAACTTTTAATATATAATTTATTGATTTCACTCAAAACATTTTCTAATGCTCGTTTATTTAATATAAAATCTTGTATAAGTATGCCCGCATGATCTTGAAAATACAAATAACCATTATACCTTGGACGTATAAAGCCATTTTCCATTACGGGTAAAAGAGTACTAAAAAAATCATTGCATAAAAGATTGTTCTGCTCACTCATCCAAGCAGATTTATGACCAGCTTGCCCCCCATTTTCAACATAAAGAGTTGATTGGCATTTTGGAGAAACAATGGAAGTCAAAAATGCCAATGCCATATCCTTGTGTTGACTAAATGCAGATACCGCTAAACCAGTGCCCCCAATTGTTGATTTGAGCCTTTGGTTATTTAGAGAAACCATATCAGCATATTTTAATATTTTATCCGAAAACCCTGCTCTCGAATAATTAGAATAACAATAAGCAAATGGGCAATATAAATAATCATCTGATGAACTCATTAACTCTGCAACGCCAATTGGATTAAGCTGAAACATTTTTTTATCAACCAGCGTGTATAATTCTTTCATTAAAAGTAATGCGGCCTTCCCTGATTCAAAATTGACTACTTCTTGTTCATTTAAAAATGGGGTGGTCCCACTAGCAATACAGAACATATAAAAATTCATCAATAAATCAATAGGTATTGCCGGAACAGCCACCTTCCCTTTACGCGCAAGTTCAATTAAATCATCCCATACCAATGGCAATGAAATATTATTCTTTTCAAACAAATCAGGTCGGTAACTAGCTGCAGGTGTGGCAGCATCAATGGCTAGTGCCCACTGATGTCCGTTATAATGATAACTTTGATGAGATCGTCCAACAGAATTGTCCAACTGATCCTGTAAATAATCTTTTGGAAGATAGATTTCTAAAGGCAAAACACAATTGGTGGCAGCGGCACATCCCACCCAAGGATGATCAATAATTAATAAATCATATTGCTCCGTTAGTTTTTCAATGGGGAAATCTGCAAACTCCTGTAATGATCTTTTGGTCCATTGTACTTCTACACCTGGATTTAATTCAGAAAATCTTTTAGAAAAAGCTAGCAAGGGAGATATGCCCCTACTGTGCCCCCATGTAATACCCTTAATAATAATTTTTTTCATTGTATAAATTAAAAAGAGTTTTGAAAATAGTCCCTAACTATAAAGCTGTTTTTAATTTATCTGGTTCAGATGATAAAATCAATTTGTTCATTATTGGATATAAGCCATGTCCTATCTCAACAGGTGCTTGTAAGTTACCATTTTTAAAAACAATGGGTTGCGCTATCAAATCGTTTGTATTTAGTAAAGAGAATTCTGTTCTATTGACTTGGTCAAATGCCAATGCAAGATGCGCATTAATTTCAAAAATTGAATTTCCTAAATAAACTGGCAAATTGTGCTTAGTGGCAAGCACAATACATTGTAAAGAATAGTCAATATCCTTACCGGTTCGTATGCCATGGATCCCCCCTTCGTTTACGAGTTCATATATTTTTTCAAAACTATTAATATAGTCATGCCCAATAATAGGAATAGGACTGCGAGATGTTAGTTCTTTAAATCCTTTTATATCATCATTAGGCAATGGATCTTCAATGTATTCAAGTTGTATGCCATTTTTTTGATACGCTTCAATACGGTCAAGGGCAATTTGCCAAGTCCATGCCTCATTTGCATCTGCGGTTAACTTTATATTGTTGCCTGCCACTGATTGTATTAACTTAATTCGCGCGATATCGCGTGCTACATCAGGTGCCCCAATTTTTATTTTGATTATTGAAAATCCGCGATTTAAAAAGTTTTTTGTTAGCGCAACTGTTTCATCATCACTTAATGGATAGTCTAAGATACTACCATAACTTAAAGCTTCTTGTTTCATACAAGTAGGATTAAGTAATTTATAGAGTGGTACATTTTTATCCTGTGCCATCAAATCCCAAATAGCCAAACGGATAGCTGCGTCCATTTGTGAAAGTCCAGAATGAAAGTTTTTTCTTATTAATTCTAAATTATTGGGATTTTGATTTTTTAATAAAGGCCACCAAGTTTGCTGAAATAACACATCCAATTCACTATGGCTCGGCAATTGCTTGATATACCATGCGCCTCTTGTAAAAGTGCCCTTCCATACAGATTCAGCATATCCCCAACTCATATGACCATGATTGGTTTTAAGATTAATGCACAATACTTCTATTTCATCATAATGGCAATTATTATCGCCTATCATTCGTCCTAGCGGAATTTGTAAAGTATAAATTTCATAGTCTTCAATAAATAACATCGTAAAGTTGTGTTGTTTTATTTTAAATAATTTCCATTGCTATAGTGATGTATCAAATTCATTTTTGACCATTTTTTAGTGCTATCAACTCCTGGAAGTGATCTTTGTATATTTGACATCATTTGATTCCAAATTTTCACACTTGAATCTGCTGACAAATACAAGGAATCCATTTTTGCTAAATCAGTCCCTTCTGGATAACTATATTCCATCACCACTTTGTCTTCAAATCGATATATTTTAATGTCCTTTATCCCACTCATCTCATTCGCTTTTTTTATTGCTGGCCAAACACCAGTACTACTATGTAATGAATCATAAAAATGGTAAACTGCCGAGTCCGGCACCAAATTAGTCATCATTACAATCGTTGTTAAAGGAACTGATTGCGTTGAATTTGGCGTACAATTAATAAATAATGAAATGATTAATAAAAGTGACGCAGCACACTTAAGAAAACTATTTAATGGAGAACGCATACGTCATATTGGTTTATAAATCAGCAACTTAAGTGATTACTACAAAATAATATTAAATTGAATAACATTCCTATTGACAAAATAGCTAATTGCTATACTTTTTTGACAATTATAGGCAAAAATTAAACTTAAAAAATACACTTATATAGTAAAATCAGGTATTTGATTTGTGGATATTAATGCTTTATCATCAAGCCAATCAAGGCTTTGCTTCAATTCACTAAAATTACTTGCGCCTAATACCATCTTATAAATAAGGGGATTTTCATAAACAAAATGTAAGGCCAAAGCGGAAATACTAACACTTGTTTTTTTACAATAGGCATTTAATTCTTTCGCTCTTTGTAAATCTCTGGCTGGAATCCATGAAGGTTGCTCCTTGATATACGTTTCTAATTTACTCCCTAACAACCCCATATACAATGGACTTGCTTGCCAAATGTTAATTTGCTGATCTTGCAATGCTACATATTCATTCGTTAATGCATCTTGATTTAAAATATTAAATCGATTGTACCCCATAAAATGATCAAAATACTTGGAAGATACATATGGCATAAAATCTGCTCCATAATTACCGCCGATACCGATTGCTTTTGCCCAACCTTTTGCTTTTATTTCAATTAAAGTATCAATGGCTGCTTGTATTTCATGCGATTTTAATCCTGTAGGATCATGTAAAAAAAGTACATCGATACTACCTACTTTCAATGTTTCCAAACTTTCAGAAACACTTCTAATTAATCCTGCCGGAGAAAAATCGTAGGTGTCGGCATCCGGATTGTCTGCTTTTAATTTTCCGGCTTTGGTGCTAATAAAAGGCTTAATCCCTTTCCAAGTGTACAAAGCTTTTCCTAAAATGGATTCTGCATCAGCATATGCTGGCGAAGTATCAAAATGATAAATACCTTGCTCCAATGCATAGTGAATAGTTTGTTCAGATTCTGCAAAATTCACCGGGCCCCAAATTCCTGCTAAGCCCGCAGTACCCAAAACAATTTTATCTCTTGAAGGTAGACTCATTTTAAAAGTTAATTTGAATATTTGGATACCGCTTTTTAAATTGATCAACACCGCTTTGGGTGATTTTAGTATTCCAGCAATATAGAGATTTGAAATTATTACTCAGATTTAATTTAGCTAAGCCATTGTCTGTAATAGAGGTACCCACAATATTTAAATAACTCAATTTTGTAAACTGATTAAGCAAACCGATTGCATCATCATTGAGTGAAGTATAGGCTACATTAAGTTTTATTACGTTTTTACAACTACTCAAATTAGCAATTCCTTTATTTGTAATTTTTGTATTCGCTAGGTTCAACCAGACTAAATGACTATCAAGTATTGAAATTTTTTGTGCCTGAACATCATTTAATAATGCTGCATTCATAGCACTTAAGTCCACATATCCAACTCCTTTGGCAATGGGCTGTACAATTAAACCTAACTGCTTTAAAGTATTTAACTTATTTGAATCCACTAAAGATGTTTGTGGTAATGATAGTGTAGGAAATGCAGGGACTATTTTACTAGCTATTAAATTTTTAACAGTGTCATTCAACAAAGCATTTCCTAATTTATCATTTACTAATGCCCCATGTTGCACCCACCAATAGATTAAATTAATTTCCTTATTATTTAATTGGGGTTTCCCCTTGGGCGGCATGTGTTTGTCATTGGCTGGATCCAATAACATCCTTTGAATCATTAAGCTTTGATTGGCATTATAGGCAGTTAATGCAGGACCTTTTTTACCGCCTTTTAAAATTAAATCAATGGAGGTGAGTTGTAAATTTCCTTTTTTCTTTTCACTATTATGACACTGTATACATTTCGCATCTAATAAGGGATAAATTAATCCCTCATAGGTGTTGACTTGTGCTTGTTTTCCTGTTGGCAATGCCGAAATGCTATCTATAGAAAGCGCTTTTTTAACTTCCTTATTCCCAGCTGATAAATCCAAACTCAAATAGTCAGCACCATGCGTTATACTACCTCCAAAATGGCCTACTAAAAAAAGAACAATTATAATAATACTCCAAAGTGACTTATTCAATTTATCAAAATACACATTGGCCGAAAAAAACATTTTAACTATAACTAACAGGATGCAAAAAAAACAAAGTATCCAGCCTGCATACTGATGGTTATTCAATAATTTTTCATCATACCCACCATCCAATGATAATAACCAACCCATGATAGCAGATACAATTGCAAATGCACTTCCAATGAACGTACCTAATAAAATTGCTTGGTTAAATTTGGTTTTACTTTTTAATTGGATTAACTCAAGTATAAACGTAAAAATTAAAATCCCAATGGGCAAGTGCACGACTAAAGGATGGAAGTGACCAATGAATTCGGTTATCATGCAATTAAATTATGTATCACATTTCCTGACACATCGGTAAGTCGGTAGCGTCGGCCTTGCGTTTTGAAAATAAATTTTTCGTGATCAATGCCTAACAAATGCAATAATGTGGCTTGAAAATCATGCACATGTACTTTATCATTTACCACATTGTGCGCGAAGTCATCCGTTTCGCCATACACCAAACCTGGTTGAACACCACCACCTGCCATCCAAATTGAATAAGCGCCAGGATGATGGTCGCGACCAAAACCTTCGGGTGTTAATTTACCTTGACTAAAACTAGTACGACCAAATTCACCACCCCAAATCACCAAGGTATCATCTAATAATCCGCGTTGTTTTAAATCTTTAACCAATGCCGCTGATGCTTGATCGGTTTGTTTCGTTGCTCTTTTAATTCCTGAGGCAAGTGCACCATGGTGATCCCAACCTAAATGATATAATTGAATAAAACGAACATCTTTTTCAGCCAAGCGTCTTGCCATAATACAATTATGCGCAAAACTTCCTGGTACTAATACATCCTCGCCATACATATCTAAAATATGCTGTGGTTCATTGGATAAATCAGCAATATCTGGAATAGCCAATTGCATACGGTAAGCCATTTCCGCTTGATTAATTTGACTTTCGATTTCAGGATCATGCAAATTTTCATTTTGCAATTGATTGAAATTTTTAATAAAATCAAGGGCGCGACGACGATCCATTCGATCAATCCCATCAGGCGTATTCAAATATAAAATGGGATCTTTTCCTGTCATAAATTGAACCCCTTGATGATGCGAAGGCAAAAAGCCACTACTCCAAGCAGCACTTGAAATTGGTTGATCCCCTCCTCCTTTTGATAACATGACAATAAAGGAAGGTAAATTTTCATTCATGCTCCCCAAGCCATAGCTCAACCATGATCCCATACAAGGACGGCCACTTAATTGATTACCTGTTTGTGTAAAAATAACAGCAGGCTCATGATTAATTTGATCAGTGACCATTGACCTTACAACGCACAAATCATCGATAATAGAAGCAGTATGTGGAATTAAATCCGAAACATAGGTTCCATTTGCGCCTGCTTGTTTAAAGGTTGCCGCAGGTTTTGCTAATGGGAATGCATATTGGTTATTCACCATTCCAGAAATTCTATTTTTACCCATGACCGAAGCTGGAATTTCCTGACCATGCATTTCATACAACTTAGGTTTATAATCAAACAATTCCATTTGCGATGGACCCCCACTTTGAAATAAATAAATGACCCTTTTTGCTTTGGGTAAAAAATGCGGAGACCCTAATGGAACATTTTGTTCTTCTAAAATTTGCGAAATTATTTTTTGTGATGGCTTGCTGTTACAGCCCAACAAGGATCCAAGTGCAATACCGCCTAAGCCTAATGCCGAACCGCGTAAAAAATCGCGTCTATTTTGTTGGTACTTTAATTTTAAATATTCGTGCATGCCAATTATTTTCTTGTTAAAAATTCATCTGTATTCATTAATGCCATTGCAATGGATGCAAAGCTTGCAAGTTCAATTTTATTACTTGTGTTAGGTTTCAAGTAACCTGTATTAATTATTTTATTCGCTTTGTCAGGATGCAAGGTAAATTGGGCCATTTCAGTTGCATACATTTTATCTAATAAGTTTACTTCTTTTACATTTGGATATCTTCCAGTAATTATAAAAAATCCAAAATTTAATTGGTCCTTTAAAACTGCGCCTGCTTCATTCATCATCCTCAATGCAATATGTGTAGCAGCTTCCATCATTTGTGGGTTATTCAACATTGCCAATGACTGCATAGGTGAACTAGAAACTGTTCGTTTCACTGTACAAACTGTTCTATCGGCGGCATCAAATATTTGTAAAAATGGAACTACAGTAGTTCGCTTACGAATCGTATAAATACTTTTTCTGTATAGTCCCTCCCCTTCCGTTTGTAAGTATTTATACCTCCAAGTTTTATCGGTAATCTGTTCCCATAAATCAGCAGGTTGATAAGGATAAACACTAGGGCCGCCAATTTTTTGAACTAATAAATTACTCACGGCTAACGCATTATCACGAATCATTTCAGCAGGATACCTATAACGCGGACTGCGACTTAAATAAATATTTTGGGGATCTTTTTTAACTATAGTAGCGTCGTTCAAAGAGGATTGTTGGTAAACAGCACTCATAAATATTAGCTTTTGAAGTGATTTGGTATTCCAACCATTTTCACGGTACCATACAGACAAATAATCCAATAAAGCAGGATGCGATGGCATGGCACCTTGGTTACCAAAATCGTCAGATGTTTTTACAAACCCATTGCCAAAAATCATTTGCCATATTCTATTCACTGCGACCCTACTGGTTAAAGGATGATTGGGCATAAATAACCACTGTGCCAATCCGTATCTATTTTTGGGCAAATGATTGGGAAAAGATAAAATTGCATTGGGTGTATTGGGAAATACTTGTGTGGTTGGTTCAGTGTACAACCCCCTATTTAAAACATAAGTAGGACGTGGTTTAGGCAGATCACCCATGACCATTACTTCTTGAACAGAATCATATAAATCCGCCAATTGCTTACGCGCATCATATAATAAAGGATTCAACTTTGCGAAATCTTCTTTTTCACCCTTTAAAGGAAACTGCTTTTGTTGAAATAAAAATTTTGCCTGGGGCTGATTCAATGTATTGTTGAATAAATAAAATTCGTCTACTTCGCCTTTAGGCATTGATCTATCTAATGTCCGAAGTCCAAAAACAAAACCGGGTAAATTTGGTCCTTTATGTATACTGTAGAATGATTTTATGTGTTTTACCAAATGATCATATTCCACTTGATTCGTTTGTTTTTCACCATTCACAAACATTTCAACACCATTTGCTTTGCTGTTGCCGTTATAGCTAATGGCTATATGATACCATTGATTTATTTTTAAACGAAGTGGCGATAAAACACTAATTGCATCATGCGGAAAATTATGTATTACCCTAAAATTTAATTGGTTATTTTTTAATACCAAATCATAGCCTTGATAACCATATCTATGATAATCCGATTTGTGAAAAACCGTTGCTAAGGGATAATTTTCTGGAACTTTTAACCAAAGGCTAAATGAAAATGGCTGGTACCTCTCAAAATCTCCAATTTTTTCAGGTGGGAAGGCAACCATGGTCTCGTCATTATATTTTAATGACTTACCACTGATACCTTGCCCAAATTCAGCATTTCTAAAATTAGCGTTTATAGATGGGTCAGCTTCATTAATAAAAAATCTACGCTTTGGATCCTTTTCATTTGTTTTATCAAAACTTAATTTAGCTAACACTATTTTTTGGAGGGATGTTTCAATATTTTTATCTCCTTGTTGAATAGCCGCTGTAATCGCTTTATCTTGATTTAGTTTATAATCGGACTCTAATTGGCTGATATACTTTTTAAAGTTTTGAATTTTTAGCTCTTCTTCTTTTTTTGTTAGTAATAATGTAGGTCCTGCCACCATATCATCATTTCCATAATTAGGTCCGCCTTTTTCAAAAGTGCTATTAAAAAATGCGAATAAGGAATAATAATCTTTTTGACTTACTGGATCATATTTATGATCATGGCACTTAGCACAACCTAATGTTGTTGCCATTACAGATGCTCCCAAGGTGTTGGTGCGATCAGTTACGTATTCAACTCTAAATTCTTCTTCAATGATACCCGCTTCTGAATTTTGTTTGTGATTACGATTAAAACCAGTAGCCAAAACCTGCTCCTGTGTTGCGTTTGGCATTAAATCACCGGCTAATTGCCAAGTGATAAATTTATCAAAAGGTAAATTTTTATTGTACGCATTAATGACCCATGTACGCCAAGGGCTTTGATCATAATGTTTATCATCAAGATAGCCATAACTATCTGCAAACCTTGAAACATCAAGCCAGTACTCAGACATCCTTTCCCCATAATGTTCACTTGCTAAAAAACGATCTACTACATTTTCATACGCTTTTGGGCTTTTATCTGAAACAAAATCATTGATTTCTTTAACCGAAGGACTAATGCCACGAATATCAAAACTAAGTCGACGAATTAAAGTTAGCTTATCTGCTTGTGGCGCAGGTTTTAAACCTTGTTCTTCTAACTTTTGATAAATAAAAGGATCAACTGTATTATTAATTTTCCAATTTGGATTTAAAATTTCCGGGATAGCTGCTTTTTCAGGAGCTACATAGGCCCAGTGTGGTTTGTATTTTGCACCCTGCTCCACCCATTTAATAAGTACCGCTTTTTCATAGGCGGTCAATGTTAAATTGGATTCAGGTGTGGGCATTTTTACATGCGGATCTACACTTAATATTCGGCGCACCAAATCACTATTGGCAATACTACCTGGCTTAATTGCCTTATAGCCATTTTCTCCCTTATGGGCATATGCAATATCACTAATGTCTAATCTTAAATTTGCCTTTTGTTTTTTGGCGTCAGGTCCATGACAAGCAAAACACTTATCTGATAAAATTTGTTTTACTGCAAAATTATAATCGATTTCTTCCGGCAATTGTGCTATTTGATTTTGCACTTCAGCGGGAATATCAATTTTTTCACAAGCGGAGAAAATAAACACAAATAGTAAAGTAAAAAGAATAGCATTTAATTTTTTCATAGCGCGCAAATACGTCAATTAAAGTTACTGAAAACCGCTGAATTATAACGCTAGCCAAAAAAGGATATAATTAGCTTTTTTGAATAGCCCAAAAGTGGCTTAAAGTTATTGAGAACCATTGATTTACATTTGAAGGCAAAAGCGAAATTATGTACTTTTTTAGCATATTGAATAATGCACCATTTAGATAGCAAAAAGCCCGTTATATTTGGATTGGTAAAAATTGAATTCCACGTAAATCTTAACTTTTATAAATTTTTAAAAATACTTTATGCAATTTATTAAATTGAAATATTTAATTATCGCTACGACTTTTTCATCTGCGATTTTTGGACAAAATTTTTATGTATCCACGAAAGGGAATGATAAAAATAATGGAAGTATCGAAAGCCCCGTAGCAAGCTTAACGGCGGCGCAAAAATTAGTACAAAATAACAAGGCAAAGAATTCAAAAGGAATAACCGTTCATATTGCGCCTGGTCAATATAATTTAACAAGCACTTTTGTATTAAACGAACAAGATAGTGGTCAAATTGGAAAAGAAATTGTTTGGAAAGCCGAAAAACCAGGAACAGTAAGCATTACCGGTGGTAAAAACATACAACCAAATTCATTTACCCAAGTAAAAGATGCTGCAATTGCTAAACGACTAAATCAAAATGCAATTAAAAATATCGTACAGGTACATCTGCCAAGTATCGGAATAACTGATTTTGGATCTCATAAGCAATTTGGACATACCATTGCAGTCACACCAGCACCATTACAATTATTTTTTAATGGAAATCCAATGACCCTTGCTAGATATCCCAATGAGGGATATATCAAAATAGGAAAAGTAATCGACAAGGGATCGGTTCCAAGAAGTTTGGACAAATCTAATAGAGGCGGAAAATTTGAATATACAGATGCACGACATGCCAAATGGCAGGGACAAGAAGATATATGGTTGAGTGGTACTTTCAATTATGGCTACGCAGATGATTATATAAATGTAAAGACCATTGATACTCTGCAAAAAACAGTTCAGTTAGCTATGCCCCATTTATATGGAATAGCAAGCGGAAGAGATTTTCAGCAGTATGCAGCTATTAATATACTTGAGGAATTGGATATGCCAGGAGAATGGTATTTGGACAGAAAATCAGGGATCTTATACTTTTGGCCACCAACGAGTATGACGAATGCATCCATTATGGTTTCCATGCTTGAAGAACCAATCATTGCAATGGAAGGTGTTAGTAATGTGATTATTAGTGGTATCACTTTTGAAGCCACTAGAGGTATTGGAATGTATATGGAACGTGGGAATCATAATACTATTATTGGATGTACGGTACGAAATATTGGCAATACAGGAATTGTAATGGGGCAAGGTGCTTTAAGATTAAAAGATGATATGTCCGTTGATGACTACAAGGGAGTAGCTGTATCAAGAATGATTGGCGATTTTCAAAATCATATTTACGCTAACACTGGATGGGATCGAATGGCAGGGAACAATCATCGCATTCAAAGTTGCGATGTATACAATTCAGGGAGTGGCGGTATATTTTTAAGTGGTGGAAGTAAAGTTAATTTAATCAATGGCAACAATGTGGTAGATAATTGTAAAGTACATGATTACAATTTGAGAAATAAATTTTTATGGGCAGGCATTAATGTGAATGGTTGTGGAAATATAGTTTCACATAACGAGGTATACAATGCAGAATTTCAAGGCATATTTGTGTATGGAAATGAACATATTTTTGAATACAATAATGTGCATGATGTAACCACTAATTCTGATGATACCTCCCCTTGGTATATTGGTAGAGATCCAAGTAATCGAGGCAATATTGTTCGTTATAATTATTTTCATCATTCAGGAAATGCAAACAGAATGAATATGGGCATTTACTGCGATGATGCCTCCACAGATGTTACCGTATATGGAAATGTATTTTATGATTTAAAGGTAAATCATGGCACATTATTTAGTAATGGAGGATGGGATTTAAAGATGAAAAACAATATTATCATTGAGCCGCTTTCAAATAGTTTTGTCATATCGGCACAATTTTATAGTTGGGCAAAACCACAAGCAGCTGAATATTTTGGCAAAAATGGAATTCTTAGAAAAAGATTAACCGAGTCAATAAAGTTTGACCAACCTCCTTATTCAACAAGATACCCATCATTATTGCCCTATCTCGACGTCATTGTTGAAGGTAAAGAGTGGCAGGGTATGCGTTCCAGAGGAAATGAATTTTCTGGTAACGTAATCATCGGTGGGCCAGATCAATTAGTAAAACTAATGGGTGGTGAATTTGCAACAGCCTATGAAAATAATAATTTTAAAACCAACGAGGATCCAGGATTTGTAGATATGAAAAAGGGCAATTTTATGTTAAAAAGTAATTCCATTGTTTTTGAAAAAATTCCTGGCTTCCAACCTATTCCATTTGATAAAATGGGATTATACAAAGACACATACAGAAAGTAATGAAATATTGGTTTAATAAATTATTTCTAACGTCAGTTCTTGTTTTTGCAACCATTACAAGTAATGCACAACCCTCATTAACACCATACAATGTAGAATATGCGTCGCAAAGCAAAAATCAACTTGGTTCAATGCCCATGGGCAATGGAGATATCGGTAGCAATGTTTGGGTAGATACATTGGGCACCATTCATTTTCTAATCTCTAAAACAGATGCATATAGTGAAATTGGTAGATTATTAAAAATTGGACAAGTGGATGTTAAAATCACACCCAATATTTTAGATGCAAAACAATTTTCACAAACACTAATTGTACATGATGGCGTTATACATATAAAAGCAAACAAAGGAAATCAAAGCATAAACATTTTATGTTATATAGATGCAAATCATCCTGTAATTCAAGTGCAAGGAAATAGTACAATTCCTGTACAAGTAGAAGTGACCAATGCCATGTGGCGAAAGGAATCCAGTGAATTAATTGGGCATGACCGACATAGTGGCTATGGGGTTGCATTCAGGGAAACCCCCTTTATGAAAGAAAAGGATACAGTATTGATGCAGCCAAATGCACTGATATGGGTGCATCAAAATAAAAGTTCTGTTTGGCAACTAACCCTGAACAATCAAAATATAACAAATTTCAATGCGATAGGCAAAGACCCTTTATTAAATCAAAATTTTGGTGCAATTGTGAGTGGTGAAAATTTTACAAAAAAGAATGAATATGTAATTGAAAATAAGGTTGCTGCTACCAAGTTTAATTTCCAAATTACTATTCTAAAAAAACATACACCTGATTTAAATGAATGGAAAAAAGAAATTATTACCTTACATAAGCAAATACAAAATTTAAATGCGATTGAAAAATACCAAAATCATTTAAACTGGTGGCATCAATTTTGGAACAACCATTATATTATAGTTAATTCAAAACAAGAACCTACTACTACATTCAAGATTACACAAGGGTATCTATTACAAAGATATTTGAATGCATGTTCAGGCCGTGGAGGAATGCCCATAAAATTCAATGGCTCCATATTTACAGTCGCGCCTGATGAAACTTTGGTTGACAAAAAAGAGGTTGGATTAGATGCTGATTTTAGATTATGGGGTGCTAATTTTTGGTTCCAAAATACAAGAATACCCTACAGTAGCATGTATTATAGCGGCGACTTTGAATTAATGAAGCCCTTTTTTGATATGTATATCAATGCAATTCCGTTGGCAAAATATCGTACACAAAAATATTTTAAACACGAGGGTGCCTACTTTCCGGAAACATTGACACCCTGGGGAAGTTATTTAAACGATAATTATGGCTGGGATCGATCTAAATATGAAGATGGTGTTTCAGAAAATAAATATATTAGGTACTATTGGCAAAGTGGAATAGAACTTTGCAAGATGATGTTTGATTATTATGAATTCACTAATGACAAAGTTTTATTTGAAAATAAGTTTATTCCATTTATTAAAGAAATAGTTACTTTTTATTCCCAACATTATAAAAAGGATGCAACGGGAAAGTTATCTATTCAACCAGCGCAATCATTAGAAACCTATTTTGAAGGTATGGTGAACCCCGCTCCTGAAATTGACGGGTTAAACGCGGTATTATTAAAAATAGATGATTACAAGGCTGCAATTAAAGACCCATTATTTCAACAAAATTGTACTCAGTTACAAGCGATGTTGCCTGTTTTACCAAAAGAAAATGCAGAGGATGGAACTTGGGTATTGTCATCTGGATTAAACTTAGGTAAAAGAATGAACATTGAGGATCCTCAATTATACTCGGTTTTTCCTTACCGAATTTATGGCATTGGTAAGCCTAATTTGGAATTGGCCATCAATACCTTTCATAAAAGATACGACCTTGCATTTAATGGTTGGCAACAAGATGCGGTAAATGCAGCTTTATTAGGATTAACAGAAGATGCAAAAAAAATGGTAAGTACCAACTTTAGTAGTAAACATAATGGTAGCCGCTTTCCTGCTTTTTGGGGACCCAATTATGACTGGGTGCCTGATCAAGACCATGGAAATATAACCATGCGCGCTTTACAAGCAATGCTGGTACAAAGTGAAAAGGGACAAACATATATGCTTCCAGCTTGGCCAAAAGATTGGGATGTTCAATTTAAGGTGAATATAACAGGACGCGAACAAATTAGCGGTAATTATACCCAACAAAAAGGATTAGTACTTGAAAAGTTCAATAAAAATATTCACATGAAAATCATGGAGACTAGGTAATAATTATGCTAATTTTTTTTAAAATAAATAGGTAACGGCGGTGCGTCTTTTCTATTATCAATTACTGGATCAGCATCAATTGGAATACCTGCGTATTTATATCTTATCACTTTTAATCCATAAATAGGAGCATGCCAAAAATTGATGAGTGTACCTTCGCAACCACGATCAGGCATCTGTTCCACATGTTTCTGTAAATATTTATTAAAAATAGTAAGTGCATCATTGCAAATTACGCTAGCGCTAAGTTGTTGCGCTGGAGTGAATTTTCCTACACTATCTTGTTTTATATTTTGAACCTGTATTCCTTTCTCAAAAGCATCTAAATATAATTTTGAAGCTTCTGATCTATTTAATAAAAAAGTTAAGTAATTGCTACCCGAGGTACTGCCAACATTATACATTGCCTTTTTTAAATTAAAATTTACCTGACTATATAAACCCTGTACATTTTTTAATGCTTTGCTGTTTATCCAAGTATAGGGCCCACCTTCACGCCATGCACCTACCCAACAAAAGCCGATATTGGGCAAGTCATTGGTAGCTATCCAATCAATTTTCTCTAACAGCTGCATTGCTTGCACATAGGGTGCGACATTATTAATTTGGAGCTTTTCGGCATACTTTTTATAAAAATCTAATTGTGGAATGGGCCCATATAATGTATTTAAGGCCGCATACCTAGCAGAGGTTCTGTTTTCGGCAGTTCTCCAATGATTAAATAAAATTGTACTTTGCTGTTGTGCCCCATTTGATGCTTTTAGATACTTCATTAAATCATATATGCCTTCATTCGCATTTTGCTGCGTAAACATAAGTCCGTCAAATTCAATCCACGAATAAATTGTAGTAGGTGCAATTTGCGATTTAATTGGTATTAAATTAGGCAAATAGTTTGCAACTCTTTTACTGCCATGACCAGGCATAATAGCAATTGAATTATTAGGTAAATATTTTTTCGCAATATAAAATGCAACTTTGGCATAATCATTGATGACACAATAAATTCCTAAATTTAATTTAATAGAACGTGAAATAATTTCTTGGTCTTTTTCTAGTAATTTCAGTGCAATTATATTTCGTCCTAATTGAAAAAATAAAACATCTAAATCGGGTTGACTATTTTTTATTACGTTTGTCACCATTGTATCTTGAAGTATACTTTCGCCAAATTGTGCAACCACAATTTTGTTTACTTGCGCTTTAGTAGTTGCATCACCCCAGCCACCCATTTCTTCCGTGATTAATTCAAGTTCATCGATACTCGGATAATTATTAATTACCGACTTCACAGTGCGTGTAATTAGGGGAATATCCCCTTTTGACCTAGGCTCAATGGATACTTGAACACGGAGGCCAATCGACTGCGCATACTCAATTAAAGAGCGCATCCAAGCAACTGCCATTTTGCTTTTTACAGGGGTGTTAGCGTAACTTTTTTCAATTTCTGGGATACTAAATATCTTATCATTAAATCGAATATGATTGGTGAAAATTTGCATATTCGGGATATCATGTTGTCGACCATAAAAAAAATTGCCAGCATAGTCAACACTACCCTCAAAATTTACCTCATGCCATAAATTAGGATAACTATGAATTGCGATTTTATTAAAACGCATTCGAACCAAATTGTTTAGATACTCCTTTGCTTCCGCTAGCGGATAAGAGGAAATGTCCATAGGAAAATTAACATGCTGTCTGATGCCTCTCCAGCGTGTAAAAGGAATGATAGATTGGGTATCGCTTTTGAATATTGCTGTTTTAAATACAGTGGGCACCACGACCCCCGTAATGTCAAATTGAAAGCCTAGGCTTTCTAAAATCGTATACATGGCATGGCCAATAGCAGCCTCATCCTCCCCTACACAAATCATATTTACTAATCGCCCATTGGAATTGATTGTATAACTAAAGGATCCATTTTGTGTAGCCCCTTGTTTAATTAATTTAATATTAAAAACGTTTTGAACAATACGACTATTAAATATGGAAATCTTTAGGTATTTAGAAAACTCTGTTTTAGCAAAATTCAATTTAACAGAATCTGCATTTCCCTCATAGCTATAATTAATGTCCAATTGGGCATGAAGGATAGTATTCAATAAAACTAAACTTAAGAATAATGTTAACTTTCTAAGCATTTCTTTTAAATTTAAAACTTTTTCAGTACTTATTTTTAAAATTGATTGGCTTAAAATTATATTAAAATAGCAATAAAATATATTTTTCAATAAAGTATGAATGTAGCCAAGCTATTATTGTACTTCCTGTGATTTAAAAAAAGTAACCATTTTATCATACAATTGACCTGCTGTTTTTTTATAATTTTTCATATTCAACACATTCATTTTTTCTAGCGGATCCTTGGATAAGTCATACAATTCCTGTGCGTAAATTTTATTAGGGCTAAATGGAGCTGTAGTTGTAAAATCGTTCATCCAAATGGTGTATCGATATTTTTCCGTTCGTAAACTATAGCCCATTAATTTATTGTTCGAAAAGCCTGTTTTTTTAAATTCAACTTTATTTAAGTTTCGAGGATACTGACTAACGGAAAAGTGCTTAACCTGGCTTTTTTTATTCTGCATTAATGGTTTTAAACTTTTACCTTGCAATTGTACAGGAATAGGCACATTTGCTAAATCACAAATAGTTGGAAAAATATCCAAATGCTCTGTTACTGAATTTGTTTTTCCGGATTTATACCCTGGTGCAGCAATGATCAATGGCGCACGCGTTGCTTGCTCTAGGTTGGTATGTTTTTCCCAAAGATCATGATCTCCTAAATGCCAGCCATGATCGCCCCACAACACAATAACTGTATTATTTAAAGTACCTAGTGAATCTAATGTATTTAATAATATACCTACCTGCGCATCCATATAAGACACTGAAGCATAATATCCATGAATGAGCTCTTTTTGTTTGTCCTCTTTTAAATATATATGTGCATCTGTCCCTTCACTAGTTGTAAATTCAGGTATATCAGTATAATTTCTTAATTCCCCTGATTTATGATAAGCAATTTCAGGCGCATCTTTTGCATGTTCACGAAATTCAGCTAAAGGCAAACTTGCACGATCATACAAATCCCAGTATTTCTTTGGCGCTACAAAAGGTAGATGTGGCTTATGAAAACCTACTGCCATAAAATAGGGTTTATTTGCCATAGTTAGTTGAACAATTTTTTCTTTTGCAAGCAATGCAATAACTCCATCTTCATAAGCATTGTCTGGAACATCGATGCATTCCGTGGCGGGACCTTTGAGGCTTGTAGGAATTTCATCATCCGCTTCTCCAGTTTTAATTTCTTTTTTTCTTTTGACAACAAATAATAATTTGGTTGCTGGTTTTTGATATTGATTATTTGCAGGAGTTCCCAACCCGTTTGCGTAATCGGAAGGCTTTGCAACTAAGTAGGTATCATTCCAGGAAATTGGATCAATTTTTTTTATGGCGCTACTAGGATGATAAATTTTCCCAGTTCCAACAGTTGTATATCCTTGTGAAATTAAATATTGCGGTAATGTTAAAATATCTGGATTCATATCACGCATCTGTGTTTTTAAATCCCAAATTTTAGTGATATCTGGACGCAACCCCGTCATTAAACTTGCACGCGTTGGACCGCAAACAGCCTGTTGACAATAATTGCGCATAAACACGGTGCTCATTTTAGCAAGACGATCAATATTAGGTGTCTTTACGATCTTATTGCCATAAGCCCCTATTTCAGGCTTTAAGTCATCTACTGCTATAAAAAGGATATTGGGTTTGCTATTTGTTTGCGCATAGGATACTTTAATACCAATACAAAAAAATAAAAATAGAACTGCTTTATTCATTATAAAATTATTCATGATTAAAATTTAATATTTAATTATTAGTAATCCAAAGAAGTGGATTTCTTATTGGTAAATTTCTGATGACTTCAGCGGTCGTAGGGAAGTGTTCCAAGTTCGACCAAGTGTTTAACCAATTTTGATTACCATAAGCTGCATAACCAAATAGTAAAAAAGGATGAGCTACAGGCCAATTTTCCCAATACATGATATCCTTAGGCAGGGTCCAACTATTCTTATTTTGAACAAAAGGATATAAAAATTCAATTCCCTTTTTCAAACTTAAACCATTGGTTGTTTTAAATTCCCACAAATTATTTTCTTTGGTAGATAACACTTGTGCTAATGTAAACATGGCATCTAAATTAAATAGCGAATACCCATAAGGTTTGGTCCGCTTAAGTTCCAAGGGGAAACTGCCATTCATATCCATTTGTGAAGGAAGGAGGTTTGTCTTAAAGCGGTTGTCACAATAATTGAGTAAGGCTGTATCAGTAACTAATTTGGCAAAAACAGCTACTTGCATGGTCCAACAAGTACCATGATTATTTTTCGCTTCTCTTTCATAAATGCCATAGGGATGTGTGGTCACCCATTGTAGATATTGTTGAAACCATTTTTTTATTTCGACAAAGTCATCCGATTTAATTGCATTTTGCTTTTCTAAAACCATAATACTTTGAGCAACTTCCATCATTTGAATCATATCAATAATTCCAACACCCCTGCCTGTTACCTTTCCCTTGATCGCTTGTGCATATAATAAAGAAGGGGTCATTTTGGTTGCAGTATCCACGAACCAAGCTTTACAATGTTGTATTGCTTTAAGCGCATATTTATTATCCTTAGTTAAAAGATAAGCGGATGTTAAATTGCCCACCATTTGACTAAAGCGAATCATGGCAAGACGATGTTCGGAAAAATTAGCCGGATTTGTTTGACCGTCCTTTTGAATATAAGGACCCGATGGATTTAATGCGTCAGGCCACCAATAATCTGCTTCTGAAAAAAAGTCATGCCTCCCTCCAGCTGAACGATCACTATAAGATGCGGTTACTGTGATTGGTTTCAATTTTAATTCCTGATTTGCCCTAATCAAAATTTCTTTGGATAATAATTGACCGACTTTTTTAAACAAAATGGGCTGCGCCTTCATAAAAGGTGAAAACAAAATAGAGAACGATAATAATACGAATAATTTATTCATTAAAAATGTATAAAATTTTTACTTTTTAAAAGGCACTTTAACAATTACAGTTTCTCCTTTGCCTTTATCATTGGTAATACTTTGGATAGTCCATAAATCGGTTAAATTATCACCATCAATAATGCTACCACTATAGTCGCCCCAGGATTGACCATCGGTTGCGCCCTTTCCTTGACCTATGCTAACCATGGGTCGGACGGTGTTTTTAGGATCTTTGGCTTTACGATACACAAACCTTGGACTAATAAAGCTGTTTTCACTTACTTCCTGAAATCCAATTAAAACATCCTTGCGTTTATTAACCGCAATAGTAGTTTGAATATAATTAGTAGAATCGCTACGAATAATTCCAGATTGAACGATGGCACCTGTTTTTGCATTTATTTGATGCCACTGCACTGCAGAGCGACCCTCGCAATTAACCGCTTGTGAAAACCAAATATGTCCACTTTGAAAAACTAAATTTTTTGGATTGCGATCACCACTAGATACTTTTTGTGTGGTGCCGAATTGAGAAGATGGTGGTGGGTAATCAATATATTGTAATTGATGCGGCTTGGAAGAAACTTCCACGACATAAGGAATTCCCTTATCATCTTTCATAACTTTTTTTATTACAAACTTATCATCTTCAATAGAAAAGAAATATAAATCATCAATGGCATCCTGCATAAAAACGGGATGACCCAAGCTTCCTTTAAAATGATAGACCGTTGCATCCTTGCCTGCTTTCGCTTCGGATGTTTTTAAAACAAAAGTGTTTTCAACTCCGCCTGGATAGGAATAGCCAATCCATTTTTTACTATAGCCAATACCACCGCCGTCCACTTCCGCTGTCCTGGAAACAGGATACACATTCCATGCGCTTAAAGGATTGTTGGTTTCAGAAACTGCAATATTTACTGGTTTTGTTTTTGGCTTATCATAATACCACCATAAATCAAAAATGAAAACTTGGTTATGCATATCAAAACAAAGCTTCGGATCGATACCGTTATTGAAACAACTTTGCTTTACTCCTTGCACATAGTTCCCTTGTTTATCATATACAATAAGGCCACTATTCGTTCCTTCCATGACATAACCGCCACCTACTGCCACTTGCGGATCCACTTGTCGGTTCCCATCCATGGAACCGTTAAAAACTAAGTAGCCATTGACCATTTGCGGATTACCACCTTGCTTGCGCTCCGGACAGGTATTGTCATTATTGAAATTATTTTTATGAATGGGCTTAACAACTTCGGTACTAGAAGGATAGACTCTTTGCGTAGTTTGTGCATGCGAACAAGCAACTGAAAAAAGCAAAGCAATGGTTGTATAAATTTTATTCATAAAATATTAATTTAATTATTTAGTCAAACTTAATTGCTTAATAATTCTAACCGTGGCATCTTCGGATTGTATGGCAATAGGTTGTATCTTTTTTTGTTGGTAACTACTCGAAGCCCACTGCATAATTTTATTATCAGGAAATTTTGCTTGTTGTTTTTTAATCCACTCTGCTCCTTGACTTGTTTGATTCAATGCAGCATAAGCCCATAATGAAATCAAATGATTGCCTGCATAAAAATTACTAATGGTGTTTGAACGTATTGGCATAAAGTTGACAACGGCCAATAGCATTTCATTTGCCGCCTTAGTATTATTTAAATTTTTATAGCATAAATAAGCTAGCCAGTTTTCTGTACGAATATCAATGTCCTCATCGTAAGGTTTACCTGCGCCTAAATTTTCAGGCCATAGTTTGGCTTCATTAATAAAATTAAGTGCAGCGGAATAATTTTTTTCCTGTAATTGAACCAAGGCCTGCATCAACTTTGCTTCCCGATACAATTCATGGCCAATAGTTGCACCCTCAAATGGTATAATATTTAAGGTTGCTAGTAATTTGTCGGCTGTCTCATATTGCTTGTTGTGTATTAGTGTTTTTGCATACAACATACCAATGATATAATTATCCGAATGCGCTTTATAAAAAGGGGCTACTACTTCAAGGGCCTTCGCAAACGCAAACTGATTATTGTATAATTCAGTTAAGGTTTTAATGTAACGCCATTGATTTTTATCAAGCGAATTGGCTTGATTTAAATCAGCAATGGTTGCGGTTAAAGCACTCGCCTGTGTTATTTCAGTCATTAATAATGCAGCACGTGTGGCGTAAAATGGCGCATAATCAGGTTCCCCTTGTAAGGAAGTAAAAATGGCCTTGGCCTGTGCCACTTTGTTGCGATCCTTTAATAATAAAGCCAAATAATATTTAGGCTTCCAATGAGAAGATTGCTTAGTGGCCCATTCAAACACATCAAAATCCATATTGCGGAAAGGGAAAACAAAATCGGGCGCTGCGCTATTTGCCGCAGTTAAGTCGGCTGTAAATGTTTTGTTTTGTTTCGCATGGATATAGGCTAACCAATATTTCACCAAAGTATTCGCAGGGCAAATTGCCAGCACTTGCTCGGCTTCATTTAACAAGCCCACATTAAAGTAATCGTTGGCGATTTGTAAATAAGTTTCAAAGGGTTGTTCATTTTGAATCAGGTTGTTAAATGAACGCAGCGCCTGATTTATTTTTTGTTCATCATAAGTTGCGCTATGATTTAATTTATAATAAGCATCAAAATTGACAAAGTGATTTAATGGGTCATAGCCTTTAATTCTATTGATGGTTTTATCATAATTTACTTGATCATTGGTGTAACGAAAAGCAATTGCTTGCAATTGAAGCGCTGCAATATTAATAGCATTATAGGTAAGCGCCTTGTTCGTATAGTCAATAACGTTTATGTAATTTTTTTCAGCTAAATATAATTTAGCCAACTCAGTATACGCACCTGTTTTATATTCTGCCGATAAAGTAGCTAAATCAAAACCATCTTTTGCATCAACCGTATTCCCTAATGCCGCATTGATGATGCCATAGTAATAGTTAGCACTGCCATTATGGGTATCAATACTTAAAGCTTTTTTAACTAAAACTAAAGCAGTATTATAATTGTGATTGCGATATTGCAAGGACGACATTTTAACCAAGGCTAGTAAATTATTACTATCCATTTTAAGTGAAGTGGCAAGCGCCG
>SYEV01000093.1 GCA_005800655.1 Bacteroidota bacterium
GAACTTATTGAAATAATAGATATGAAAGTTTTTTTTGCTGAACTATCAAACGAATCTGTTCAGGCGGGTGCAAAAGTGTTTAATGAGTTTGCAGACAATCCATTATTCATTGAAGCCAATGCTATTTAATATGTATAACTTAAACGGGAAAACAGCCATAGTTACTGGAAGTGGTCGCCACAAAGGAATTGGTAAAGCCATAGCGATGCGACTTGCAAATGAAGGTTGTAATATAGTTATAAGTGATATTGTTAATGCTAAAGGAGAACAATTTACTGCCGAACATATTGGGGCTATCGACGAGATGAATGAAATAGTTGAAATGTGCCAATTAAAAGGAGTACAAGCTATTTCTGTTCATTGTGATGTGCGAAGTGAAGCAGACTGTGCTAATCTAATTGCCAAAGCAGTGGAGGCATTTGGAACAACTGATATACTTGTAAATAATGCAGGTGTTGGCTATATCATGGAGCCGTTTACAACATTCAAAGAAAATAGCTGGGATACCGTGCTCGCAGTTAACTTAAAAGGGGCATTCCTTTGCAGTAAACATGCTGCTATCCAAATGCAAAAACAAATAATGGGGGGAAATATTGTCAACATTGCTTCGCAAGCAGCTAAAAGCGGTTTCCCTTATGCTGCTGCATACACAGCAAGCAAGCACGGCTTAATTGGTCTAACACGAAGCAATGCAGTTGAATTAGGTAAATTTAAAATTAGGGTTAATGCAGTTTGTCCCAATCATATCACTACAGATTTAGGGGACTGGCAAAATAAATTTTTCAGTGAAAAACTTGGCTTAGATTATGATACTTATTTAAAATCGATTATTGATAAAAATCCATTAGGAAGAACTGGATTGGTAGAAGACATTGCGAAAGCAGTTGCTTTTTTATGTAGTGATGAAGCTAAATATGTAACAGGGGAAGCAATGAATGTTAGTGGTGGAGAGGAATATCATTAAGGCTTGGAACAGATTTTATTTTGACAAATTTTACAAAAGGCTAGAACAAAATAATTAAATATTAATAATACAGGATAAGATATAATTATGAAATTAGGAATTGACATAGGGGGAACATTTACAGATATAGTACTGCTTGATGAGAGTAATAGCTTTCTCTATTTCGGTAAATCCTTAACCACTTATCCTGATCCAACACTAGGTATTATAAATGGTGTAAAAGAACTTTTTCAGCAATATGGTAGAAGGCTAATTGAAGTAAATACATTAGTGCATGGCACCACATTGATTACTAATGCAGTGATTGAGCGAAAGGGAGCAAAAACAGCATTACTTACTACTCAAGGGTTTGAAGATGTGCTAGAGATTGGACGCGAGATGCGTTATGATATATATGATATTTTCATTACCATGCCAAAACCATTGGTGGCGAAAAAATTAAGGAAGGGCTTGAGAGAAAGAATAAATAAAAACGGAGAAATACTTGTTAAGTTGAATGAACTCGAAGCCGAAAAAATAATAAAGCAATTAGATAAAGAAGGGGTAAAGAGTGTAGCGGTTTGTTTATTACATAGTTATGCTAATACAGATCACGAAAAAAAAATTGGGAAATTAATTACAAAAAAATTTCCACATCTTAATTATTCTTTGAGCAGTGAAATAATGCCTGAAATAAGAGAGTATGAGCGTGCATCGGCGACAGTGATGAATGCTTATGTCCAACCACTCGCAGACCAATACTTAAAAAAATTGAAAGTAAAACTTAATATATTGGGGTTTGAGGGAATAATTCATATTATGAACAGTGCGGGTAGGTTAACTACTATTGAAGGTGCAAGAAAAACACCCATACAATTATTAGAAAGTGGTCCGGCTGGTGGCACAATGGCTGGCGTATATTTTGGTAAATTAATTAATAAAAGAAATTTACTGACTTTTGATATGGGTGGTACTACTGCTAAAGCTTCCATAATAAGAAATTTACAACCAGAGATTACCAATCATTTTGAGGCAGCAAGAGAAAAAAGATTCAAGAAAGGAAGTGGCTTACCAGTGCGTATTCCAGTAATTGATATGATTGAAATTGGCGCTGGGGGCGGAAGTATTGCGTATTTGAATGCATTAGGATTACTTCAAGTGGGACCCGAAAGTGCATCCTCAACGCCCGGCCCTGCTTGTTACAATCGAGGTGGTGAAAATCCTACTGTTACAGATGCAGATTTAATATTAGGATATTTAAATGAAGACTATTTCCTAGGCGGTACCATGAAGCTGCGCAAAGATTTAGCAATAGAAGCGATAAAGAAAAAAATAGCACAGCCAATGAATATTAGCGTTGAGCAAGCCGCTTGGGGCATTCACCGAATTGTAAATGAAAATATGGCCAATGCCGCTAGAGTTCACATTATAGAAAAAGGATTAGACCCACGGTTTTTTTCAATGCTTGCTTTTGGTGGTGCTGGTCCCTTACATGCATTTAATGTTGCAAGCCTAATGAATGCACCACAATTAATTATTCCTAGTGGCGCTGGTGTGTTAAGTGCCTTGGGATTTTTGTTAAGCCCTATTGCTATTGAAGAAATTAGTAGTTATGTATGCAACATTAATAAGATGAACTGGAATAAATTGAATACTATGATTAATATGATGAAAGAAAAAGGATTTACTTTTTTAAAGAAAGCAGGTATTCAAAAAAAAGAGGGAGTAGTTCACATTACTTCTGATATGCGTTATAGCGGTCAAGGACATGAAATAACTATTGATATTCCTTTAAAAAAACTTAGTGAAAAATCTGTTATTGAAATCGAACAAATTTTTGTAAAAGAATACAAATTGAGATTTGGAAGAAGTATTGATAATATTCCAATTGAATCTGTAACATGGCGAGTTTTGGTAAGTGGTCCGTCCCCTGAGTTAATTCCAAGACAAGTGGTTTTAGCAAAACATAAGAAGGCATTGAAAGGAACACGTAAAGTTTATTTTAATAATAGTTATAGGGATACCCCTGTTTACAACCGATATGCACTTGAAGGGAATAAAAAAATAAACGGCCCTTGTATTATCGAGGAGTTTGAAAGTACAATTGTAGTTGGGGAAAACAGTAAAGTAATGATGGACACATTTAAAAATATTATAATTGATTTGATATAAGATGAAAAAATTTGATGCGATAGAATTATCTGTACTTTGGTCAAGATTGATTTCAATTGTTGATGAAGCAGGGACTACTTTACAACGAACTGCGTTCTCTTCTGTTACTAGAGAAAGCGCTGATTTTGCAATAGTGTTGATGAATACCAGTGGGGAATCAATGGCACAAAGTAGTGTGAGCGTTCCATCTTTTTTAGGCGTTTTACCATTTTTAGTAAAAGCATTAATCAAGGATTATTACCCACTTAATACATGGAATGATGGAGATGTGGTGATTACCAATGATCCTTGGCTTTGTGCTGGGCATAAACCGGATATTGGCATTGTATCGCCAATTTTTAAAAACAACAAGCTCATTGGTTTTATCGGTTGCATTGCACATTCACCAGATATTGGTGGAACACTTTGGGGTGCCAATGCAAAAGATTTTTATGAAGAAGGATTATATATCCCACCTGTTAAACTATATAGCTCTGGTATCAAAAATGAAAATATTTTTACTATAATTGAAACAAATGTTCGCGCTTCCTTCCAAACTATTGGAGATATATTAGCACAAGTGGCGGCTAATGATCAAGGCATACGTTCGCTAAACTGCATGATGAATGAAAATGGATTACTTGAAATTGATACACTTGGAAGACAAATTATTGACGCTTCAGAAAAAGCTATGCGAGCTGCCATTAAATCAGCGCCTAATGGCACTTATAAAGCTGCATACCGCGGTGATGGAGATGGCAGAAAAGAACCTGTTATATTTAAATGCGCTATTACCATTAAAGAAGATGAAATATTTGTTGATTATACTGGATCGTCATCTGAACATAGCTTGGCTATTAATGCGGTGATGAATTATGTTTTTGCATACACTGCCTACCCAATTAAATGTGTATTTAGTCCAGAAGTCCCAAATAACGAAGGGAGTTTTCGCCCTATTCATGTATATGCTCCCGAAGGTTCCGTGCTTAATGCAAAAAAACCTTCGCCACTAGGCGCAAGAAATGTTACAGGTAATTTATTACATGGCCCTATCATGAAGGCGTTGAGTCAAGCAGTACCATCAAAAGTGCAGGCAGACTGTGGTGCTGCTGTATGGGTGATGGTACTAAGTGGTAAAAGAGAAGATGGTAGTGAGTTTGTAGAATATTTATTTTTGGCAGGGGGGTATGGGGGTAGAAAAGGATTACATGGTGAACCAACATTATGTTATCCAACAAATGTTGCAAATGTACCGATTGAAGTATTTGAAAATGACGCACCAGTTTTGGTAATGGAAAAATCATTAATTAAAGGAAGCGGTGGTTTAGGGAAATTCAAAGGTGGCGAAGGGCAACGATTTATATATAAAAATATTAGTAAATCCCCCATCCAAATTTCTAACGTCTCGGAGAAAATAAATAACCAAGCCTACGGATTGTTTGGAGGTAAACCAGGCCGTAAAGGATATTTATTTATAAGAATGGCAAATGGGAAAAAGAAAATTACACCTCCCAAAGGTCACGATAAATTAATGCCTGGCGAAGCATTGGTGATGGAGTTACCTGGCGGAGGTGGTTACGGTAAAATAGTATAAATTAGCAAATATTAGTAAAGATCACACTTTTAATGTAAATCTTGGAGTTACTGTATGAATATCAGAAATCCCCGTACTGGGAAATGCGATTATGAAATAGTAAATTTATCTGTTGATCAGGTACAAAAGTCTTGTGCTTCTTTGCGAAAAGAGCAGCAGCATTGGGCTAAGAGCGAAGTAACAAAAAGAATTGAAGTTTTACAACAATGGAAAAATACTATTGAAAAATATAAACCAGCATTAAAAGAGACACTGTGTATTGATACAGGGCGAAAGTCAGAAACTTTACTTGAAGTAGATTTGGTAGCTTCCTCTATTGACAGATGGTGCATAATAGCAAAGGAATTATTTCAACCAGTAGCACGAAAAAATACTACTATACCCTTTATTCATTTGCAGCAAGAATGGATTGCCTTTAAACTTGTTGGTGTTATTTCCCCATGGAATTTTCCTTTACTGCTTTCCTTGATTGACAGCATCCCTGCATTGTTGGCTGGTTGTGCTGTAATTATAAAACCTAGCGAAGTAACGCCTAGGTTTATAAAAGTAATACAACAAACAATTCAAGAGGTTCCTCAACTTGCAAAAGTGTTTGCATATATTGAAGGAAACAGTGCTGTTGGCTCCGCAATAGTTAATAATTGTGATTTGATTTGTTTCACCGGCAGTTCGGCTACTGGTAAAAAAGTATATGAAGCCGCTAGCAAAAGAATGATTCCTATATTTTTGGAGTTGGGCGGTAAGGATCCTGCTATTATTATGGAAGGCGCAAACATTGAACTAGCTACCTCTTCTGTTCTTTGGGGCAGTACTGTAAATGCTGGGCAAAGTTGTTTGAGTATTGAAAGAGTATATGTACAGGAAAATATTTATGATGCTTTCATTCAACTTATTATTGCAAAAGCAGCTGCATTAAGATTGAATGCAGGCGATATAGATGAAGGGCAAATTGGGCCAATCATATTTGAAAAACAGGCACATATTATTAACGCCCATTTAAAAGATGCTATAGAAAAAGGGGCAATAATTAAATACGGCGATAAGCAATGTCAAGAAATAAACGGAGGGTTTTATTGCCTCCCAACTATCCTTACCAATGTTAATCACCAGATGAAGTTGATGACGGAAGAAACATTCGGCCCATTGATTCCAATCATGAAATTCAAAACAAAGGAAGAAGCTATTACTTTAGCAAACGAATGTATCTATGGATTAGGAGCTGCTGTATTTGCTAAAACAGATGAAGAGGCAATACAAATTGGAAGTCGGATTGAAACTGGAGCTATCAGTATCAACGATTCTGCGTTAACAGCGGTTATGCATGAAGGAGAGAAAAATTCATTTAAATTAAGTGGTATTGGGGGTTCGAGGATGGGTCCATCCGCTATCAAAAGGTTTATGAGACAAAAAGTATATATTATTAAAACTGAAAATATTAACAGCCCTTGGTGGTATAAAACCTGATATGAAAAAATTGATCAGATTTAAAAAATGGAGTAGCTTATTCCCAACAATTTAATTTTTATATATGAGAATTTATTTTTTGATATTTTTAATATGTTTAGTCTCTGGATGCAGCAGTATAAAAAAAATCGATAAGACCAAAACCCTAGCTATTTTTAAGGAAGTCATAACTGGCGACTTTGATAATAGTAAACAAGTAGACGATGAAGTTGCCAACGGTACCCAAATTCATCCATACGCAAAACATGTAAATAGAATTGCTAACGATAAAATTGAAGGCTTACCGAAAACAAAAAAGGAAGATAATTTTTGGTTAATCGAAGAAAGCTACTACAAATATCCTACTAAGCCACTTGAAATAAAACCCTACCTTTTTAACTTTCAGCAAGGAGAAAATGAAACTATTTTATTACGTGTTTATCAGTTTCCAAGCGAGGTAAAAAAGGAAGACATTACCAATAGTAATATACACCTAAGATTCAAGTATATAGAATTGACACCTTCGCCAACATTTAAAGGAGCCACTTATATATACAATAAAAAAGAAGGAACTTTTTTTACAAATAGCCCCAACGATTTAGGGAATGGGATAAAATTTACCCTTATTGAAACACTGAGTAAAAATAAATTAGTTGTAATGGAGCTTTTGGAAAAAAATGGCCAAAGAGTTACTACTTATAATACTCCAATAATCTACGATAGAAAATAAATTTTATAGCAGTCTCTGGCCTATTTAAATAATTATCCCCCTAGATCGTACTTTATCACTGCAAGACTATTTTTAATAAAGTTAATAAATTCCTTCTTTTCAATTTTAGAGTAATTTTCAAAAAGTCGCTGATTTCTTTTGTAACGCTCAGTCTCTAATTTAATAACGATAATTTTTCCTTTTTTGGTGAGTGTCAGGCGTTTTCTTCTTTTATCATGTAAATCCGCTATTTGCCTGATTAATTTTTTTCTTAGGAGTAGATTAAGCAGATTGGTGATGTTTGCCCTGCTTACATCCATAGCAGTGGCTAATTCTTTTGCTAACATAGGCTTACCCTGAGGATTTTCTTGTAAATAAATGATATTTGGATCTTTGGACAGTAACAAAAGTATAAGCCATTGTTGTGCAGTGATTCCAAATTTTTGCGTTATTGAATCTCCATTCTTGCGAAGGCTTACCGAAAATCGGATAATATGAAAAATTAGTGAGGCATTCTGGTTTTTTTTGATCATAATTAGAACATTTAGAAAAGTCTGAACAATTTATTTTTTAATACGGTCTGTAAAGATAAGACCCTTTTGCTTCACCTACTACATTCCCGTTTTCATAAATTAAATTCCCTCTTAAAAATGTTGTTTTTACTCGACCACTGAAGGCAAAGCCTTCAAATACACTATACCCTTGCGTGCTAGATGAATCAGCGGTGTTCACTACAAAATTTTCATCGGGGTTCATAAGCACAATATCTGCATCATACCCTTTGGCAATATCACCTTTACTTTTTAATCCAAAACGCTGCGCCGGATTCCAGCTTAATAATTCAGCCATACGGTTTAAAGAAAGGCCTCTCTTTTTACCTTCAGTATATAATCCAGATAGTAGTAACTCAGTACCGCCAAAACCACTTTTAGCTAGCCATACATTATCCTTTTCATGTGCATCGGTTTTAAATTCTGCTTTGCAACAGGCATGATCGCTGCAAACCCAATCAATATTGCCGGAATGTAAATGTTCCCAAAGATATTCGACATCCTCCCTGCTTCTAATAGGAGGGTTTACCTTTGCATGAATCCCACATCCAGCATCATAATCAAGTAATAGATGCGCCAATGTTACTTCTCGTTTAAAATTAATATGAGGGAAAACTTTTTGCATCATCATTGCAGCATCCACTGCTTTTGCTGAAGTTAAGTGTAGTAAATTGATATTAGCACAATTAGTTTCGTTGGCTAAATAGGAAGCAATAAAAATAGCCAGCCCTTCGCTATGTGGGGGGCGAGCAGCACTATACGCCCGTAATCCTTTTAGCTTTCCTTCTTTTTGTACAATTTGAGTATACGCCCTCATGATTTCAGCTGTTTCGCAATGCAATCCAAGATTAATACTTTCTGCTTTTTCAGGAAAACGCTCCATAGCTTTTTTTATCCCCCGCATTATGAATTCAAAATGAGCATAATCGTAGTATTCTCCATCGGGTGTCATTAAAAAATCTTTTTGTGTATTACTAGTCCCATGCAAACCATAGCTTCCATAAAACATAAATATTTTGAAAGAAGTCACACCATACTTTTCTATTAGCATTTCAATTTCATCAATATGGCTATATTTTATAGGCGCAATATGATAAGCATAGTCAACAAAAAATCTTTCTTTGCTTATTTCTAATACCTCAGGAAAAAATGTAGCATAAGGCCCACTTTTATTTAAATAATATTTTCCAGTGCGTATATAGTTTAATGAAGTAGTAACACCTCCCATGGCTGCCGCTTTACTTTCACTTACTGCGTCTTCTGCCAATGCATTATAGATGCCGGTATGCATATGTGCATCTATCAAACCAGGAAAAGCCAACTGATTTTTCCCATCATAAATTTTTTTTCCTTCTATAATTGGTATATCTACAGCCACATTAATAATTTTTTGATTGCTAATTGCAATATCAGCTTTAAATATACCTTGCTGCTTAGGTCGGACAATATTTACATTTTTGATGATTAAATCATACATAAGTAATTCTTTATGATGTGGTTATAATATTTTTTTCTTTTAAAAGATTTATTTCAAGCGCGCTCATTCCAAGGTGAGATAAAATTTCAATAGTATGCTCTCCAATTTTCGGAGGATTGAGTTTCAAAATAGCTTTCTCGTTACCATAAAGTAATGGAGTATTAGGTAATTTAGTAATCCTACCATTTGGTAATATGGTTTCTAGTAAGCTATTATTGGAATTTAGCTGTACATCTTCAAATAAATCTTCTGGGTTAGCAATAGGAGCAAAAGGGATGGAGGCTTCTTCACAACAGGCAATAATTTTAGCTTTATTCAACGAAGCCATCCTTTTTTCTAATTCAGGTAAAAACCATTGCCTATTTTTAATTCGTAAATTATTTATTTGTAGCCGTTCATCCTTGAGCCAATCAATCCATCCAAACACTTGGCAGAATCGCAGCCAATGCTTCTCGCTAATAATACCTATAAAAACCTTTTCTTTATCTTTAGTATTAAAAATACGATAAACGCTCCATGCGCTTACCCTAGCTGGCATGGGTGGAACAGGTAACTGAGTTATAGCTCCATAGGCCATATGCTGCCCCATCAGGAATGCCGTGGTTTCAAATAAACTTGCTTTTATTTCTTTACCATTTCCTGTTTTTTCTCTTTCAAACAAAGCTAGCAGAATCCCATTAAAACCAAACATACCCCCCGTAATATCAATGATGGAGGTGCCTGCCCTTAACGGATCACCTGGACGGCCTGTCATAAATGCTAACCCCCCCATCATTTGTACTACCTCATCCATGGCATGGCGATTTTCATAAGGCCCTGGAAGAAAACCTTTGAGAGAACAATAAATTAATCTTGGATTGTGAGCAAAAAGAGCTTGATAACCAAATCCTAATCTTTCCATTGTACCTGGTGCAAAATTTTCTACTACTATATCTGCTTGTTTCACTAATTTGTAAATAATTTTTTTTCCTTCTTTATTTTTTATATCAATAGCTAAACTTTTTTTATTTCGACTAAAAAAAGCAAAATATCCAGCTCCAAATCCTTTTAGCCTTCTTGTTTCATCCCCATTCGTTGGTTCAATATGTATGACTTCTGCACCCATGTCTGCCAATAACAAACCAGTAGTGGGACCCATTACGGCGTGGGTGAATTCTAAAACTTTAATATCTTGTAATGGCAGACTCATGTTTATTAGGGTATTACAATTTACAAGATATGATATAGCGTGTACTTATTTTTCACTTCTTGATAATTTATATTTGATATGTTTTATATTTTTTTAAATAGTTGACTAATCCACCTTCTTTTACAATATTCATCATCACCCCCGATAGCTGGGTTGCATTATAGGTTTTTGATTTTGTTTTATTAAAAACTTTCCCTTGTTCAAAATAAATTTCTAACACATCCCCTTCTTGAATGTCATGTCCTGGTATTTCTAAAACAGGTAGTCCAATATTAATGGCATTACGAAAAAATATCCTTGCAAAAAATTTTGAAATCACACAACTTACCCCAACCGCCTTTAATGCCATTGGGGCCTGCTCTCTTGAAGAACCGCAGCCAAAATTATCTCCAGCAACAATGATATCCCCTTTCACAAATTTTTTATGAAAACTAGGATCAAGATCTTCCATTACATGCGTCGCTAATGATGATATATCGAGTGTTTTGGTATACTTCCCAGCGATAATGCGGTCAGTATCTATATTGTCACCATATATATGAGTGCTTCCGTAAATCATATTTACTCGTTTACAAATTCAAGATCATTATTGATTGTTTCATCTAGTTGGGTCATGGCAAATAAAGCTATGATGGTAGCAGTAAAACCAACAATAGCAGCACTCTGCCACTTAATTATCCCAAGGTCAATATTGAGCCAACTATATAATAATGTGCAGGGAATTACCCATGCACGCACTAAGTTCATACTACTGGAAGTTACTAATGTACGGATATTGGTACCAAAATTTTCTGCTGCTAAAGTAAATAACTGAATCGCAAAACCAACACTCAAACCTAAGCCTGCAAAAATGATGTAATAAAGTTGTACCGATGTTTTGGCAACTGTGAAATACAATATCAGCATCAATAAATTAAAATATAAAAATAAGTAAATTGATTTTTTACGGCTATTCAACCATTGACTAATAAAGCCACCTAGTATGTCTCCGACTGCTAATGAAATAAAAAAATAAATAATTACTATTCCTTTTGAAGGTATAGGGAACATTCCAAACGAATCGGCGATATATGGAGTAAGTTGTATTAATACTCCATTTGCATACCACCCAGGTATCCCTACTAGTAAAATACAAATAAATTTTTTAATATTTTTTTTATTGCGAAGTATAATACCAAAACTTCCTCTCACTACATTTATTTCTTTTGCTTTAGTATACATACCAGATTCTACTACACCAAAGCGAAAAAGTAATAATAAAAATCCTAATACAGCTCCAAAAATATACACTGTTCGCCAATCAAACCACTTACTGACGAGTACCGCAGCAATAGCGCCGAGTACACCAAATCCTGCTATGATAGCTGGCCCCATTCCTCTTTTTTCTTTTTTCATTTGTTCACTCACCAATGTAATACCTGCCCCCAATTCTCCAGCAAGGCCGATACCTCCAAAAAAACGACAAATGCTGTATTGAGTTGTATCGTGTACAAACGCATTGAGAAATGTAAAAATGGTATAAATTGTTATACTTCCAAATAACACACTAAGCCTACCATATTTATCCCCTATGATTCCCCAAATGAAACCACCGATAAGCATACCCAACATTTGTAAGTTTAGTAAAAATGTAATATTTTTTTCCATCTCCGCTTTTTCAATAATACCAATTGCTTTTAAGCTCACTTCTCCAACAGCACCAAGGGTCATAATATCGTAAATATCAACAAAAAAACCCAGCGCAGATACCACAATTAAAAGATTAACCGCTTTAGCTGAAATTATATTTTCTTTTATTTCCTTCATACTATTTTTTTGAATTATTTAAATCCCGCTTGTTTGCTCCTATCAGATATACTTTGGTATATTTAATTTTAATTCATCATAAAATATTTATTTTATACATCTATTGCGCTTAAAGTAGATTTAGGGAGCAGTAATACATCCATATAAAGCACTCATAGCTACTGTTTCTGGGCTTCCCAAGTAGATTTTTGCGTTAGGGTTACCCATTCTTCCTTTAAAATTTCTATTGGCTGAGCTTATTACTACTTCTCCATCACCAGGAACACCTTCATGGGTTCCAACACAAGGGCCACACCCACTATTAATAATGGTCCCTCCAGCTGCAATCAAAGTTTGGATGGTGCCATCAGCTAGTGCATCCATTAATACTTGCCTACTTGCTGGTGCTATGACCAATCTTACACCTTTTGCAATATGCTTCCCTTTTAAAATTTTTGCTGCCGTTTTTAAATCATCTAAACGTCCATTGGTACATGAACCAAGAAAAGCATACGTAATTTTTGTGCCATTGAATTGCATAACTTCATGTACATCATCAGGTGAATCAGGAATGGCTAGTTGCGGCTTTAGATTACCCACATTCAAGTCAATTATTTTACTATAGGTCGCTTTTTCATCAGCAAATACTGGAGAAAATGAGTATGGCAATTTTAATCCTATTGGATTTACTAATCCTGTTTTAGCACCTAGCTCTGCGCTCATATTACACAGAGCCATGCGCTGTGATAAGTTGAGTTGTTGCACAGCGCTTCCATCGTATTCCACGGCCTGATAGGTAGCTCCGCTAATGGTAAGATGTTTACAAACAAATAAAGCCAAGTCTTTACCTGAAATATTCATTGGCAGCGTACCATTAAGTTTTACTTTAATGGTATGTGGCACTTTCAACCAAATTTTTCCTGTGAGCATAATAGCAGCTAAATCAGTAGAACCCACGCCACAGGCAAAAGCATTTAGAGCCCCACATGTAGGAGTGTGACTATCAGCACCAATAAATACATCCCCCGGTTTTACTTTTCGATTATCCACCATAACCTGATGACAAATACCACTTCCAATATCAAACAAATTAGCGCCCTGCTCATCAGCAAACTCTCTCATTAATTGGTGTAAATTGGCAATCCGTTCATTTGGTGCTGGAGCAGCATGATCAATAATAAGGTGAAATTTATTTTTATCATGAAGCGACACCCCACCCATTTCTTTAAAAGATTTGATAGCAAGTGGTGCTGTAGTATCAGTTGCCATACATCCATCAACAGAAACAATGCAAAGTTCCCCCGCTTTAACTTCGCGTCCCGCATGCTTTGAAAGTATTTTTTCTGTTATGGTTAGCCCCATTTTGTAGTAATTTTTTTATCAAGGCTTAAAGTACAAGTAGATTTGATTGTTTATACATTAACCCTGGTAATTTTTCTCCAAGCAATTGCTCCATTTCCTTGCTAACTTCGCTTACTTTATTTATATCAACGCCAGTTTCATATCCCATTTGATGCAACATATGCACCGAGTCCTCGGTAGCAATATTGCCTGTGGCACCTTTAATAAAAGGGCAGCCCCCCAGACCACCGAAAGCAGTATCAAACTGCCTTATGCCTACTTCAACGGCAGCACACAAATTAGCATATCCCTTATTTTCTGTATTATGCAAATGCAGTGCGACCGGTGTTTTGCCACACAATGCAAAGACTTCTTCCATTATTCTCTTTATTTGAAGGGGATTTGCCATTCCAGTGGAATCAGCGAGGGCTAATTCTTGAACCCCACAATCCAAATAAAATTTTACTAGATCATATATAACCGCTTCATTTATTTTTCCTTCATAGCGGCAACCGAAAGCACATTGTATTCCACCCCGAACTGTATTGCCTTTTTTTGAAGCGATAGATAACATTTCTTTTAATTCATTTTTTGCTTCACTCAAGCTTTTATTTGTATTTTTTTTACTGTGCGTATCACTGGCTGAAACTGAAATAGCAAAATGTTTTATACCAGCGGCTGTAGCCCTTTCCACACCTTTTATGTTAAGAACCAATCCGCTAATAATGACTCCTGGCATATCAGGTAACGACTTAATTATTTGTTCGGCATCAGCCATTTGAGGTATTAATTTCGTGTTTACAAAACTAGCTATCTGCATACGCTTTAATCCTGCATTTGCTAATTTTTGTACCCATCGAAGTTTGGTATCAAGAGGTACGATAATAGGTAATGTTTGTAAACCATCCCTTAAACCCTGTTCTTCCAGTATGATATGATTTGTAGAAGTCATAATTAGTTAATAAAGTTAACTAATTTTTTTAATATTTTTAATAAAAGTATTAAATTGTGAATAATAAATAAACCTTATGAAAACCATACAAGTATCAACTATTCAGCCTGTTCAATTATGCGCTGGATTTGACTCAAAGTTAATTCATAGTGAGTCCATGACTTGGTCCTTTGTGCATTCAAAAGCAGGGTATACTTTGCCTCCGCATCAGCATATTCATGAACAAGTAACGCATATTGTTAAGGGAGATTTTGAATTAACGGTGGAGGGGGTGCCCTATTTATTATCTGCAGGTGATTTATTTATCATTCCTTCTAATACGGTGCATTCAGGAAAAAGCATTAGCGATTGCAATATTATAGATGTATTTAATCCTGTTAGAGAAGATTATGCTAAATTAATTTCCTAGTTATCATTTAAATAAGTACAATGTATGATTTACAAAATAAAATAGCATTAGTGGGAGGCGCTTCACAAGGGCTAGGTGCAGCCTGCGCTATTCGTTTAGCTGCCGCTGGGGCCACTGTTATTGTTTATGCTAGAACCGAAGAGAAGCTAAAGCAAGTTGTGAATAATTTGCCTACACCTTTAGCGCAAGAACATAGTTATTTAATCATTGACACTCATAATTTAGTAGAGACTAATAAAACAATCACTCAATTTTTAAAAAAAACAAAAACAGTTCATGTATTAGTGAATAATACTGGAGGCCCTGCTGCTGGTCCTTTGTATACAACAAGTGTAGCTGATTTAAAATTGGCTTTTGAATCTCATGTATTGCATGCGCATCAAATAGTACAGCTTTTACTTCCAGGTATGCGTGCGGCTAATTTTGGTAGAATTGTGAATATACTTTCTGTTTCTATCAAAGAACCTATTGACGATTTAGGAATATCCAATACCATTCGAGCAGGAATGGCCAACTGGGCTAAAACTTTATCAAGAGAATTGGGGCAATGGGGCATCACCGTAAATAATGTATTGCCTGGTTTTACGAAAACGGAAAGATTAAACTATTTATTTTCTACTAGAGCGGAAAAAGCGGGTGTATCTATAGAAGCCATTTCAAAAAATATTGAAAATAGTATTCCTATTAAAAGATTAGGTGAACCAGAAGAGTTAGCTGCTGCAGTTTGTTTTTTATGCAGTCCCGAAGCTGGCTTTATTAATGGAATAAACTTACCAGTGGATGGAGGTCAGTTAAGATCGCTTTAATATTTTAATGCGTTAGGTTTTGTCATAGGTCAACCAAAAGTGGACAAAATGAGGTTTATACTTTAATTTGTTAATTTGGTTTTTAATACTTCGTAAGGGGTTTTTCCATCATGAGCAAAGTGAGGTCTTTCGAAGTTATAAAAATTTTCCCACTGATTCAATTTTTCATTTAAATCTACTGTCATAGGTCAACCAAAAGTGGACAAAATGAGGTTTATACTTTAATTTGTTAATTTGGTTTTTAATACTTCGTAAGGAGTTTTTCCATCATGAGCAAAGTGAGGTCTTTCGAAGTTATAAAA
>SYEV01000094.1 GCA_005800655.1 Bacteroidota bacterium
AACAGCTACCAATAATTGAAATGGACTTTCGTACGTTAACTCCGTTTCAGCAATTGGCATTTGCTGCTGAAAATAATTGAGTACATGTAAATACCTTTCCTTCTTTGTCATTTTTTGGGTTGTGCAGGCATGGTATCTTCAAACAAATAAACCTCTTCCCCCTCGCGTCTTAATAAGTATCTTTCACGTGCATATTTTTCAACGGAGGCAGGATTATTTTGTAAATTATTTAACTGCTTCTTAGTTTTTTCAATTTCGTCTTGGTAATATTTTTTAGCAGCCTCTTCTTTTTTTAATTCCCCGGTCCTTTGACTTTGCTGAAAAAAATCTCTTTGATCAAAAAATAACATCCATACAAAAAAACCAACGGCTACGACAAAATATCGATTGGCAATAAAAGGGGTTATTTTTTTCAAAAATTGCATAAAAAAAAGGTTGAAGTAAAATTAGTGTAGTTCTAATAATACGCCAACCTTTTATGGAAAAGACTTTAAAATTAAAAGCCTTTTAAACTATTTGTTGCCAAACTTTACTTTTCCTTTAGGGTAAATTGCGGTTTCGCCTAATGCTTCTTCAATTCTAATTAATTGATTGTATTTAGCCATACGATCGCTTCTTGAAGCCGATCCAGTTTTAATTTGACCACAATTTAAAGCCACCGCTAAATCAGCAATCGTAGTATCTTCTGTTTCACCACTGCGATGTGACATAATCGTGTTATAACCATTGTGTTGCGCCAAAGTAACCGCATTGATGGTTTCTGTCAAAGTGCCTATTTGATTCACTTTCACCAACAAACCATTTCCGATTTTTTTATCAATTCCCATTTGTAAACGATCCACATTGGTCACAAATAAATCATCCCCTACTAATTGACACTTATCGCCAACAGCTTGTGTTAAGGCTTTCCAACCATTCCAATCGTCCTCTGCCATACCATCTTCAATGGAAATAATTGGATATTGTTTCACCCATTTTTCCCAATACTTCACCAATTGGTCACTACTTAATTCTTTTCCAGAACTTTTATGGAAAACATATTTTTTCTTTTTCGCATCCCATAATTCACTATTTGCCGCATCCATAGCTATAGCGATTTGAGATCCAGTTTTATATCCTGCTGCATGAATTGCTTCAAGTACAGTTTCAATGGCTTCCTCATTGCTTTGTATATTGGGCGCAAATCCTCCCTCATCACCCACATTCGTACTAAATCCTTTTTTCTTTAATACCGATTTTAAATGATGAAAAATTTCAACCCCCCAACGCAAGCCTTCACTAAAATTAGGTGCCCCAATAGGCATCACCATAAATTCTTGAAAATCAATTTTATTATCAGCATGTGCGCCACCGTTTACAATATTCATCATTGGTATAGGTAATGTTTTTGCATTTGTTCCACCAATGTATCTGTATAAAGGCAAATTTGCTTCTTCCGCTGCCGCTTTTGCTACAGCCATACTTACCGCTAAAATTGCATTCGCCCCTAATTTACCTTTGTTAGGTGTTCCGTCTAATTCAATCATTATTTGATCAATTGCCGCCTGTGCACTCACATCAAAACCTTCAATAGCTTTTGCTATATGATCGTTTACATTTTTAACCGCTTTAATTACGCCTTTACCTACATACTTTTTTTTATCGTTATCTCTTAGCTCTACTGCTTCATGGATGCCAGTGCTTGCGCCACTTGGCACAGCTGCGCGACCCATCGCTCCTTCATCTGTTAATACATCCACTTCAACGGTTGGATTACCGCGACTGTCTAAAATTTGTCTTGCATGAACTTCAATAATGTAACTCATAAATATTGCTTATTAATTTCTAATATAGGTATATACCCATTGGAGACCGCAATTTACACCCTTTTTTTTAATGGGTAAGCATTTTGAAAATTTCTTCCAAACCCGCTTCGTGTTTATGTGCCAAATCGGCAATACGATCATTAGCCACCAATTTTCCCTTTTTTAATACTAACACTCGATCACATATAGCGGTGACTTCTTGTAAAATATGTGTTGAAAATAGAATCATTGCATTTGCACTTAATGTTTTAATCAGTGTTCTAATTTCTGTTAATTGATTGGGATCCAAACCTGCGGTAGGCTCATCCAATATTAAAAGTTTCGGGGAATGTATAATTGCGGCAGCCATCCCAACGCGCTGCTTATATCCTTTTGAAAGTTGGTTAATTTTTTTAGTCTGCATCAAACCTAATCCTGTTTCTTCAATCACTTCCCGAATACGATTTGCTGGATTGTTAATTTCATGCCCAGCTGCAATAAAACTTAAATATTCCTTCACATACATATCCTCATATAAGGCATTGGATTCAGGTAAATAGCCAATCATTTTTTTATACTTTACCGCATCCTGCTCATAACTAATTTCATTCAAAAAAATGGTTCCCTGATCTGCTTGCAAAAAGCCGACAATCATTTTCATGGTGGTCGATTTTCCGGCACCATTGGGTCCTAAAAACCCAACTACTTCCCCTGTATTAATAGTGAAAGAGATATTGTCGACTGCGATGGACGCGCCAAAAGTTTTACTTATTTGACTTACTGTTAAAGACATGATCAAAAATAAGTAACTATCCTTAAATGACTATAAAATACTTATTCTATCTCGGTAGATGATTCAGGCAACTGCGCATACTCATTCGCACTTGCATATTTTCCAAATATGAAAAAACCAATACATATAGGTGTAAATACAAGTAATATAATCACCCATTGTAACGCAACATTTGCTCTTTGTATTTCAGCTGCTGCTGAAATTTTTTCCACTGCTTGGTAAACTAAAAAACAAATTAACGCAGGTGCTATTAGCATCCAGACATAACCTAATAATTTTTTAACTGCATTCATAAAGATTCTATTTTTGGTAATTGAATTGCTTATTTGATTAAGCTAGTCCATTACATTTTTATCAATTTTGTTACTTAAATAAAACACGCCAATAATTAAACAAACACTGGCCACCCCAATTGGATACCATAATCCAGCCAACGCGTCTCCCATGGGTGATTCCGGTGATTTGGTAAACTCAACAATCAATGTTCCTAAAAAAGGTACTAATCCGCCAAACACTCCATTTCCAATATGATAAGGCAATGACATGGAAGTATACCTGATTTTTGTAGGAAACATCTCCACTAAGAATGCAGCAATAGGACCATACACCATGGTTACATAAACAATTTGTATAAATACCAACCAAATTAAATTCCAATAAGTTGTATCATCCATTGTTTTTTCAATTACCACATTTGGCTTCACCGATTTTGAAATAACTAAACTGGGGTTCGATGCATCAATTTTCAAATCGGCATTATATGCTACGGTTAAATGTAAGGTGTCCGTTTTGGTATATTTGAAATGTGCACCATCCGTATAGGCGGTATCAAATGTTTGTGTAACATATATTTTAGTGGCCTCCTTTGCATCAGTCACCACTTTTGGTTCACTTGCAGTCGTCTTGGACAAATCAATTTTTTCAATTCTATTTTTCGCGTTCGTCAAACTTAAAAATTGTTTATAAATGGGGCGATACGTTAGTACTGCCGCCAACATTCCAATGAGCATGATCCATTTCCTTCCCACTTTATCACTAAGCCAACCAAATAAAACAAAGCAAGGTGTTGCCAATAATATCGCCCACAACATTAAATTTCGTGATTGAATAAATTCAACCTTACAAACTGTTTCAATAAAACTTTGCGCATAAAACTGTCCTGTATACCAAACTACGCCCTGTCCCATGACAGCGCCAAATAAAGCCAACAAAACCATTTTAAAATTTCCCTTATGCCCAAAACTTTCCTTTAGTGGATTGACTGAAGTTTTACCCTCGGATTTTAATTTAGAAAACATAGGCGACTCACTCATGCGCATTCTAATTAAAATAGACACCCCCACCAACAATAAGGAAATCCAAAAAGGATATCTCCAACCACCCCATTCTGCACTAAATTTTTCAACTCCTTGGCTTGATCTAATCAATATGATTACCCCTAAGGCTAAAAATAAGCCAAGCGTAGCGGTGGTCTGAATCCAACTGGTCCAAAAACCTCTTTGTCCTTGTGGTGCATGTTCAGCCACATAGGTAGCTGCGCCGCCATATTCCCCTCCCAAAGCCAATCCTTGTAATAAACGTAGAATTAATACTAAAATAGGGGCCGCCCATCCAATAGTTGCATAGCCTGGTACAAGTCCAATAGCAAAAGTGGATCCACCCATAATCACTAATGTCAATAAAAAAGTGTGTTTACGACCAATCAAATCGCCTAATCTTCCAAAAACCAACGCCCCAAAAGGTCGAACGATAAAGCCTGCAGCAAATATGGCCAAAGTACTTAATAACGCTGCGGTTCCTGCATCTGCAGGGAAAAATTGTTTCGAAATGATGGTAGCCAACATTCCAAATATGTAAAAATCATACCATTCAATTAAGGTACCTACCGAAGAAGCCCCAATAACAAAAGCGATGCCATTTTGCTTTTTTTCTTGAATCATAAATTAAGTTGTTTTCAAGTGAATATTCAAGTTAATAATTTAAACTGAAAAATGTAAATTTGAGTATCATTATTTATTCAACGATTCGCTATGAGTTACCCTTACCAAATTAAAAATTTAGACGACTACCACGAAGCCTATAAAAAAAGTATTGAACAGCCTGAAAAATTTTGGGGTGCGATTGCCGAAAATTTTACTTGGCGAAAAAAATGGGATACTGTTTCTGAATGGAATTTTAAGGACCCAAAAATTGAATGGTTCAAAGGCGGAAAATTAAATATTACTGAAAATTGTATTGATCGTCATCTTGAAAAAAAGGGCGATACCCCTGCATTAATTTGGGAACCGAATGACCCCGAGGAACACCATCGTATTATTACCTACAAACAATTGCATTTAAAAGTTTGTCAATTTGCACAAGTACTTTATAATAATGGCGTAAAAAAAGGAGACCGTGTTTGTATTTATATGGGTATGATTCCTGAACTAGCCATAGCCGTATTGGCTTGCGCACGGATTGGTGCAATTCATAGTGTTATTTTTGGTGGATTCTCGGCTCAAAGTATTGCGGACAGATTAGAGGATGCACAAGCTGAATTCATTATCACCTGTGATGGCGCTTATCGCGGTGCAAAAGATATTCCATTAAAGTCGGTCATTGATGATGCTTTGATCGGAAATAAAACAATGAAACGCGTTATTGTTTGCACACGTACCCGAACAGCAGTATCCATGTTAAAAGGCCGTGATGTTTGGTGGGAGGATGAAATTAAAAAAGTAGAATCACAAGGTATCTCACACGTTGACGCTGCTGAGATGGATGCAGAAGACCCTTTATTTATTTTATATACTTCTGGTTCCACTGGAAAACCAAAAGGTGTGGTACATAGTGTTGCTGGATATATGGTGTATACCAATTATACTTTTGTAAATGTTTTTCAATACCAACCCAACGATATATTCTTTTGTACTGCAGATATCGGATGGATTACAGGACATAGCTATATTGTATATGCACCATTGAGTGCAGGGGGTACTTCCTTAATGTTTGAAGGTATTCCTACTTTCCCAGATGCTGGTAGGTTTTGGGATATCATTGACAAATTCAAGGTTAACATTTTATATACCGCACCCACTGCAATTCGATCCTTAATGGGATTTGGATTAGATCCTGTACAAGGGCATGATTTAAGTAGCTTGAAAGTGTTAGGTACTGTTGGAGAACCGATCAACGAGGAAGCATGGCATTGGTATGATGAACATATCGGAAAGAAAAAATGTCCCATTGTTGACACTTGGTGGCAAACAGAAACAGGTGGTATCATGATTTCCAACATGGCAGGAATTACCCCAGGAAAACCAGGCTGGGCAACCTATCCACTACCAGGTGTAAAAACAATCTTGGTAGATGATAAAGGTGCAGAAGTAACTACGATGGAAGATGGCTTGTATCGTGGAAATTTATGTATCACTCAGCCATGGCCTTCTACGTTACGAACCACTTATGGCGATCATGAAAGATGCAGAACCAATTATTTTGCCACTTATGAAAATTTATATTTCACAGGAGATGGTGTATTAAAAAACGAACAAGGTCAAATTAGAATCACAGGCCGCGTGGATGATATATTAAATGTAAGTGGGCACCGAATAGGAACTGCCGAAGTGGAGAATGCCATTAATATGCACGCAGGTGTTGTAGAAAGTGCGGTAGTGGGTTACCCACATGATATCAAAGGACAAGGAATTTACGCGTACGTCATTTATACAGGATCGCATGGACAGGACACCCATGGCACTGCTGATATGATTCGTAAGGATATTTTGCAAACAGTGACAAGAATTATTGGACCTATTGCAAAGCCGGATAAAATTCAATTTGTATCAGGACTTCCTAAAACACGTTCCGGAAAAATTATGCGTCGCATACTGCGCAAAGTAGCAGAAGGTGAATTGAAAAGCTTAGGAGACACTTCCACACTTTTAGATCCAGCAGTGGTGGATGAAATAGTGAAAGGGGTGCTATAATCTGCTAATGCCATTCTCAACAATAGTTTTTGGCTTGCAAAAACATCCTGTCGCTCTCAACTGTGAATGACGCTAAAAACAAGATTATTCATCTAAAAATTGCGAACTCGCTTCGCTCAAACACACAATTTTTTTTACGTTGTATAATCTTGTTTTCTTTACGCTATTCACAAATGTTCGCGACTAGCATATTTTTTTCAGGCCCTATTTCTAAGCTGCACTTC
>SYEV01000095.1 GCA_005800655.1 Bacteroidota bacterium
CAAGCAAGTGAAAGCCAGTAGTGGAGTTTTCCGTAATGAAGAAAGTGGTATGGGAATTGATGCAATCGGATGACTATTATATTCGGATTTCATTATCTGATTCTACTTTAAAAGGAAAGTATAAAAACATTGAAATGTACGAGCAGATTTTTCAATTAAACAAGATCACGGCCAAGGATTTTTATACTACTATTGATTATTACGAAAAACACCCCATTTTGTTTAAGGAATTAATGGATTCGGTGAGTAGTTTGTCGAAAAAGGAAAATTTAACACCAATAAGACCCTTGATAAAATAAAAATACAAGTTCCCTGTATTACTTTTGTAAAAACTATAATTAACCATTAAAATTCATAAAAATGAGCATTTCAATCGGACAAGCAGCTCCTGCTTTTACATTATTTGACACAGACAAAAAAGCAACTTCATTATCAGACTACAAAGGAAAGAATGTAGTTGTATTGTTTTTCCCTTTAGCATTTACAGGTGTGTGTACTACAGAATTATGTAGTATTAGAGACAATATTGGTGTTTATAATTCTGCTAATGCAGAAGTACTAGGTATCTCAGTTGACTCTTTATTTACATTAGGTAAATTTAAAGAGGAACAAAAATTAAATTTCTCTTTATTGAGCGATTTTAATAAATCTGCTTCAAAAGCATTTGATGTATTGTACGAAACTTTCCCAGCATTTGAAATGCAAGGCGTTGCAAAGCGTTCAGCTTTCGTGATTGACAAGGAAGGGGTTGTTCAATATGCTGAAATATGTCCAACACCAGGGGACTTGCCTAATTTCGAGGCAATCCAAACAGTGTTGAATACATTGAACTGAAACTTATCTTCTTGCTAGTTTTTTTATAGAATATAAAAAACGCAAGAAGATCTCTAATTATTTTAAAAGGATCTCGACAAGTCGAGATCCTTTTTTGATCTTGTTAGGTTTTATGAAATATAAACCTACAAGATTTAATCTCTAATTATTTTAAAAGGATCTCGACAAGTTGAGATCCTTTTTTAGTTCTTGCTAGTTGTTAATGGCATAAAAAAAGAGTCCCAATAAATCGGGACTCTTTTTTTATCTATCACAAACCTCGACAATCAAAAACTTTAAGTAGTGGGTGTTTTCCATACCCCAAATAATTGGATGGTCGCTGGATTGTGATTGATAAGTCACTTGCCTGATTCTTTTTTTAGCATCTCTTGCAGCCATATCTATGGTATCTAAAAATAGTTCGGGACTTACTAGGTTGGTGCAACTTGAAGTGACTAAAAATCCGCCACTATTGATCATCTTCATTCCGCGCAAATTAATTTCCTTATATCCTGTGATGGCCTTGTCAATACTATTTCTACTTTTTGTAAATGCAGGCGGATCTAACATCACCACATCATATTTTCGACCTTCCTTACCCCAGGTTTTTAAAACGTCAAATGCGTTCATGGTTTCAAACTTAACAATATGATCTAGCTTATTCAAAGCAGCATTTTTGTTTGCTTGTGCAACTGCGCTTTCTGAAATGTCAATGCCTAAAACTGACTTCGCACCATAGTGTGCAGCGTGAATTTCAAAGGTACCTGTGTAGGTAAATGCGCCTAATACATCTGCGCCAGAAACAATTTTTTGAATAGCACGACGATTGTCCTGTTGGTCTAAAAAGTAGCCTGTCTTTTGTCCATTTTCAATATTCACATAAAACTTCAAACCATTTTCATTGATTGTAATTTCGGTAGGGAATGGGTCGCTTAAAAAACCTTTAATTTGTGTAAGCCCTTCTAGTTCACGCACAGGAACATCGTTTCGTTCGTAAATTCCTTTGGGATTAAAAATAGTTTTAATGGCATCTACAATTGCAGGTTTCCATTTTTCAATACCCAATGATAAAGTTTGTAAAACAAAGTAGTCATTAAATTTATCGATAATTAATGCTGGTAATTCATCTGCTTCACCAAATACCAATCTACAATTTTCAACATAACCTAATTGTTGTCGGTAGGCCCAAGCCGTTGCAATTTTTTTATGAAAAAAAGCGGCATCAATCGTATCTCTATGTCGGGTTAATAGGCGAATGGTAATTTGGGAATTGGGATTAATGTATCCGCGACCTGCCAATTGGCCATCAAAAAAATAAACTTCGACCAAGTCACCGGGTTCCACCGTTCCTGCAATACGGTCAATTTCATTATTATAAATCCAAGGGTGGCCAGAAGCGATCCTTTGGGTTATTTTCTTGTTTAAATACACCTTTGTCATGGCACAAATATAGGCAGAGAATAAGTGACAACTTGTTCATTTTTAGGCCCTTTTATGTCAATTTTGCTATTTTATTGCTTTGGCAATATTTTTGGGAGATATTTGTATCAATAATAGACTATGCAAGATAAAGAACCTATAAACACGGCATCGGACAAAATGGAGGAAAAATCAGTGGAAAACGATGCAACGAATGAGTCAAATCCATCAACGGAGCCGACGACTGAGGAAGCACCCGTTTTAAGTGAATTGGATGCCTTAAAACTGGAGTTAGTTGATCAAAAGGATAAATACCTAAGGTTAATGGCTGACTTCGAGAATTTCAGACGTCGCACCGCTAAAGAGCGTATTGAATTAATTCAAACGGCAAGTAAGGAAGTGATTGTTTCCTTTTTGGATGTGTTGGATGATTGTGATCGTGCCGAAAAGCAATTGAATAGTTCCGATGATATCGCTTTACAAAAAGAAGGTATTCAATTGGTGTTTAATAAAGTAAGATCCACTTTGAATGCAAAAGGGGTAGTTGCGATGGTGAGTGTCAATGAAACTTTTGATGTAGATAAACACGAAGCAATTACAGAAGTACCTGTACCTAATGATAAGATGAAAGGAAAAATTGTTGATGAAATAGCTAAAGGTTATTTATTAAATGATAAAATTATTCGTTTTGCTAAAGTGGTGGTAGGCAAATAAAAAAAGCATTATGTCAAAAAGAGATTTTTACGAAATATTAGGCGTTAGTAAGTCCGCATCCACTGATGAAATTAAAAAAGCATATCGAAAAGTGGCAATGCAATTTCATCCAGATCGCAATCCTGGAGACAAGCAAGCCGAAGAAAAATTCAAAGAAGCTGCCGAAGCCTATGAAATATTAAGCGATGCAGATAAAAAAGCAAAGTATGATCGATTTGGTCATCAAGCATTTGGTCCTGGCACCGGAGGCGGTGGTGGATATGGTGGTGGCGGAATGGATATGAATGATATTTTCAGTCAATTTGGTGACATATTTGGGGATGAAGGATTTGGTGGATTTTTTGGCGGCGGCGGATCAAGGTCAAGATCGTCAAGAGCTACAGGACAAAGAGGGAGCAATTTACGTATTAAATTAAAGTTGAGTTTTGAAGAAATTGCGAATGGGGTTAATAAACAAGTAAAAGTAAAAAAACATGTTACTTGTACCACCTGTGGTGGTAATGGTGCTAAAGATAAAAATAGTGTACAAACCTGTGATACTTGTAATGGTTCGGGTCAAGTGAAGCGTGTGACCAATACTTTTTTAGGTCAAATGCAAACGGTGAATACTTGTCCATCTTGTAATGGTCAAGGAAATACCGTTACAGCAAAATGTGCGGGATGTAAAGGGGAGGGGCGCATGTATGGCGAAGAAACTATTTCCATTGATATACCAGCTGGTGTTCAAGATGGCATGCAATTAAGTATGTCAGGTAAAGGGAATGCAGGTGAGCGTGGCGGTAGCCCGGGGGATTTAATCATCATGATTGAAGAAGAACCACATGAATCCTTACATAGAGATGGTTTAAATGTAGCATTCGATTTATATATCACTATTCCTGATGCAGTTTTTGGTACTAGTGTTGAAGTGCCTACGATAGATGGCCGTGCTAAAATAAAAATACCACCAGGAACGCAAAGTGGTAAAATATTCAGATTAAAAGGGAAAGGATTTCCGGAAGTACAAGGTTATGCAAAAGGAGATCAATTGATTAATGTAAACATATGGACACCACAGCACGTAAGTGATGAGGAAAAGGAAGCGTTGGAAAAAATGCAATTAAGCGATAACTTCAAACCCAAGCCTGTAAAGGGGGATAAGAGTTTTTATGACAGAGTAAAAGAAGCTTTTAGATAAAATAAAAAAAAGGGGTTACATAATCCCTTTTTTTTATGGGTACTTGTTAGTACTTCTTAAGTTGATAAATATCTTTAGAATTACGACCAAGGCCGTCATAATCTAATCCATATCCCACTACAAATTTGTTGGGGATTTCAAAACAGTCATAGTCCACCTTGATCGGATAGGCAAGTGCCTCTTTTTTATTCAATAGTACGGCAATTTTTAAAGAAGCTAGTTGTTGTGATTGTAGTTGGGGTAAAAAATGGTAGAGCG
>SYEV01000096.1 GCA_005800655.1 Bacteroidota bacterium
GCGTGCTCCTTAAACCACTCGGACACCTCTCTTTTTGGGAAGCGAAGTTACTGAAACCCTTTGTGATTATTGGAGTTTCCTAAATAAATTTAATGCTCCTTTTTTGTTTCAATCATTCGTTCATTGTATTCTAAAGGACTATTTTTCCAGTCTTTATTATAAGAAACAAACCAGCCTAACCAGATGGAGCGGGATAAGCGCATTAAAATGGGTTGTATGATAAATAGTGTTAAAATAGCAGTCCCCATCCAGTAAAAAATTCGGTTATCATCTAAATCAAAACTCATTCCAAATAAAACCTTCCACGCAACAAAAGTGGATACAAAATAAGCTACCGTTAATGCATAACTAACATACCCAGTACCGTAATAAAATCCTACCTCAATTTCAGTGGGCTGATTGCAAATAGGGCAGTGCTCATGCATTGTAGTGATCTCGGAAAGACGATAAGGATTATTGGAAACAAACAAGTCACCTTGTCTACATCTAGGGCATTTATTTGTAAGGGTACTCCAGAGGTAGGTGTTTTTCATGCCGCAAAGATATTGAATTAATGCGCATTGTTCAAATGTGCTATAATTAATCGACAATCAGTTGTTCCATTTGGATGCCCCTGGAACCTTTGATCAAAATAGTGTACTGTGCAAAATTTTGATCATTCAGCCATTTTTTAGCAGCCACTACGGTATCAAAATATTCATAATGGTGTTTGCAATCTTTGAATTCATTACCTACCAAAACCACTTTGGCCCAGGTAGTTTGTTGCAGTTGGTTGATTAATGTTTGGTGTTCATTAAATGTGGCAACACCCAACTCCTTCATCCCGCCCAAACAAATAATTTTATTTTCAGCTACTAACTTTGCAAAATTTTCAACTGCAACTTTCATACTACTTGGATTGGCGTTATATGCATCCAGAATTACTTGATTGTTTTTCCAACTGGTTAATTGGGAGCGACTATTGGAAGGTGCATAATTTTCAATCGCACTTTTTATTTTTTCAATGGGTACTTTAAAATACTGTCCAATGCAAACTGCGGCAAGTACGTTGGGTAAGTTGTAGTCGCCTACTAATTGTGTTTGTATTTTGTCAAGTAAGGTTCCTTTGGTGAAAAGGACTTGTAACAATCCATTATTGGTTTGCGGTTGGCCTTGTAATTCACCATGCGTATTTCCGTAAGTGATTATATTTTCAATACCTGAACTCATTGTATTTAAATAATCATAATCCTTCATTACAAATACGGCGCCCTTATTTATTTTAAGGTAATCATATAATTCACCCTTGCCTTTTTTTACACCTTCCTCTGAACCAAATCCTTCCAAATGTGCTTTACCGCAATTGGTAATCATTCCATAGTTAGGCATTGCATATTGACAATAACTTCCTATCTCATTCAAATGGTTTGCACCCATTTCAATCACGGCCATTTGCGCATCAGCTTGTACGCTTAGAAGGGTGAGTGGAACACCTATATGATTATTTAAATTTCCAACGGTGGTGTATGTTTTGAAGTGTGCGCTAAGTACTGCAGCTATTAATTCTTTGGTGGTTGTTTTACCATTACTTCCTGTAATTGCAATAAATGGAATATTAAATTGTTGCCTGTGATGTTTTGCTAAATCTTGTAAAGTGGTAAGCACATCCCTTACCTGTAAAATACGATCATTGACGGCCTCACTATTAGGGATGTCTTCATCTACCACTGCAAATGATGCGCCAGCTTCTAGTGCGGCTAATGCAAAAAGATTACCATTAAAATTGGGGCCTTTCAATGCGAAATAAATATCGCCTAATTTTAGTTTTCGTGTATCCGTTTGTACACTCGAACTTTTTTTGAAAATTTCGTACAAAAAAGCAATAGATGGTAATTGCATAAAACTATTTAGTCGCTAATAAACAAGTTGCGTAGGCTACTAACCCTTCTTCTCTTCCGACAAATCCCATTTTTTCAGTAGTGGTAGCTTTGATGGAAATAGCATCAACACTTATATTTAAAATTTCGGCAATGCAAGTTTGCATCGCTTGTACATGTGGTTTTATTTTTGGTGCTTCCAGGCATAAGGAAGAATCGATATTAATTATATAATATCCCTTTGCAGTAATTAAATCGTAGGTTCTTTTTAATAAAATTTTACTATCTATATTTTTAAATGCATTATCGTTATCTGGAAAGTGCGTGCCAATATCGCCCAAGCTTAATGCACCTAATAATGCGTCACAGATAGCATGTAATAAAACATCGGCATCGCTATGACCCAATGCCCCTTTTGTATGTGGAATTTTGATACCCCCAATCCATAAATCACGACCTTCTACAAGCTGATGAAAATCAATACCTGAACCAATGCGTATATTCATGGTTTATTTATTTTTTCTTCCAAAACTGAAAATGTTCGTTTTTGGAGGCGCTTCATAAAAAGCGGACATCGCACATCTGAATCCAATATTGTTGCTTGATTTATTTTGGTCCAAATATCTTCTAGTCCCTGGATTTAACCAATAAGGACGGTCCTTCCAGCTACCTCCTTTATATACCCTAGATTTATTTGAAATTAAGGTAGTAGTACCTGACTCGTAACTTGCATTATCTGCATCGTCGCCATCCAAAGCATTAATAGCATCGGCATGATCATAGTTGCGTGTCTTTAATGCGGAGTCTGTTTCTACTGTTTTTATGATTCTACCTTTTGCATCACGACGACTTCCTTTCGCTAATTTGGTATCATTAGCTTGAAATACATTACCGCGAAATGGATTAAAATCATCCATGTCCATTGTATTCATTGGGCGGTAAACATCTGCCACCCACTCATTCACATTACCTGCTAAATTGTATAATTTTAAACTAGGATTTTGCAAATGGCTGCTCACTTTATCCACCATGCCATTGGACTCGTTGATATAACCAGTCATTCCTTTATAATCTCCGCTTCCGTTTTTGAAATTAGCTAAAAACAAACCTTGCGTTTTTCCTTTTTTTGAATCTCTGATATTATTGTTGCCACTGCCACTCCAAGGAAAAGGTAAGTCAGAAGAGGAAAGCTGCGCATTTTTATTTTTTGCATTACCACCATTTTTTAATGCATTAGTGGATGAGCCACTTACTAATGTTGTTTTTGCTGCATATTCCCATTCAGCCTCAGTAGGTAAACGGTAGTCGGCAGTCATCACGCCATCTTCAAAACTAATTTTTAATTTAGGGGCATCTTCGCCTTTTTTTGGTTTTTTATTGGCTATTTTATTTGTTGGTGCTACATTATATTCGTCAGTCAAATAAGCTTCCTTGTTAAAATTATTCGCACCAACTGGTTTGTTAGCATCATTCTTCGCGTCAATATATCCTAACTTAGTCAATAGTTTTTCGTTCGCTCTATCCGTTCTCCATTTACAATATTCATTTGCTTGATTCCATGAAATACCCACGACAGGATAATCATTAAAAGAAGGGTGTCTGAAATAGGCCTCTACCATAGGCTCATTATAGGCAAGTTCGCTTCGCCAAACTAAAGTGTCTGGCCTAGCTTCATTGACTATTGAATCTTGGTTCGTAGGGAGGTATACTTTTTCAAGCCAATGCAAATATTCCTTATAATTTTTATTACTTACTTCCTTTTGATCAATGTAAAAAGAACTAACGGTAACTCTTCTTAATCGATTGTTCCAATCTCCAATGACATCTTCCTGGTTAATCCCCATGGCGAAAGTGCCACCTTGAATTCTTGTCATGCCTTCATAAGGGTCATTTTTAGCATCAACGAGCATGCTATTAGACAGGGTTTTGAATGTTTTATTTTCATTTGAATTAAATAGTACGGGACTAATTAATAACATTACGAAAAACAATAAAATACTATTTATAAAATTCATAGTAAATGCGGGGTCAAATTAGTGATAAAATATACAGCGAATATAAAAGTTTTTGCTCATTTTATTCATATGTATTTAGAATCTTATGTTAGTAAAAGCTTAATTTTAGCTTATGAGATGGGGTGTAGTATACATTTTATTGAGTTCGCTATTTTTTTCAACCACTATTAGCGCGCAATCTGTGCCGTTTTCACAAGGAAAATGGGTTAAAATTGCTGTCTCAAAACAAGGCGTTTATCAGGTCACGGGTACCCAACTTAGATCCTGGGGTTTGACGGTCCCATTTGCTAGTGCACAGCTTCAATTATTTAATTTAAATACGGCTAATTTAGTTGAAAAAGTAAGTGCAAATATGGGGGTAGGATTCAACGAAAATGCCATTGAGATGCAGGACGGAGGAGATGGTCAATTTGATAACCAAGATTACTTTTTATTTTATAGCCAAGGGAATATTCAATGGAAATGGAATGGATCATTGCAATTATTTGAGCATAGTAAAAATATACATGGCGATTCAGTGTATTACTTTATTTCACTAGGAAAGGATGGAAAAAGAATTCAAAAGCCAAATTCAAATTATATAGCAAATGTCACTACTGATGTTTTTGATGAAAGATGGGTGATGGAGAAAGACACGATCAATATTTTAAATAGTGGCCAAATTTGGTGGGGACCAGCCATGGGCTTAGGTATAGGGAAGCAAGCTAAAATCACAACCCCCTTAAATATGGAGGGTTTGGTCAATTCTTCTGATTTAATATTTAAATTGAA
>SYEV01000010.1 GCA_005800655.1 Bacteroidota bacterium
ATTAGACGGGATGGGTAATAAGGAAGTAGCATCAGTCAAGTCAATGGGTGGAAAATTTATATTAAAAGCAAGTACTAATTTTACGAGTATTTTTATTGTTGGATTTAGTGGCTTACAACAGAAACTCCCTTTATTTATTAATAACGAAAAAGTAAGTATTACTGGGGATATTCAAGCGCCTAATAATATTCTGTACCAAGGCTCACCAAGCCACGCTGTATATCAATCCTATATGGCGGTGATGAATCCGAAGATGGAAGCCTATTTCAAAAGTTTAGCAGCGGTACAAGGGGAGAAAAATGAAAAAAGTAAGGACTCCTTGTCGCAAATTGCAGAAAGTCAGTCCAAGGATCTAATTTTTACTTATGAAAATATGAGTAGAATTAATAAGTCATCCCCTGTAACCACCTTCTTCTTATTTCAATATGCGAATATATTTCCAACGGTCAAAGATCAATTGGCTACCTATTACGATTTGCTGCAAGGGGATGCCAAAACGGGTCCTTTTGCTGATGTCATTAGTAAAACCTTAACCTCAAGTAGTTTTGGAAAAATAGGGTCTGCTATGCCTGATTTTACGCAAAATGATCAGAATGGCAAACCAGTTCGCTTATCCTCATTCAAGGGCAAATATGTGTTGGTTGATTTTTGGGCAAGCTGGTGCGGACCTTGTCGCGCTGAAAATCCAAATTTGGTAAAAGAATACAATGCATTTAAGTCAAAAAACTTCACCATATTAAGTGTCAGTTTAGATAACAGTAAGGATAAGTGGTTAGAGGCAATCAAAAAAGATGGATTGACTTGGACGCATGTAAGTGATTTAAAATATTGGAAAAATGAAGTAGCTGTTCAATTTGGTATTGAAAGTATTCCAGCTAGTTTTATTTTAGATCCTGCAGGAAAAATTATTGCAAGAGATTTAAGAGGTGCTGATTTAGGTGCATTTTTAAGCAAGACTTTGAAGTAATATTTTTATACTTATTTAAAAAGCCTGTCCCGATTAAACGAAACAGGCTTTTTTTATTAACCATAGTTTGCTAATTATTTTATGGTAATACTATTTATCAAAAATTAAAATAAAAAAATTCTAATTTTTTTAGAAATGCTTCTCATTACTTTAAGACATACTCATCAACTAAATTCTAAAAGTGAGAAATTTTTTACAAGAGATAAAATAAATAATTCTTATTAAATTATTTTAAGAGAAAAGTACACTAATTTCATCAAGAACACTATATGAGTAAACTAATTTAAATATAAAAAATAAAATATGAACACTTCATCTTATTCCCTAAGTCCGCTAACTAAATTTGTTATTGGCACGGTTCTCTCTTTAATAGCTGTTTACTTATATATCTTAAAGACCTCTGTTTTATTAAGTGGTTTTTTTTTGGATTTGGGTTTCTTCTACAGTTATTAGCCATTTTTAAATTCTATCAATCTTTTAATTCAATTAAAAATAAAATTAAATAATATTGATAAAAAAAGCCTTGAATCACTTCAAGGCTTTTTTGTAGTCGGCTTCTTCAAAGCCTAATAAAATGACTTTGTCATTCAAAGTTATTAGTGGGCGTTTAATAATGGATGTTTTTTCGATCATTAAACCAATGGCCGCTTTTTGTGTGGTAATTTTAGCCTGTACTTCGGGAGGAAGTTGTCGCCAAGTAGCCCCTTTTTTATTGACAAGCGCTTCCCAGCCCAATTGTTTGCACCAATCGGTGAGTAATGCGCTGGTAATACCGAGTTTTTTGTAATCATGAAATTCGTAGGCAATTTTTTTTGCTTTCAACCAGTCTAATGCTTTTTTGACTGTGTTACAATTAGGGATTGCATATACTTTTAATTCGCTCATTTGAATTACTTTATATATTTTTTTGCTAACCAGCTTTCTGCTAATGGTTGCAACCAATGGGCTTCCATCTCTGCTTTGTTATTAACTAAATTATTAAAGTACAAGCTATCATTGGTCAATAAACCATTTTCAATAGCATAGCCTACTTGTGCCAGTGGGATAGTTTGTACTTTATCCTTCACCCAAAATGCGAGTAGTTCTCTATTAAACATTTGTAATTGAAATCTTTTTTCAATTTCTTTAATAATATGAACTGAACTATCGGTACTACAGCCACCGACAGTGGTATGTGATTCATCCGCCATTATTACAATAAACTGTCCATATAAAATAGTGGCAAACCCTTTCACTTTTGCGCCATGGCTTTTCCAAATATCTGTAAAGTCCTCTAAGATAGTTTCAATTTCAAAAATTTCACTCATGCTAAATAATCGGTTGGATTGGTATATCCATACTTTAGATTGCGGATGAAAATTTGCTGGGAAAATATTAGGTAAGTGTACTTTCATAGTCATTGTATTATTTGATTGCTTGTGCAATTATTTCTGCGATGTCTAAAACAGCAGGGTCATTTTGATTTTCTGCTACTTTTAATCCATCAGATAACATGGTATTGCAAAAAGGGCAGGCGCTTGCTACAAAATCAGTAGCCGTTGCTCTTGTTTCTTCCGCACGCTCTGTGTTAATTCTTTTGTCTCCTTTTTCTTCTTCTTTGAACATTTGTGCACCACCAGCACCACAACATAAACCCTTTGATTTACATCTTTTCATTTCTTTTAATTCCATGTCTAAACTTTCCAATACTTTTCTCGGGGCTTCATATATTTCATTCGCCCTGCCTAAATAACAGCTATCATGGTAGGTGATTGATTTTCCTTTCCATTCATTGCTATCCGTAAATTTAATTTTCCCTTGTTCAATTAATTCCTGTAAAAATTGGGTATGATGAATCACATCATAGTTGCCACCCAATTCGGGGTATTCATTTTTTAATGTATTAAAACAATGCGGGCAGGTGGTTACAATTTTTTTGATATTGTAGCCGTTCAAAATTTGAATATTTTGATAAGCCATCATTTGGAACATGAATTCATTGCCAGCCCGCCTTGCAGGATCGCCTGTACATGCTTCCTCTTTTCCTAAAATGGCATATTTTACACCCGCTTTATTTAAGATAGTAGCAAAAGCCTTGGTAATTTTTTGCGCTCTTTGGTCAAAGCTGCCGGCACAACCTACCCAAAATAATATTTCAGGTTGTTCGCCACTCGCCATCATTTCCGCCATTGTAGATACCTTCATAAAATTATTTTTATGCCTTTGTCCATGCATCACGATCATCTGGTGAAAACTTCCATGGTGCAAAATTGTTTTCTATATTACTAAACATACTATTCCATTCTTGTGGTGCATTACTTTGCTCCATCACAAGGGATCTTCTTAATTCAATGATAATGTCCAAGGGGGATATACTAATTGGACATTCCGTTACACAAGCATTACAGGTGGTACAGGCCCTTAATTCCTCCACCGTTATATAATCATGTAATAATGTTTTACCATCTGGAATAAAGACTTTGTTTGCTTCTATATTTTTGGAAATGGTTTCAATTCGATCTCTTGTGGCCATCATTATTTTACGGGGACTCAATAACTTGCCTGTGCTATTGGCAGGGCAAGCATCCGTACATCTGCCACATTCTGAACAACTATAAGCGTCCATTAAATTTTTCCAACTCAATTCTGTGGCTTCCTTTGCACCAAAGCTTTCAGGGGCAGCTGCATTGGATGGTGCCAACTCAGGTTGCATTGCATACAATACTTCATTTTGTATATCAGGCATATTATGAAGGGTACCACTAGGAATCAGTGGCGCATAGTAGGCATTGGGGAAAGCTAAAACAATGTGCAAATGCTTTGAGTAAGGTAAATAATTCATAAAAGCATAAATACCAATAATATGAAGCCACCATGCTGTCTTTTCAACAAGAAGCAATTGTTCCTCATCAAAATTAGATGTTAACCAGGGGGTGAAATTTTTCGATATAATAAAGCTTAGTTCATGATCTGCAGCATTCATGAGCAGGAATAAGCTCATCAATAAAATTTCAAAAATCAAAATATAATTAGCATCGGAGCGTGGCCACCCTTCCAAATCTTTACTAATAAATCGTTTTAATTTTATACTATTTCTTCTAATCAAAAAAATTACACATGCAATAGTGACTAGTAAAGCTAAAATTTCAAATGTGTTTATTAAAAAAGTATAAAACCCACCCATGCTTTCTGAAAATACACGATGCGTTCCAAAAATACCATCTACTATAATTTCAAGTAATTCAATATTAATGATAATGAATCCGATGTATACAATTAAATGTAATACCGCAACAATTGGTTTTTGAAACATCTTTTTTTGACCCAAGGCCAATAAAATTACATTTCGCCATCTTTGCCCAGGGTGGTGATTTAAATGAGTCGCTTTCCCTAATAGGATACTGCGCCTGATACGTAATATTTTTTGTGCAAATATCCCAAAAGACAGGATGGTCAAGAGACAAAAAATAGTTTGGAAAATTAAACCCATAGTTTGTTATTTCGCTTTTAGGGATACACAAATTTAACCCATTTATAAAGTTAACGGGAGGAACTAGGCATTAATTTTTCTAAATTAATAGTAAAGCCATTGACTACTCCATTTGCCATTGCTGAGAATAAGGGTGGGGGCTGGAAATTTGATCGCATTCAGCACAAAAAACAAGGATTTTACCCATTTTTTTCGGGTTGAAATTTTCTCAAAATCAACATCTAAGGAAAGGTACCATTGCTGGTAACGTTTGATATCATTACGAACAATATCTCCATTGGGGCTGGGCCAATTATTACCATATCCGCCAAACATATTATCCGCGCCATAGCCAACCGCAATATTCAACCATTTGGGTACGGGTAATTGATTATTGAAATCATGTATGTTCGCACTCAACCAATAGGTTTGTGCATTGTAATCTTTGAATAATCTTTCGGTCAATACCGAACCAAAAAACTGGTTGGTCCGATCCTGCAATTGCTTGTCACTGTATTTATTATAATGGGCACTAAATTTTAGTCGAACCCTTTGTTTTTTCCATAACAATTCCTGGCCCATCCAAAGTCCAACGCCAATGGTATTACTTCCTATGTCAGACCAGCTCCAGCCCCATTGGCTGGAATAACCGTCCAAGGTTTCAATGACTGTTTGGTAAGCCAATCCTGAAAATCCAGCCAACAAAACTGCTTTTTTATGACTCAGGCCTGCCCATTCCCAGGTCCTATAACTTAATCTAGATAAACTATATGCAGTATATACATGTCCTACCTTATCCATATCCAACCATTCGCCTGCGTCATTGTAATAATGAAAACTACTTTTAGGGTATCCAGCATACCAAATTTTATTTAAGCCGATTATGGATGCGCCATAGCCGAGTCCTTGGAGTGAAGTGACTAAGCGCAATCTTTTTTTAAAGTTGATGGGGTTATTCGAAATATTTGTATCTAGGCTGGGTTCACTTTTTGTATGAGCGTTAGTAATTATAATACTTGAATCAGCAGTTTGACTAATACCCACTTGGGTAATTAAAAACAGGGAAATAAATAAGATTGTAATTAACTTCATGTTATTAAATATCAAATTTAAACATTAATATTAATAATCCTCCTTTGCGAATTGGTGGATTTGCAATTATTGCTTAAAATTGCCATTAAACAAGGAACTATGAGTGAAATGATTGAATTGAATGTGCAGCGTTGGTTGTCAGGAAACTATGATGCCAATACAAAACAAGTCATTCTTGATTTACAAGCGAATAACAAAGAAGAATTACAAGATTCATTTTATAGAAATTTGGAATTTGGTACTGGTGGATTAAGAGGCATTATGGGGGTGGGGACCAATCGTATTAATAAGTACACGATTGGTATGGCAACGCAAGGGTTTTCCAATTACTTACTTAAAACATATCCGATCGAATCAATAGCTGTTGCCATTGGGCATGATAGTAGAAATAATTCCCGATTTTTTGCAGAAACCACTGCGCAGGTATTTGCTGCGAATGGGATTAAAGTGTTTTTGTTTGAAGCATTAAGACCAACCCCTGAATTAAGTTTCGCCATTAGACAACTTAAATGTAAAGCAGGAGTGGTTTGTACCGCATCACATAATCCTAAGGAATACAATGGCTATAAAGCCTATTGGGATGATGGCGGTCAATTAGTACCCCCGCATGATAAAAATGTAATTAGTGAAGTTGAAGCCATTCAAAGTGTGGATGAGGTGAAGTGGACAGGTGGAGAGCATAATATACAATTGATGGGTGATGCAATGGATCAGGATTATATCAAAATGCTTACATCCTTAAGTGTGTATCCTGAAATCATTACACAACAAAAGGATTTAAAAATTGTGTATACCCCAATTCATGGTACTGGAATTACCTTGGTACCAAAAGTGTTAGCTAGTTTTGGTTTTACCAATGTAACTATTGTAGATGAACAAGCGACACCCGATGGAAATTTTCCAACTGTTAAATATCCGAATCCGGAAGAAAGTGAAACCATGAGCATTGGTTTGGCAAAAGCGAAAGCGATAGATGCGGATATTTTGTTAGGCACAGATCCGGATGCAGACAGAGTAGGGGTAGGCGTTAAAAATCATAAAGGGGAATGGGTGTTAATGAATGGGAATCAAACGGCAGTATTGGCATTTGCCTATATGATGGAGGCCCGAAGAGCCAAGGGAATTGCTGCACCCAATGATATGGTAGTGACCACCATTGTAACGACAGAAATGATAAATCAGGTAGCTAAAATAAACGAAGTTAATTGCTATAATGTGTTAACTGGGTTTAAATGGATTGCTGAATTAGTCAAAGAAAAAGAAGGCAAGGAAAATTATATTATTGGCGGCGAAGAAAGTTTTGGCTTAATGATTGGAGATCAAATTCGGGATAAAGATGCGGTGAGTGCAGTTGCTTTACTATGTGAAATGTCGGCCTATGAAAAAAGCAAGGGAAAAACACTATTTGATAAGATGATTGAATTGTATATTCAATATGGTTTTTATTATGAAAATTTAATCAGCATTACCAAAAAGGGAATGAACGGACAACAGGAAATAAAGGACATGATGGAAGGGTATCGTCAGTCTCCCCCTGTGACTATTGATGGCGAAGCGGTGATTACACTATTAGATTATGAATTACAGCTGGGAAAAAATTTACAGACGGGGGCTACTTGGAAATTAAACTTACCTAAAAGTAATGTGCTGCAATTTATTACTGCAAAGGGTAGTAAAATTTCTGCAAGACCAAGTGGTACAGAGCCTAAAATTAAATTTTACTTTAGCGTGAATACGGAATTAAAGGACAGGGAATCATTTGACAGCAAATATCAAATGTTACAAGAAAAAATACATGGCATTATCAAAGACATGCAATTAAATTAGCCCTAAAGCATGAATAAATCAGCGCCATTGGTAGATGCCTACCTGCATAAGGGATTAAGAGAAAAATTAGTTATTCTATTAAGAGAGAAAGGGATTACAGATGAAAATGTACTTACTGCCATTGGCAAAATCCCTAGGCATTTTTTTTTAGATTCTGCTTTTGATAAAATTGCTTATGAAGATCGCGCATTTCCAATCGCTGCAGATCAAACTATATCACAGCCTTATACGGTTGCTTACCAAACCCAATTATTACAAATTAAAAAAGGAGATAAAGTACTTGAAATAGGCACTGGGAGTATGTATCAAACATCGGTACTAGCCGAAATGGGTGCCCAGGTATTTACCATTGAAAGACAAAAGCAATTGTTTGATAAAACAGCTAAATATGTTTTTAAGGACTTGTATTTGAATGTGCAGTTTTTCTTTGGAGATGGATTTGAAGGTTTGCCAGATTTAGCGCCCTTTGATAAAATATTAATCACTGCTGCTGCGCCACATTTACCTGAAAAATTATGGGCCCAATTAAAAACGAGCGGTAAAATGATTATTCCTATAGATGAATCTGAAACAGCACAACGCATGATGCGCTTAACTAAAAAGAGAGACGGGTCTGTTAAAAAAGAAGCCTTTGATCAGTTTTCCTTTGTACCTATGTTACAAGGAAAAACCCAAAAATAAAATGAATTGAGTTTTATTTTTGGGTTTTTATATAGTATTAAAAGCACTAAATTTTTATTTCACAATCTATTTTATTATTGTATTTGTTCCATAGATCCACCATCTTCCATTCTGTTATTTTTTCTTCTTAATAAATTCACATCAAATTTACCAAAACGATAGGAAAAGTTAATTCTAAAAAATTGCTGATCTCTGATTCGAGTCACATTTTGAACAAAGTATAAGCTTTCAGAATAAGTTTTAGTCACCCTTGTTTTGAAAGGATCACTTACGCTGATGGAAACATTTGCAGTAAGACCACCTGATAAAGTCCACTCTTTTTTAATCGCAATATCTGAATCAAAATAAGGAAGATTATACCCTTGTGCAGTGGATTGTGGTCCGCCACCGAATCCACCACCACCAAATCCGCGACCTGATCCCCCTGCACTGCCACCTGGAGGTAAAATTGTTTTGGCTTGGTACTGACCGCTTACTTGAATAGAATAGCCATTGGGTAGCTTAAAGTTATGGTTCATCTTACTAAACCAACTTACTAAATCGTTATTTACATTTTGTCCAGGAATGGTTGCTTGTATGGAAGAATTAAATAAATTAAAACTCAAGTTAACGTCCCACCATTTGTTAATCGTTGTTTTATTGCTTAGTTCAAGACCATAAGTGATGGCGGTGTTCGCATTAATATAGGAGCTATAATAGGCGCTATCATTTGTAATGGGATTAATTGCCTTATACACATAATTCGAGATTAAGTTAGTGCTGTATTTGTAATATACGTTGGCTAAAAAATTGGATCCTTTTTGGTAAGCATTATTATATCCAAACTCAAATGAATGGGTGAATTGGGGCGATAAATTTGGATTACCTACACTTATATTTTGCGGATCACTATAGTCTGGAAAAGGTTGTAATTGAAAAAAGTCAGGTGCGCTAATTCTTTTTGAATAATTCAATTGCATGTCTGCTTTGTCATTTATTTTATAAGTAACAAAGGCACTTGGGAATAAAGAAACGGGGATTGAAATTTTTCTATTTAAGGAATCCTTGCCTGCGAAGTTTAATACATTAATTGTCATTGTCCGACTTTCGGCCCTTAATCCCAATTGGTAACTAAATTTATTTTTCTTACCATTTAAATTTACATAACCAGCAGCTACATCTTCTCCAAATTTGAATTTATTACTAATGCTACCTAAATAGATATTATTTCTGAACTGGTCTCTACTATTAAAATCACTGCGAACATTCAATCTAAATCCTGCTTCAAATTTAACTTCATTTTTAAACTCACGTGCGTAATCGATATTAGTGGTATAAGTTGTTCTGTCGCCTATGCCATTACTTTGTTGGTTTAAAAAAGAGGAGTTTATTTTAGACCAAGTATCTAAACTACTACCATTGTAATTGAAATCTGCTGTAATTTCATGTCCCCTTTCTGCAAATAAATGTTTAAAACTTATTTGGGCGCCTTTATTTAAATAATTAAAGTCGGAACTGTTGTTAAGTGTATCACTTTTCTTCAAATTGCCAATCAAGGAGTCAATGACTTGATCTCCACTCGACAAGGAGCCACCCTGACTAATGGTTCCATATAAGGAGAAAGTATTTCTGTTATCGGGTAGGTAGTCTAAACCGCCACGATAAGTGTTAAAAGAGCCATTACTTTTACCATCGTTAATGGTATTTGCAAAAGTAGGAAGGGTCGTTCCTAAAATTTGACGATTATTGGTGGTATTGCTTATGGATTTACGACCAAATGAATTTGCACTCAATGAAAAGTTTAATTTACTATCTCTAATATTTAGATCACCCCCACCACTAAATTTTCCACGCATGTCTATTCCTGTTCTTATCCCACCATTGTATCCATTTTTACGATTCTTTTTTAATACAATGTTCAATATACCTGCATTACCACCAGATGCGTCATATTTTGCAGAAGGGTTAGTAATAATTTCTACTTTATCAATAATGTCTGCTGGAATTTGATCCATGGTTAATGTAGTAGGTCGATTGTCAATCAATAAGGTAGGCGTAGCGTTTCTTAAAGTAACATTTCCGTCAATATCCACGTTTAAATTTGGGATATTCTTCATTACTTCCACAGCAGTCTGACCACTGCTGACAATATTTTTATCTACATTAAATATTTTACGATCAATACCCATTTCAAATTGTGGGCGTGCAGTACTGATAACAGTCACACTTTTCAAATCGGTTGGATCTTCTTCTAATTTAATATTACCTAAATCCTTATCCACCATCGCCATCATTTGCTGCATGCTTTGTCCGCCACCCATTTTGATGTTAAAGCTTAAGGTATTCTCTATTTTTTTATATCCAATTGCGGAAATGACTAGTTTTAAATTTCCCATTACTGGTAAATTCTCAAAACTAAAATCGCCATTGGAAGCACTCAATTGGGTACCTAAAATAGTTTCACTTGTTTTTTTTGTAATAGGGTCATACTTGCTTCCTTTGATTTGTAGGGTAGCACCGTCAATACCTTTTTTATTTGCATCTACAATTTTACCATAATATCTGCCCATATTCATATTTCCTGCAGCCGCTTTTGGCGCCAAGTCGGTTGGCCTTTGTGCATTGCTTATGAATTGGATAAAAATCAAAATAAATGCGATTGTTATTTTTTGTTTCATACTTATTGGATGTGTATCGGACCTTTGAGTTTATTTGATTTTGCAAATATCAGGCATAATATCTAAGGGTGGTATTCAGATATTATGAACGGCAATTAATTAATACAGTTTAAAAAGGAATTTGTTTAAAATGAATGTAAAAAGAACACCATTAGGCCTCCCCAACAGATCCCTAGGATAAAAGCAGCCCATTGTATTGGTCTTATCGCTTTCATGACTATTGGCGCTAATGTATCAGACAATTTTGTTGCCAATGATTTTGAGATATTCATTTTAGTATTTTGAGCAAATTGCCCAATAAGCTGAGGGAAGATGCTGGCTAATTCTTCTAAAAAAACCGATTTAAGTTGTGCTGCGGTTTTATCACCTATAAACATAGACATCATAGGTAACTTGTCCTTAATCGTATGATTAAAGAAGAAATCTAGTTTTTCCTCCATTAAAGGCTGCATTGCTTTAAAACTTGCTTCGCTCTCCGATTCATTGGGTATAAGCAATTCAATAGGGAATTGATGTATTAAGTGAGACAGCGGGGATTCCCATGAAAAACCGCCAATTTGAATTGCTTTTGTTGGGAAAAAAAGGCTTTTTCCCAATAACCAAATAAGCAGCCAGCCGAATAAGCCAGTCAAAATGGGGATTAAAAATAGATCCATAGGGCTGTTTTTAAAAGAAATCCTATTCTAAACAATTAAATTGGTAAGAATAGGATTAAAAAGGGGGAGAACGATGGGTCTCGAACCCACGGCCTACAGTGCCACAAACTGTCGCTCTAACCTACTGAGCTACGCCCTCCATTTGGGGGGCAAAAATAAGGTAATTTTAAGGACGAATAAAATTAGTTTTCGTGTTTTTATAATTTTATCACAAAAACGCGCCCTTTAACCAAATTAAACACTTTCAAACTCATTTTGCGCTATTTTTGAAAATATACATGCGAAACATTATGACCTATATTAAGCAAAATAAGTGGAAGGTATTCACAACCGTAATCATTATTGGCGCAGTTTTTTTTGCGTTTAAATCAACGGAAAAACAAAACGGGGAGTCGCCTGAAATCCGTCATCGTAAATTACTTTCTACCATTGGATATTTATTAGAAACGGAGCACTATAGTCCGCGAAAAATTGATGATGATTTTTCTAAAGATGTTTTTAAGGAATATTTGAAAGCGTTGGATCAAGAAAAAAATATTTTCTTACAATCTGATATCGATGCGCTTCGTGTGTATGAAACAAAATTAGATGATGAAATTCATGGAGAGGCTATTTTATTTCAACCAGCAACAAGTGTAATTTATGAAAAGAGAGTGATTGAGGCGCGTAAAGTTTTCGAAACAGTGATAAAATCTCCATTTGATTTTTCCATTGATGATTCTGTTTTATTAGATGTGGACGTTAAGTTAGCACCTTTGAATGAAAAGGAAAGATATACTTATTGGTATCAAATATTAAAGTATAAAACATTAGATCGGTTTGTTAATTTAACAGAGGAGCGTGAAAAAAATAAAACAAAAGAAAAATTTGTTGTTAAGGCCGATTCCACTTTGGAAAGAGAAGCGCGCGCTTCCGTGAAGAAAGAATATTTAAAAAGATTTGAACGTTTAGAAAAAACATTTGATAAAGAAAAAAGATTCGAACTTTTTTTAAATACCATTACTGGTTTAATGGATCCGCATACCGACTATATGGCGCCTGTTGAAAAGCGTTCATTTACTGAACAAATGAGTGGTACTTTTTATGGCATTGGCGCACAATTAACCCAGGATGACAATGGTATAAAAATTGCGAGTATACAACCGGGTGGTGCAGCTTGGAAGTCAGGACAGTTGGTCGTAAACGATGTCATTGTGAAGGTAGCGCAGGGCACAGAAGAGCCCGTAGATGTTACTGGTTATGAAACCACAGATGCGGTAAAATTAATTCGGGGAAATTTGGGTACCGAAGTTCGATTAACAATTCGTAAGCCTGATGGATCCTATAAGATAGTAGCGTTAAAGCGGGAGAAGATTGTATTAGATGAGGGTTTTGCGCGCAGTGCTATTATTCAAAAGGGGGCTGATAAATATGGGTATATTTTATTGCCTGATTTTTATGCCGATTTTGAGCGCGAAGATGGTGCAAGATGTGCAAGGGATGTTGCAAAGGAAGTTGAAAAACTGAAGGCAGAAAATGTAAAAGGAATTGCCATTGATGTTAGATACAATGGTGGTGGGTCATTATATGAAGTAGTTCAAATGGCGGGCTTGTTTATTGATCAAGGACCCATGGTTCAAATTAGAAATAAAGAAGGCAGATCGCAAACTTTATCAGACGAAGTGCCAGGAACCATTTATAATGGACCATTAGTGGTGATGGTCAATGAATTTAGCGCATCTGCAAGTGAAATTTTCGCAGGTGCGATTCAAGATTATAAGCGTGGCATTATTATGGGCAGTACTTCCACTTACGGAAAGGGAACGGTTCAAAGAAATGTTCCCTTTGGAAAACCCTTAGATGATTTGGGTATTCAAACAGAATATGGTGCAGTAAAATTAACCTTTCAAAAATTTTATAGAGTGACTGGTAGTTCAACACAGCGCAAAGGTGTAGTGCCGGATGTGATATTGCCTGATGAATATGAGTTTTTAAAGTATCGTGAAAAAGACAATGAATCTTCCTTGCCTTGGGATGAAATGGCGCGTGCTAAATTCCAAGTTTGGCCTGGGAATGCCCCAATTGCAGCAATTGCAGCAAAAGTTAATGATAAAATTGCAAAAGACACTTCCATGATCGCGTTCAAAAAGACACTTGCGTGGGTTTCAACTCAGATGGACCGCCCTGTTCACTTAAAATTGGATAAGTATATTGCTTTCCGTAAGCAATTACAAAGTACTATGATCCAAAATGATAATCGCTTAAAACTGAAAGATAGCATGCAGGTAACTGCCTTAAAAGCGGATTACAATAAGTTTTATAATAATCCAGATAAAACCAAACAGGATCGTTATCAAGCTTGGTTAAAAGTTATTGCTAAGGACGCGCAAATCAATGAAGCAAGTAAATTGTTGGGTGAATTTTCTGCACAAAATTGGGTAGCGAAAAAAACGAATTAATATAAAAGTGAACTATGAAAGTGGATGCATTGGATAAAGTGAAAAGATGGCATGTAATTTATACTAAGTCAAAATGGGAGAAAAAGGTGGAAGGCTTGTTGTTAAATGCAAATATAGAAAGCTGGTGTCCTTTGCAAAAAAAAGAAAGGCAGTGGTCGGATCGAAAAAAAATCATTGAAGAACCTTTATTTAGATCCTACGTTTTTGTTAAAATAGATAAGGAAGAACATAGTAAAGTATTGGGCACCATTGGCGTAGTCAATTTTTTATATTTTGAAAAAAAGCCAGCCATCATTAGGGATAATGAAATTGAAACCATCAGAAAATATTTAGGTCTTGCCAATGCCTCTATACAAGTGGTGAATACGACTAATTTACCAGCGCAAACCAAAGTTTCAATTAATCAGGGCTTATTTATGGGTCAAAAAGGAGAAGTTATTAGGTCAGGTAAAAAGACCGTGTTTGTGCAATTACAAAGCATCAATATGATGATGATGGTTGAATTTAAATTAGCTGAAATTTCAGTTGTTTAATCAGTGCTCTTTTATTGCGTGCATCAACTTATGCCAAGTTAAGACAAAGTCCAGTCCACAAGTTGATTGCTCCATTCTTCTCGATAAGGAGTTTCAATACGAATATAATTATCGGTATATCCTTCCAACATTAATTGGCTGGGATTTTCTTTTGTAGCCTTTGGCGACTCAAATAAAACTTTTCTAGTTTCCCCCAAATGCTGCGCAGTAAAATATTGTAATTTTTGGTAGGACAAATTCCTTAAAATTTTATTACGTTCCTGTCTAATGGGAATAGGGACGACCGGCTTAATAGTCAAAGCCTTGGTGGCAGCACGTTCGGAGTAGGTGAATACATGCAAATAGGAAATATCAAGTGCATGAATAAAATCCAAGCTTTCTTTAAAATAATCTTCTGTTTCCCCCGGTGATCCGACAATTACGTCAACACCAATGCATGCATGCGGCATTATTTTTTTGATATGTTGCACGCGCTCTAAATATAAATCTCGAGTGTACCTGCGTTGCATTAATTTTAAAACAGCATCTGATCCGCTTTGTAAAGGAATATGAAAATGCGGCATGAACTGATCGCTTTTCGCCACCCAATCAATTATTTCATTTGTAATTAAATTGGGTTCAATGGAGGAAATGCGATATCTAGGAATATTGGTTTCTTGGTCCAGCGCTTTTACTAAATCAAAAAAACTTTCATCGTGTTTTTTACCACCGGTTTGCCCTTTTCCGAAGTCACCCAAATTAATACCTGTTAAAACAATTTCCTTTACATTATTTCTTGCTAATTCATTTGCCTGTTGCACTACATTTTCAATACTGTTACTTCGGCTTTTTCCACGAGCTAGTGGGATGGTGCAAAATGTACAACTATAATCACAGCCGTCTTGGACCTTTAAAAAGGTACGCGTTCGATCATTCACTGAAAATGAACTGTGAAAGTCGGAAACGTCATCAATTTCGCAGCTACAAATTTTTGCGGCATCGCCCTTGTTTAAATTGGCAAGGTGTTTTATTAAGTTAAATTTTTCTGCAGCACCCAATACTAAGTCAACCCCCGGAATGGAGGCTATTTCCTGAGGTTTTAATTGTGCATAGCAGCCTGTGATGACCACAAAGCTTTCAGGAGATCTGCGTTGGATCCGACGCACTAGTTGGCGACATTCCTTATCTGCATTATCAGTAACCGAGCAAGTATTTATGACATACACATCCGCTTTATCCCCAAAATCTTTCTTTTCAAAACCATTTTGTTCCAATTGTCTCGACAATGTGGAAGTTTCTGAAAAATTCAATTTGCAGCCTAAAGTGTGAAATGCGACCGTTTGTTGTTTGCTCATGGGCAACAAAGGTAAAAAACCTTGGGGGAACCTTAAAATCTTAAAATATACTTAAACCGGGTATTAATTTCCAATTTTGCCTAGATTCAATTAAGTTTGCAACTACTAAAATGGTCAAAAATGGACTTCAAAAAAATTAATAATTGGACGGGCTGGTTGGTTACTTTAATTGCATGTACTGTATATATTATGACCTCAGAAGCTGCAAGCAGTTTTTGGGATTGTGGTGAGTTTATCAGTAGTGCGTATAAATTACAAATCCCACATCCGCCAGGGGCCCCCATGTTTGTATTGTTAGGCAGGGTATTTATTATTTTATTTGGGGACAATCCATTAACTGCTGCAAAGGCAGTAAATACCATGAGTGCATTGGCTAGTGGATTTACCATTTTGTTTTTGTTCTGGACTATTACCCATTTTGCAAAACGCATTGTGGTTAAGCAAACAGGAACGGAACCAGTAGGTTATCAAATTGTAGCCATCATGGGCGCCGGCATTGTTGGTGCTTTGGCATATACTTTTAGCGATTCATTCTGGTACAGTGCTGTTGAAGGGGAAGTATATGCGTTAAGTTCATTCTTCACTGCATTAGTTTTTTGGGCGATTTTAAAATGGGAACACAAAGCGGATCAACCTGGTGCTGATAAATGGATCATCTTTATTTTTTACATGATGGGTTTATCTATTGGGGTTCACTTATTAAATATATTAACCATTCCAGCAATCGTGATGGTGTATTATTTCAGACAATATAAACCTACCATTACTGGTGGATTGGTTGCGTTTTTAGTGGGTGTGGTTATCACAGGTTTTATTCAAGTGGTACTCATACAATACACGATTAAATGGGCAGGGGCTTTTGATGTTAATTTTGTTAACTCCATGGGATTACCGTTTTTTAGTGGTTTTATTTTCTTCTTTGTTTTATTGGCGGCAATTTTAACATGGGGCATTTATTATGCAAATAAAAAAGGCCTTTATTTTTTAAAGTTAGGGGTGTGGTCAATGATTTTTATGTTATTGGGTTATACCACTTATATCACCACCATGATTCGTTCAAATGCAGATCCTTCCGTGGATATGTATAATGTGGACAATCCTGTTACCTTGGTTGGTTACCTAGGTAGAGAACAGTATGGTGATTGGCCTATATTATTTGGACCAGATTATGTGGATAAGGTGGATAATATAGAAAATGGCGATCAGTATGTAAAAGCGCCTACCAATTATGAATTGGCTGGTAAAAACTATAAGCGTGATTGGTCTTCCGCACCATCATCGCATTTATTTCCAAGAATGTGGGATGGCGAAAATGATCGTGGTCAAATGGATAGCTATAAGGCATTTGCGGGAGTTGTGGATGGCGAAGCGCCTACTTTAAGAGATAACATTAAATACTTTACTAATTACCAATTTGGTTTTATGTATCTGCGCTATTTCCTTTGGAATTTTGCAGGTAAGCAAAACGATTTACAAGGTTTTGGTAATGTGAGGGATGGTAATTTTAGTACGGGTATTTCCTTCATTGATAATTTCTTTTTTGGAGATCAGTCCAAACTACCGGATACGATAAAAAATAATAATAAGGCACACAATAGTTTGTTTATGTTGCCTTTCTTTTTAGGCTTGTTTGGATTTTTATTTCAATACCAGCAAAATAAAAAAGATTTTATTGTGACAGGCTTATTGTTCTTTTTTACTGGATTAGCCATTGTACTTTACTTAAATCAAGTGAGTTTGCAACCCCGCGAAAGGGACTATGCTTATGTGGGATCGTTTTATGCATTTGCGATATGGATTGGGTTGGGTGTTTTGCAAGTCATACAATGGTTAACTAAGGTGGTGAATCAAAAAACGGCGAGTGTCATTGCTACTGTGGTTTGTTTGTTAGCGGTCCCTGCTTTAATGGCACAGCAAGAATGGGATGACCATGATCGTAGTCAAAAGTTATTACCCCGTGATTTGGCACGTAACTATTTAGAAAGTTGTCCTCCGAATGCGATTTTATTTTCCTTTGGCGATAATGATACTTACCCTTTATGGTATGCGCAGGAGGTGGAAGGGATTCGCCCAGATGTACGTGTGGTCGTGAATAGTTTATTAGGATCTGATTGGTACATGCGAGAACTTAGGTATAAAGTAAATCAAAGTGATAAATTTGATGTCATATTTTCAGAGGAACAAGTTTCAGGCAATAAATTAAACGTGGCCTATTATAATGCATTGCCTGAATATGGAGAAACGCGCTACCATAATTTAGATTCCGTATTAAGGTATGTGATTGGAGATCCTTCTGGCAAGTACATGGCATCCACCACAGATGGCCCTGTTAATATATTCCCTACGCACAAATTTAAAGTGAGCGTGAATAAGGCAAATGCTTTGGCATCAGGTATAGCAAAGCCAACGGATACCATGGTAGATGAATTACTAATTGATTTTAATCCTAATCGTCAATATTTATTGAAAAATGAATTAGCGATGTATGCCATTATCGCTACAAGCGATTTTAAGCGACCCATTTGTTTCACTTCAACACAGGAGTTAAAAGAATTAGGCTTAGACAAGTATGTGCGTCAAACGGGAATGTCCTATCAATTGGTTCCAGTAATGAATCAAACGATTGATGCAGAGGTGGCATATAAAAATATGATGACTAAATTTTCATTTGGTAATGCAAAAAATCCAAATGTATATTTTGATGAAGAAAATAGACGTCACTTGAACTCAATGCGATTGGCTTTCTCACAGGTGGCACAAGCATTAGCTATAGAGGGCAAGCGGGACAGTGCGCAGCAATTGCTCAGAAAATTTGACTCAGAAACCAATGAGAAAAACTTTCCTTATGGAATGACCTCCAATAGAGGCAATCAACATAATTATTTCTCTTATTTGTTCCTTCAAGCTTGTTACGCTTCAGGAGAATTAAAATTAGCAAATAAGGTAAGCGTTTCTTTATTGAAGGATTTAAAACAAGGCGTAGCCTATTATAAATCATTAGGTGAAGCAATGAGTGATGATCAGTTTTTTGTAAATGCTGAGAATGCTTATCAGGGTAAGCCGAATAGCTTAGTCAATAAACAAATTGCATTTGTACAAGATATATTAACCTGTGGTCAATTAATAGAAGCGGTTAATAAAATGGAAAAAGATTTTACGGTAGCTAAAAAATAAATGACATAATTCTTATACGATAAGCCCTCTTTGATCAAAGGTCATAGAGGGCTTATTATTTTTAGGAGATCAATGGGATTACAATAATGTGGTCAAAGTTGCTACAACCCTGTCAATTTCTTGGGTCGTATTATATTTAGAAAACGAAAAGCGAACGGTAACAATATCAGAAGGTTTTTGAAGTGCCGCAATGACATGTGAGCCTTGTTGTGCGCCACTTGAGCATGCACTACCACCACTAGCGCAAATATGTTGAATGTCTAAATTAAAAAGGAGCATTTCCGTTTTTTGATTCTTAGGAAAGTTAACGCTTAGTAAAGTATATAAACTATCTCCAAAAGTATCTCCGTTAAAGCTAACCGATGGGATATTATTCACTAGAGAATCGTACATGTATTTTTTTAATCCTGAAATATAGGCCTTGTCTTTATCGTGGTTTTGATTTGACAATTCTAATGCCTTTGCAAAACCAACGATACCATATACATTTTCAGTGCCCGCACGCATATTTCTTTCTTGTGCTCCACCGTGTAAAAATGGGTTAATTTTAATATTTTCATTAATATATAAAATACCTGTCCCTTTGGGGCCATGAAATTTATGCGCTGCAGCAGTGATGAAATCCACAGGTATATTTTTTAAATCAAAATTAAAATGACCTACGGTTTGAACCGTATCGCTATGAAAGTAAGCGTTGTGTTTTTTGCAAAGCGCACCAACTTCTAGTAAGCTTATACAATTACCAATTTCATTATTAGCGTGCATGATGGTAACAATCGTTTTTTCGGGACTATTGTTTAATAATTCCTCTAATTGATTCACATCTATATGTCCATTGGGTAAAATTCCTACGTAAGACAATTTTATTTGGTGTGCTTTCGCCAAATATTCAACGGTATGAAGCGTAGCATGATGCTCAATCGGAGAGCTGATAATATGCTTACAACCCAAATCGGTCACCGCTGCATGTAAAACGGTATTGGTGCTTTCGGTGCCACCGCTGGTAAAAAATATTTCTGCAGGCTTCGCCCCTAGTATAGCCGAAATAGATTTTCTGGCTTTTTCAATAGCCATTCTTGTTTCACGACCATAACTATATATGGAAGAGGGGTTTCCAAATTGTTCCTTAAAAAAGGGCAACATTGCTTCCAACACATCAGCGTCGATGGGTGTTGTAGCAGCATTGTCAAAGTAGATTCTTTCCATACCCGTTAAAATTACTAAATGCTATGAATTATTGAAATAATATTATCGGCTAATTCGTCCGCTTCCAATTGCGTGGGGGCTTCCGTATATATGCGAATAATGGGTTCTGTATTACTGGGTCTTAAATGCACCCACTTGTTTTCAAAGTCAATTTTCATACCATCTATTTTATTAATGGTGTAAGTGGAAAATTGTTTTTCTAAACCAGTATATATTTTTTCTAATGAAATCGAAGCGTCTAATTCCATTTTCTTCTTGCTCATATAGTAAGCTGGCAAACTTGCTTTTAATGCAGCTGCACTTAGTTTTGTTTTTGCCAAATGTGTTAAAAATAATGCAATACCAATTAGTGCATCTCTTCCATAATGCAAATCTGGAACAATGATACCACCGTTCCCTTCTCCTCCAATGACTGCATTTTCTTGTTTCATTTTTTCAACCACATTAACTTCGCCAACGGCACTGGCGAAATAGGCGCAGCCGTTTTTTTCAGTAATATCTCTCAAAGCGCGTGTCGATGATAAATTACTTACGGTACTTCCTTTTTTATTTTGAAGTATATAATCTGCAATAGCAACTAAAGTATATTCTTCTCCAAACAACTCCCCATCCTCACTTACAAAACATAAACGATCAACATCTGGGTCTACAGCAATACCTAAATCAGATTTGGTGTTAACTACCGTGCTGCATAATTCAGATAAGTGTTCCTTCAATGGCTCTGGGTTATGTGCGAAATTTCCATGCATTTCGGAATTTAATACTTTAATATTTGTAACACCAATTGCCTTAAGTAAGTCAGGAACTGCAAATGCGCCTGAGCTATTTATTGCATCAACTACAATAGAGAATTGTGCTTTATTAATTGC
>SYEV01000097.1 GCA_005800655.1 Bacteroidota bacterium
GAACACAAAACCAAAACATTACAATTGGTGAACAAGGGGTTGTTTAAATTGTAATTGGATTTATTTTATAGCTTCGCTCCAATTGAAATAAATAAACTGCGACCATCGGCAGGCAAGGCACCTGGTCCTGGGTATCCACCAGCACGTCTAGTGAAGTATCTTTTATCCAATAGATTATTAATCCCTGCTTTTAGCTGTAACATTTTGGAAAACTTATAGCTACCTGTTAAGTCTGTGATTGAATAGGAGGGGATGCGTCCCTTATTCCCATTTGCACTTGCGGCAATCGTATTATTTGCATCACTAAAGGAGGCGCTTACAAAACTTAATTGTGCGGTGATTAGAAAATTTTTGTATCCATAGCTGATACCTCCTCTGAAAATATCAGTAGGGGCATTTTCAACTTTTTTGCCTTTGGTATTTGCATCTTTATGATCACTGCTATAGATTGCATTTGTATATGCATAGGAACTAAATAAGATGACATCAGTGGTTTGACTATTTGTAAATGCTCTTATTGGGTTGAATTCAATATAAGATTCGATACCCTGGCTAATACTAGCTCCTACATTGGTAATGAGTCTGTAGTTAGTGCCTGAAGTTGTAATGGTTCCAACACGATTATTATATTTTAAATAAAATCCACTAATATCAAATTGAATATAATTTTTTACCCTACCTCTATAGCCAATATCAAAATTATAGCCTTTGGCATCTTTTAAATCTGGGTCAACCACGTCTGTCGTTGGAGGTGCTTGTAAATTTGCAAATTGAATAGGTCTGTATGCCTGAGAAAAATTCGCATAAAATTCTGTAGCCTTTGTTACATGGTATTCTGATCCAACACCAGCGAGTAGGAAACTTCTACTCCTAGTGATATTTTGTAAATTAATCGCGATTCCATTATTTGTTAGTCCATTTCTTCCGGCAGCTGAACCTTCCAGCCATTCGTATCTGATGCCTGGTATTAAATATAGCTTATCTGAAAATTTAAAAATGTTTTCAATAAATCCTGCGGCATTGGATGAAGCAAAACTTACATCTTTAGGGTAGGTTCCTTTTATAGTGATGTCATAATTAGATCCTGTGCTACCAATACCATCTGCTAACCGGTCCGTATTGCCTTTGTATAATCTGATACCTCCTGCAATCGTATTTTTAAATTTGCCAATGGCATAATCGCTTATGATTCTACTTTCAATACCGTAGTTTCTGTATTTATCTAAATTGACAATCCTATTATTAAATTGGTTTGTTGCAAGGTTGATGCTATCTTTTATATTGATGGATTGTAAAAATCCTACACTATTCCGGTCGCCGATGGTTCCAAAAACTTTTGTGTTCCAACGGGTATGTTCATTGATTTCGTATTGTAGTATTAGGGCGGGTGTCATCCAAGTGATATCAAACCAGTTTCTGTTTCTGAAGCTTTGTTTTGCATCTTGTATTATTTGCATATCGGTTAAACCTCCAGCTTGTTGACTTCTGATATGTGAATACATTAATTCAAATCTGAGTGAAAATTTATTTGTAAAATTATAGGTAATTGAGCCGAAACCAGATTTGGTATAAAATTGACTATTGTTTCGCCATCCTTCTCCGTTTCGTTGGTCAAAAAATGAATAATAATGCAGTTTTCCACGCTTGCCGCCTAGTGCATTATAACTATTCAATAAACCATTGCTTCCAATAGTTTGTTGCGTTTCAAACTCGATGGGTTTATTTATTTCATTACCATCCTTTAATATATAGTTGACCATACCACCAAATTGTGGTCCATATTGAAGTGCTCCTTGACCTCTGACAATTTCAATTCTTTGAACTGCTTGCAATTGTGGATTGTAATAAGCTTCAGGATAGCCAAATGGATCGGCGGCAATATCATAGCCGTTTTGTCTAACATTAAATTCCCAACTACGGTTAGGGCTTAAACCTCTTGCTGCAATGCCAATTTGAATACCGCTAGGGTCACTCTCCCAAACGTGTATCCCTGGGACTTTTGCCAATACTTGACGCATTGTATTGTTGGCGATATTGCCTTGTACATTTTCAAGCACAATTAAAGCGTTCTTTTTACCTGCATAAATGGTGGTACCAACAATTTCTGGTAGTTGTTGATAATCGCTTTTGCTATTTCTTCCAACAACAGTAATATCGGGCAAGCTTTTCCATTGCAAGCTGTCCTTCGTTTTATCCTGGGCACTCATTTTTTGAGTCAGCATGCAGATTAAGGTAATGGAAATACTTATTTTTCGTATCATAGTGTTAGAGCCGCAAAAATAAAGTCAATTGAAACTGCTCGTTTTTGAAATGAGGAAAAGTGATTTATGTTATACGGAAAAATAAAAAGGAGTCCTGAAAATCGGGACTCCTTTTTAGCTAGAATTTATATTTTAAATAAACAGTAAAAAAATCATAAATGCATTGTTTATTAAAATTTATATTTTATTAAATTTTAATAAACAGTATAAAAATTAATTAAATATATTATTCATTTAAATTTATTTTCTCAAAAAATTTAAATGAATAATAGTGCGTCTCCGTAGGAGAAGAAGCGGTATTTATCTTTAATTGCTTTTTTATATGCTTCCATTGCTAATTCATATCCTGCAAAAGCACAAGACATAATTAACAAGCTGGTTTTTGGTAAATGAAAGTTGGTCACTAAGCTATCCGCAATATTAAAGTTGTAAGGAGGGTGAATAAAATGATTTGTCCATCCTTCCGCAGGTTTTAATAAACGTTGCGCAGTTACGCTGCTTTCCATTGCACGCATGGCTGTTGTGCCGATTGAACAAACGCGACGACCATTTTGTTTTGCAGTATTAATAATGCGACAAGCATCTTCGTCAATCTTAAAATATTCAGCGTCCATTTTATGTTTGCTTAAATCTTCCACTTCAATTGGGCGGAAAGTACTTAAACCAGTATGTAAGGTGACTTCCGCAAAACGGATACCTAAAATCTCTGATCTTTTTATTAACTCCTTGCTAAAGTGCAAACCAGCTGTTGGAGCAGCTACTGCACCTTCATGCTTTGCATATACTGTTTGATATCTTTCTTTATCTTCTTCGTCTGGCTTGCGCTTAATATATTTAGGCAATGGTGTTTCTCCTAAAAATTCCAACATGTTTCTAAATCCGTCATCATCTCCTTCCCATAAAAAACGAATGGTACGGCCACGGCTAGTGGTATTATCAATTACTTCGGCAACCAATTCTTCGTTTTCGCCAAAATATAATTTGTTTCCTACACGAATTTTTCTTGCGGGATCAACAATTACGTCCCATAAACGATTGGGCTTATTTAATTCTCTTAATAAGAAAACTTCAATCTTAGCACCTGTTTTTTCTTTGCGACCATACATACGTGCAGGAAAAACTTTGGTGTTGTTCACGACAAAAACATCTTTGTCATCATAGTACTCTAATAAATCGGAAAAATTTCGATTCTCCATGTGGCCATTCTGACGGTTAACAACCATCAGTCTACTGTCTTCTCTACGCTTGGTAGGGTGTTGTGCGATCAAATTCAAAGGTAGGTCGTACCTAAATTGGGAAAGTTTCATTTGTGTCTATTTTTGGGTGATAGCCACATTAAGTTTACTACAGCCTTACGGGGCAGTTCGCTTCATGTTACGGCATGAAAATTATGGAGGCAAATGTACGACTTTAGCATTAATTTTGCGGACACAACATTTGTACCTAAAATTGGGCAATTTATTCAAAATCACTAGATTTGCAAACAATTGTTAGTTTTGGTCCGGTGTTGATTTAAAACAAATTATTCTATGTTGAAAGCTAAATGGTGGAAAGTTTTGTCATTTTTCCTTTTGTTGTATACCTGTACCTATGGATTCATTGTTAAAGTACCAAAGTTGGATGATCGTATGCGTGAATCTATCCGCAATATGTTTTTTCATGTGCCTATGTGGTTTGGTATGATGATTTTATTTTTTGTTTCCCTATTTTATGCAATTAAATATTTGAGATCTGGCAATCCAGTACATGATGTGTATTCCTATGCATATGCATCCATGGGTTTGGTATTTGGAATTTTAGGAATCATTACGGGTGCGTTCTGGGCCAACTATCAATGGGGTAGCCCTTGGGTAGGTGATCCAAAACAAAATGGTGCAGCCATTGCTTTGCTTATCTATTTTGCCTATTTCGTTTTAAGAGGAAGTTTAATTGATACTGAAAAGCGTGCAAGATTATCTGCCGTGTATAATATATTTTCCTTTTTCATGTTGTTTCCCACTTTATGGATTTTACCAAGATTAACAGAGTCCTTACATCCTGGTGGTCAAGGAAGTGAAGGTAATCCAGGAATTAATGGGAAAGATATGTCTGCAAATATGCGCATTGTTTTCTATCCAGCGGTTATTGGTTGGACTTTGTTAGGGGTATGGATAAGTACTTTAAATATTCGTTACCAATTATTAAAATTAAAGAAGGAAGAATTATTATAAAAATTAACAATCTAAATCAAACAATATGATTTCTCTTTTACAAGCAATGACGGCAAATAATTCAGACAACTTAATGTTACGCGATGGTAAAATATATTTAGTAATGACCGTCGTTAGCATCATATTATTGGGCTTATTTATTTATGTGGCAAGCATCGATAAAAAAATAAGTAAGTTGGAAAATAGCGCAAAAGATTAAATTTATTTAAAACCAATACATATGTCAGACAATCAGCCTTACAGTTTTTTTGAAAGCGTTGAAAAAAGTTTCGACAAAGCTGCTAAGTTTACTACATGGGAGCAAGGAATATTAGATCAAATTAAAGCTTGTAATAGTATTTACAGCATGCGTTTTCCAGTAAAAATGGATGATGGCCACATTGAAGTAATTGAAGCATATCGTGTACAGCATTCACAACATAAGTCACCTTGTAAAGGGGGAA
>SYEV01000098.1 GCA_005800655.1 Bacteroidota bacterium
AAGGAATCCGGACTGTAAACTGGAAATATTTTCGCTATCGTTTAATCACTGCGCCAGAAGAATTATATGATTTAAAAAATGATCCGCTCGAAAAAAATAATCTTGCAGCAAATCCAAAATATGCAAATCAGCTTGCTTTATTACGCCAACAATGTGATGCAGCAATTTTAAAATACCAATCTGAAAAAATGGGTCTAGATGATCCTTTTATTGAGGAGGTAAAATTTTGATTTGTTCCTTTATATATTCTTATATTTATGATTATAAATAAATAAGCATGAACGCTCTTCTAGGTGTGTTTTTCCATTTTATTGGCGGCTTTGCATCTGGAAGCTTTTATATCCCCTATAAAAAAGTAAAAGGCTGGAATTGGGAGTCATTTTGGATTGTAGGCGGATTATTTTCCTGGCTCATTGTCCCACCCATTGCTGCTTATTTAACGATCCCTGGTTTTATGGATATTATTAAGGGAACTGCAAGTTCCGGCTTATTAATCACTTATATTTTTGGTGTTTTATGGGGCATTGGCGGATTAACCTATGGATTGGGGGTAAGGTACCTAGGCGTTTCATTGGGTAGTAGTGTGATATTGGGTTTATGCATGGTATTTGTCGCTATCATTCCAGCCATATATTATGATTTTAACCCAGTAATTGGAAAAGATACTTTTTCAGGGATGCTTTCAAATAGTTGGGGGTTAACTGTAATTGCTGGATTACTTATATGTATTGTTGGTATCATTATAAGTGGAAAAGCTGGGGTAATGAAGGAAAAAGAATTAACAAAAGAAGTAGCTAGCGATTCAAATTCAGAATACAAATTTGCCTTAGGCATGTTTGTGGCTATTGTATCGGGTGTACTAAGTGCCTGTTTTAATTTTGGATTAGAAGCCGGGCAAAGTATGGCAAGCATAGCAAATGAAACTTGGAAAATAGCAAATCCAAATCAAGGTGAATTTTTATATCGAAACAATGTTATTTATGTGGTTATATTGTGGGGTGGATTAACCACTAATTTTATTTGGTGTATGATTTTAAATGCGCGCAATAAATCTTTTAATGATTATTCAGATAAAAAAACACCGCTATTAAAAAATTATATTTTTTCAGCATTGGCAGGTACCACTTGGTTTTTACAGTTTTTCTTTTATGGTATGGGCGAAAGTAAATTAGGGAATGGTCCTAGCTCTTGGATTTTACATATGGCATTTATCATTCTAGTGGCTAATATGTGGGGCTTGGTATTAAAAGAATGGAAGGGCGTGAGTAAAAAAACAAATGCCACAATTATCGTCGGAATAATAGTGATCATTATTTCAGTCATGGTGGTAGGGTATGGGAATAATTTGCACAATTAATTATAAAATATAAAATATGTCGAACAAAGATTTCAAATTCGTAAGTTATTTATGGGACGAAGAAAAAGCAAAAGCACTCGCAGGTGATGAAGTAGGTTTATTAGTGTATCGATCCAATTTATTAGGCGCCGATTTAAGGTTAACTAATTATGGTGGAGGTAATACTTCATGTAAAGTGGCTAGTATTGATCCACTTACAAAAAAATCTGTGGAAGTGATGTGGGTGAAAGGAAGTGGTGGTGATTTGGGTACAATGAAAAAAGAAGGACTGGCTGCTTTATATTTAGATCGCTTACATGATTTACAAAATATTTACAAAGGCTTAGCGTACGAGGATGAAATTGTTGGTTTATACAATCATTGCATTTATGATTTTGATTCTAAAGCGCCATCGATTGATACTGCTTTGCATGGATTACTTCCTTTTAAACATATTGATCATTTGCATCCTGATGCAGCGATTGCAATTGCTGCAGCAAAAAATGGTGAAAAAATTACCAAAGAATTATTTAAAGGTGCCATCGGTTGGGTGCCATGGCAAAGACCAGGTTTTGATTTAGGATTACAATTAAAAAAATGTTTGGAAGATAATCCAGGAATAAGAGGAATCATGTTAGGATCACATGGCTTATTTACTTGGGGAGATAACGCGTATGAAAGTTATATGAACACTTTAGAGGTTATTGAAATTTGCGCGCAATATCTTGAAGATAGCTATGTAAAAAAAGGCGCTGCATTCAAAGGACAAAAAATACAATCATTGCCCAAGGAAGCAAGAACGAATCAAGCTGCAGCAATTGCGCCCCTGCTAAGAGGCTTATGCTCATCGGAAACTAAAATGGTGGGAAATTTTACAGATGATGATCGTGTTTTAGAATTTATCAATTCCAATGACCTTGCCAGATTAGCACCCATGGGTACAAGTTGCCCAGATCATTTTTTGAGAACAAAAATTGCACCTTTGGTTTTAGATATTCCTGCAGATGCGGATATAAAAAATAGTGCAGAAATTAAAAAGCAAATTGAACCTAAGTTTGTTGCTTATCGAAAAATGTATGCGGAATACTACGAAAAATGTAAGAGGGATAATAGCCCTGCCATTCGTGATGCAAATCCAGTGGTGATTTTATATCCTGGTGTGGGCATGTTTACTTTTGCAAAGGACAAACAAACAGCAAGAGTCGCTGGTGAATTTTATATTAATGCAATTAATGTAATGAAAGGTGCTGAAGCAATTTCAAGTTACACCTCACTTCCTTTACAGGAAGCATTTAATATTGAGTATTGGTTATTAGAGGAAGCAAAGTTGCAAAGAATGCCAAAGCCAAAAGCATTAAAAGGAAAAATTGCATTAGTCACTGGAAGTGGTGGCGGTATTGGGAAAGCAATCGCACATAAATTTGCAAGTGAAGGTGCTTGTGTAATTTTATCTGACAATAATTTAGAAAGATTACAAGCGGCTAAAGATGAATTTATAAAAGCTTATGGTAAAGACGCAGTTGCCTCCGATGTGTTAGATGTAACTGATGCAAATAGTATCAAGAAAACAATGCAAACCGCTTGTTTACAATTTGGCGGATTAGATATTATTGTAAATAATGCAGGATTATCTATTTCAAAAACCATTGAAGATCATACGGAACAGGATTGGGATATTTTATATGATGTGTTGGTAAAAGGACAGTTTTTAGTCACACAAAATGCAATTGACATTATGCGCAAGCAAGCAGTAGGTGGTGATATTTTAAACATTGTAAGTAAAAACGCATTGGTGAGTGGTCCTAATAACGCAGGCTATGGCTCAGCAAAAGCAGCACAGCTTCACTTAAGCAGATTAAATGCCGCTGAACTAGGCAAGGATAAAATAAGGGTGAACGTCATCAATCCAGATGCGGTGATTGCCGGAAGTAATATATGGAGTGGCGGATGGGCAGAAGGGCGTGCAAAAGCCTATGGTATTACTATTGCTGAATTACCCGCATATTATGCAGGTCGTACATTATTAAATGAAATTATTTTACCTGAAGATATTGCCAATGCTTGTTTTGCTTATGTAGGCGGATTATTAAATAAAACAACAGGTAATGTGATCAATGTGGACGGAGGAATTGCAGTTTCATTTGTAAGATAATTTAAATTAGTATTAGCGGAATAAAGCAAATAAAAATTATATAGCTACAAAATGAGAATTAATAAATCAACCATTGACCAACATAACGAAGCACACCATCAAGTTCATCGTCAAAAATTTGAATTTATCCATAGTCAATTGAATGATGCTGAAGCGTTAATTCAAAAATTAATTGATTTTAATGTGGCTATTCCAAGTTGGGCATTAGGTACCGGCGGTACTAGGTTTGCGCGATTTTCTGGCGCAGGAGAACCTGCTACCTTACAAGATAAAATGGAAGATGTAGGTTTAATTCATGCACTAAATAATTCAAGTGGTGCTATATCACTTCATATTCCTTGGGATATCCCTTCTGATTATAATGCGATTAAGCAATTGGCGTCTGAATTAAATTTAAAATTTGATGCGGTCAATTCAAATACATTTCAAGATCAAAAAGGGCAGGAACATAGTTATAAATTTGGCTCACTTCAGCATACCAACAAAGCGGTAAGACAGCAAGCGATTCAACACAATATGGAAGTTATTCAACATGGTGTTGCATTGGGATCAAAAGCACTGACCGTATGGTTAAGTGATGGAAGCTGTTTTCCAGGTCAACTTAATTTTAGAAAGGCTTTTCAAAATACATTGGATGGTTTGCAACAAATTTATGCAACCCTACCTGCGGACTGGAAAGTATATATTGAATACAAAGCCTTTGAGCCTAATTTTTATTCTACGACGGTGGGTGATTGGGGGCAATCCTTATTATATGCAAATAAATTAGGGCCTAAAGCATTCACATTAGTTGATTTAGGCCATCATTTACCCAATGCAAACATTGAACAAATTGTTGCACTATTAATGATGGAGCAAAAACTAGCTGGTTTTCATTTCAACGATAGTAAATACGGGGATGATGATTTAACAGTAGGAAGCATAAAACCTTACCAATTATTTTTAATTTTTAATGAACTTGTCGAAGGCATGGATGCGCGAGGAATGAATCATGCAACTGATTTGGGATGGATGATTGATGCAAGTCACAATGTTAAAGATCCTTTAGAAGATTTATTACAATCAGTGGAAGCAATTATGATTTCATACGCGCAGGCTTTATTAGTGGATCGAGTTGCCTTAAACGAGGCGCAACAAAATAACGATGTAGTTGCAGCACAGGAAATATTACAAAACGCATTCAGAACCGATGTTCGCGCTATTGTTGCCGAAGCTAGATTAAGGGCTGGTGCGGCAATTAACCCTTTACAATTTTACAGAACACAACAAGTTCGAAATCAATTAATACATCAAAGAGGGAATACTATTACCTCTGGCTTATAATGAAAGCAACGCCTGTCATATTAATTTTTGATATTGGAAAAACCAATAAAAAGTTATTGCTTTTTGATGAGGCATATAATATGGTGTATGAATCCATTGAACAGTTTCAAGAAATAAAAGATGAGGATGGGTTTGAAGGGGAAAATATTATTAAATTAAAGGAATGGATGCTTAGTTCGTTTGCGGAAATTATGCAAAACGGGGCTTTTGAAATTAAAGCAGTTAATTTTTCAGGCTATGGAGCAAGCTTTGTTTTGTTAGATGATAACAATAAAGAAATCACCCCTTTATATAATTATCTAAAGCCTTTTGATAAAGCACTACAGGAAAAATTTTATGCTGCCTATGGTGGCGAACAAGAACTAGCAAAAGTGACCGCTTCCCCTGTATTGGGAAATTTAAATTCAGGATTACAGCTTTATCGAATAAAAAATGAACTGCCTATAAAATTTGAAGCGCTTAAAACCGCATTGCATTTACCACAATATCTAAGTTTCTTATTTACGCAACAACTTTTTTCCGATATCACGAGTGTTGGCTGTCATACCCAATTATGGAACTTTAATACAAAGCAATACCATGCATGGGTAGGTCAGGAAGGCATCCTTGATAAACTTGCGCCAATCAAAAATAGCGATGAAGTGATTGAAGTAACAAATCCATTAGCTAAGCAAGCATTGAAAGTGGGGATTGGTCTTCATGATAGTTCAGCAGCACTAGTACCTTATATACACTCATTTCAATCACCCTATGTGTTAATTTCAACAGGTACCTGGTGTATTAGTTTGAATCCATTTAATCAAAGCGTGCTTACTGAGGCCGAATTAAAGCAGGATTGTTTGTGTTATATTTCCTACACTGGAAATCCAATTAAGGCTTCTCGCTTATTTGCAGGTAATGAACATGAGCAACAAGTAAAAAAATTAGCAGAACAGTTTAATCAACCGGTGGATTATTATAAAACCGTCGAGTTTAATAAAGTGATATATATCAACTTAATTGAATCAGATTCAATTTTTAATATTGATAGTTATGAGGAAGCGTATCACCAATTAATATTTAATATTATTCAACAGCAAGTAGCGAGCACTAATTTAGTTTTAAATAATGCAGATGTTGACCAAATATTTGTAGATGGCGGCTTTAGCAATAATCCAGTATTCATGCATTTGTTAGCGGCAGCTTACCCAAATAAAAAAGTATTTGCCGCCACCTTATCGCAGGCTTCAAGTTTGGGTGCAGCAATGGCAATACATGCGCATTGGAACACGCAATCAATTCCGAATCAACTCATTCAATTAAAGCAATACTTCTATTAAAAAAGGGTCCCCTCCGAAAAATCGGAGGGGACCCTTTTTTATAAAATACCTAATGACTTAAGCTACTTGTTTCTTTTTTCCAAAAAAGTACAAAGCAGTAAATGCCACAATTAAAATTCCAGGGAAAATAAGCATATTGGATAACGTAGATTGTCCCGCTGCTAAATCAGCAGCATCGCCTACTAAACCTTTAGCTTCAGCGACCACTTTATTATCTCTGATCCACGCACCAATTACGGGTTGAAACATAGAGGAGGAGAACATACCAATACCGCCTAATATAGAAAGCCCTAGTGCACCAGTCTGAGGAAGGTTTTCAGCGATATAGCCCAACATATTTGGCCAGAAATAACAAATACCTAATGCATAAAATACTGCAGCTACATAAAGCATAGATCCTTGCATGGTACTCATCATATATAAGCCAATAACACCAAACACAGCCGAGCCAAGTAATACACCCACTGTATTTAATTTCTTAATTAATGGTCCAGCAAAGTATCTTCCCACTGCCATTAAACCAGTCACCAATGCTAAAATTAACATTGGACTAGCGCCTGCTTTAGCTAAAATTGGTCCAACCCATTGTTGTGGTCCAAATTCAGATATTGCAGTTAAAGCCATACATGCCGCCATAAATAAATATAAAGGATTCAACATCGCTTTAAAATTCGCCAACGCGGAGTTATCTCCAATTCTTGGTTTAGGAAAACTTTGACCATAAAACAAGACGGCATAAATAATAGTAGGAATTAAAATAATCCAGATTTGTGCTTGCCACTGCATATTCGCATCTGTCATGAATTTTGAAACCAAGGCTCCCAATACAATTCCACCAGGGAACCACATATGGAAACGATTCAATTTGCTGTTCATTTCAATACCAGAATAGGAATCGGCAATCATTGGATTACAAGCTGCTTCCGTACATCCATTACCCAAGCCTATCAATAGGGTTGAGATTAATAGTGTGTTGTAATCAACTGCATAAATAGTCATTAAAATACCAACAGCATGTGCGACCAATGCTATTTGCATAATTAATTTTGGACCAATGTAAGAATAAAAAATTCCGCCTAAGATCATGGAAATCGGGAATCCAAGAAACCACATGGAATTAATGGTTCCCAATTGTACGGTGTCTAAATTCATTTCTGTACCCAACTGTGTTAAAATTCCAGCACGAATACTGAATGAAAAAGCAGTCGTGATAAGTGCAAAGCAGCTCGCATAAAACAGACGATTTGCATTAATAGGTTGACTCATAAGTAAAATGGTTTTAGTGATTTGGTTTAAGTATTCTCAAGCTAAATAATCTTGGTCTTTTTTCCAAAAAAAAGAGGCTAATATTTTATCCGTCATCGGACTGGTAAAGTAATTATTCATAAATTTATAGGGCCCTTAAATGATAAATTGTTAAAATTATCTTAACGAGTATAAGATATAAATTAGCTTAATTAATAAAGTATACATCTTACAATAAACAAATGTTATAATGAAAAAAATCATACTTATCACTTTAACTTTTTTATCTATTTTAAATAGTCATGGGCAAACTGCAGATTATATCATCCGAAATGGTAAATTAATTGATGGCATGGGAAATCAATGGCAGTATAAGGATGTGGCGATTACAAAAGATAAAATTGTAGCCATTGGAAATTTACAAAGTTGGAAAGGGACGCGAGAAATTGATGCAAAAGGATTCATTATTTCACCAGGTTTTATTGATGTTCATGGGCATATTGAAAATGCAGCAATCAGAAACCCATTGGCTTCTAATTTTATTTATGATGGGGTAACCACCGTAATTACAGGCAACTGTGGTGGTTCAATGGAAAGCTTAAAAAAATATTTTAATACTATTGATTCCGTCGGCGTTGCTATAAATATTGCATCTCTCATTGGACACAATACCATACGTAAACAAGTCATGGGCACGGCGAATCGGAATGCCACGGAACAAGAGTTAATGCAGATGGAACAATTAGCGCAGCAAGCAATGAAAGATGGCGCCGCTGGTATGTCCACGGGTTTAATTTATATCCCTGGTACTTATGCGCCTACTTTTGAAATTGTAAGACTTGCAAAAGTAGTGTCCAATAATGGTGGTGTGTATGCATCACATATTAGATATGAAGAAGATAAAGTAGTGGATGCAATTAATGAGGCAATTAACATTGGTCGTGAAGCAAATATTCCAGTTGAAATTTCACATTTTAAAGTAAGCGGTCAAAATAATTGGGGGAGAAGCAAAGAAACAATTCCATTAATTGTAAATGCAAGAAAGGAAGGTATTGATGTTACGATTGATCAATACCCTTATACCGCAAGCAGTACACAGCTTAGTGTATTACTTCCTGATTGGGTATTAGCAGATGGACAGGATTCAATCATGGCAAGATTAAAAAATCCGAGTATCAGAAAAAAAGTAGCGGCACATAGTATGGGTATCATCAAAAAAAGAGGATTAAAACATTTTAGTTATGCGGTTGTTGCAAATTATAGTGCTGATTCAACTTATAATGGAAAAAGTATTGAAGAAATAAATATTTTAAGAGGAAATAAAAATAATGCCAAACAAGAAGCGGAAATAATCATTCAAATGATTGAAAAAGGCGGCGCCCAAATGATCTATCATGGCATGAGCGAAGAAGATGTAAAAACAATCATGAAGTATCCTTTTAATATGTTTGCAAGTGATGCGAGTATTGTCAATTTTGGTTCCGGTATGCCACATCCTCGTGCTTATGGAACCAATGCTAGGGTACTCGGAAGATACGTTAAAACCTTAGGCGTCATTAGTTTAGAGGAAGCTATAAGACGTATGACTAGCTTGCCCGCACAAAAGTTTAATTTAAAAAATAGGGGCTTAATTAAAGAAGGTTATTTTGCCGACATTGTCATTTTTGATGAGGATGAAATTTCAGATGCATCAGAATATAACCAACCACACAAATATAGTAAGGGCATAAAATATGTGTGGGTCAATGGCGCACTAAGTATTGACAATGGTGTTCAAAATATGGCAAGAAAGGGAATAGCCATTCGCAATGAAAATAATTAGTCGGACTAGCTATACTATAGCTAAATAGTTGACCGGTATTTAAGCAAAAAATGATAAATTTAGAGAAGCAAATATTTGCATACCCGCCTTTAAAAGCAATTTGATCTGGCTTAACAAAATAACTAGGTGAAATAGAATAATTAGCGACAAAAGGTAAAACTATCAAACCCATTTTATGAAAAAAATTCAATTTATTTTATTCTTCTTATTCATTACCATAGTCCTCCAGGTAAGTGCACAAAATACACCTATTGTTGTTCAAGGGCAGCCCATGGGCAAAGGATGGAAAAATTTATTTGGAAATAATTTGTCAAAGGCAATTTATGATAAATCAATTTGGAAGGATTCAAGTGGGGTGATTACTGCAAGTAAGGATGATGCTATTTGGAGCTTTGACGAATACGATGATTTTATTTTGGATTTGGATTTTCAAAATGCGGATGGCACCAATAGTGGCGTTATTGTGCACGCAACCGATATTGTAGAATGGATTCCCAATTCTGTTGAAATACAAATTGCAGATGATTATTCAAAGCAATGGAGCAAAGCAGCGCCCACTTGGCAATGTGCCGCTATTTTTGGACGTAAGCCTGCGACCAACAAATCGTTAAAGCCTGCAGGAGAATGGAATCACTTCACGATTACTTGTAAAGGAAAAATGATTTCAATTGTTTTAAATGGCACTTTAGTCAATGAATGTAATATGGACGATTTTACATCAGCTAAAGTGAATCCAGACGGTAGCAGTGTACCTTCTTGGTTAAAAAATCCAATGTCAACACTTGCGCTTCGTGGTCATATTGGTTTACAAGGTAAACATGCAGGTGCGCCCATTTATTTTAAAAATGTGAAAGTGTTCAAATTAAGTTAAGGAATACTTTTATTTATATACTCATTTTTAGTGTTAAAAATATTCAAATGAAAATTGAAAAAAATACAAGAAGGAAATTTTTAAAAAATACTGCTACTATTATTGCAGGATTTTCAATTGTACCAAGACATGTATTAGGTAAGGGATTCATCGCCCCTAGTGATCAGCTTACTAAAGGTATAATTGGCTTAGGCGGTATGGGCCGAGGCCATATTGGTTATGCAGGTACAAGAGTCGTAGCCATTTGCGATGTTGATAAAAATCATTTGCTTAGTGCTGAGAAATTAATTGGAGGTGGGTTGAAAACATTTCACAATCACCAAGAATTAATCGCACTTCCTGAAGTTGATATTGTACATATTGCTACCCCTCCGCATTGGCATGGCATCATGGCGGTTGATGCTGCAAAAGCTGGAAAAGATATTTGGTGTGAAAAACCAATGACGCGTACAATTGGTGAAGGGAAAAAAGTAGTAGAAGCGGTAAAGGAATACAAAAGAATGTTTCGTTTAAATACTTGGTTCCGTTTTGAAGAGAATTTTTATGGGATGAATACGACAGTGAAACCAATTAAAAAATTAGTAGAATCAGGTTTGTTGGGATGGCCGTTAACCGTTACAGTAAGCAAGATCACCGGATTTGATTGGAAATTTTATTGGATTGGAAAAACAAAATTAGAAGAACAAGCCATCCCTGCTGAATTAGATTATGACAGGTGGTTAGGACCAGCCCCTTACAAATCCTACAATGCACACAGAGTTCATGGTACCTTCCGAGGTTATTGGGATTATGATGGTGGTGGTTTGGGTGATATGGGACAACACTATCTGGACCCAATTCAATATTTCTTAGGCAAGGATGAAACCAGTCCTATTAAAGTAGAAGTAGATGCGGAACAACAGCACCCGGATGCATGTGGTACCTTCCGAAAAATAACCTATACTTATGCCGATGGTTGTAAAATAATTTTAGATGGGGAGGCTACTGATCCTAATGCTGCATACATAGAGGGACCAAAAGGAAAATTGTTTGCCGGATTTAAATCTGACATTCCAAATTTAAAAGAGAAAATTGCAATGATGCCAGATCCTGCACCACAGGTAACCAATTTTTTGGAATCAGTAAAATATCGAACCCCGTTTGCATTGAATGAGTCGAATGGATTTAGGTCATGTACCATTATTAATATGGGTAAGATTGCCTTACAATTAGGCAGAACTTTACATTTTGATCCAGATACCCAAGAATTTTTAAATGACACAGAAGCTAATTTTTTAATTAACCCGCCCATGCGTGGCCCTTGGCGTATTTAATTAATGTTGGTTTATGAAACATATGCGTAACATGAATTCACCGATTTAGAAAAACCTTAGAATCACTTTTTATGAAAAAATATATTTATTTAATTGCACTGACCTTATTTATTTCCTTCCAAGTGCAAGCACAAAAGGGAGAAAAAAGTGTAAATAAAGTGTTGACTGTATTTCCTTATCAGCATGCGAGCGAAGTCACTGATGCATTAACTACCATGGGTACTTGGAAAAGTGCAGAGTGGAAAGTGCTTTTTAAAATGTTGGACGATGACTCATTAAAATTAAAAGCCACTTATGCCTTAAACGCATATGTAAACATTGTTTCATTGGAAACTGCAAAAAAAGTGAAGACGGTTCAATTGCTTAAAAAACAATTAAAAAAAGCAAGCTCTAATTATGCAAGCACATTCATCAGTGCACAAATCAGTTTATTGAGTGCAGAAAATGTAGTTACTGCAAAATTACAAAGCTTACCATCTATTCCAAAGGTTGCAGCAAAAATAGAGATGCAACAAAATTCAACGCAAAAATTATTACAGCTCCAAGATCAAATGGACAAGGTAAAAGAAAATGGAAATGATTTTCAAAAGAAAAGTATATTAATACAAGCAGGTAAAATTCCAACTATTGGCGCATTTGCTTTTGTTAGCCAATTTTTAGGTGAAGCGGGTGTTCAAAAGGAAGCTGCATTAATTATTACAAGATTAACATTAGCAAATAATCTGATTGGTGAAATTGGTGGCCCAATGGTACGACAAGCACTTGAACAAGCGCTGCCACTCATTAGTGGTGAAGATAGCGCACTATTGGTACCTATGCTTAAAGCACAACTCAAAAAAATACCTTATGATTACGGATTTGTTTCTTTGTTTAACGGCAAGGATTTAACCGGATGGAAGGGGTTAGTAGCAAATCCAATTGCAAGAGGAAAAATGAGTGAAGCTGAATTAGCGACTGCACAACAAAAAGTAAATGAATCAATCAAAAAAGATTGGGTGATAAAAGATGGCTTATTAGTATTTACCGGACATGGTGATAATTTATGTACCGAGAAGCAATATGGTGATATGGAAATGTTTGTAGATTGGAAAATAACAGAAAAAGGAGATGCTGGTATTTATTTAAGAGGCACACCACAGGTACAAATTTGGGACACAAGCCGTCGCGAAGTAGGTGCACAAGTTGGTTCAGGCGGATTATACAATAATCAAAAAAATATAAGCAAGCCATTATTAGTAGCCGATAATAAAATAGGTGAATGGAATACCTTTCATATTATAATGAAGGGGGATAAAGTAACGGTGTATTTAAATGGGATTTTGGTAACAGATAATGTCTCGCTCGAAAATTATTGGGATCGCAAACTACCCTTATTTACCAAGGAGCAAATTGAATTACAAGCACATGGAACTTATGTAGCTTATCGTAATATTTACATAAGAGAGATACCTACCCCTAATAATATAAAAACTAATTTAACTGAAACTGAAAAAGAAGAAGGCTTCATGCAATTATATGACGGAACAAATATGGATCATTGGATGGGGAATTTTTCAGGTTACTTATCAAAAGATGGTGCTATTGAAGTGAATCCAAGTTCAAAAGGTGGTGGAAATTTATATACTAAAGAGGAGTATAGTGATTTTATTTATCGATTCGAGTTTCAACTAACACCTGGTGCAAACAATGGTATTGGTATTCATGCACCGCTTGAAGGTGACGCTGCTTATGTAGGTATGGAAATTCAAGTACTAGATAACGAACACCCTATGTATGCTAATTTAAAACCCTATCAATACCATGGATCTGTTTATGGTATTGTACCAGCAAAAAGAGGCTTTTTAAAACCCACAGGGGAATGGAACCAGGAAGAAATTATGATTCAGGGTTCAAAAATTAAAGTCACTTTAAATGGCACTGTCATTACGGAAGCGGATTTAAAAGAGGCAACCAAAAATGGCACTATGGACCACAATGAACATCCTGGATTAAAAAATACCATAGGTCATATTGGCTTTTTAGGACATGGTGATGTGGTGCGCTTTAAAAATATTCGCATTAAAAAATTGGGTAAGTAATATTTAACACAAGTCATTGAATAATTTTTTTAAAAATATTATTAAGTCAAATGAGCCCGAGAAGCCATCCAGAAAAAAGCCGATATTCCCTATTAATACACAACTCCGTAGTTATTTAGTGCGCTATGGACGTGAAGTAAAATTACCAGTAAGCTATAAGGACCTACAAAGATACACCTACTCTGTTCCATTAAAAAACAAACAAGGCAAGGATACGAGTTGGGAAAAATTATCTTTCGATATGAAGGAATGGGAACACTTACGTGTAAGCTTAGTTCGCATTTATGCCATTTTAAAAACTGAAGGGGATATCAGTTATCTTGATCATTTAGATGTATCAAGAATAGATTTTTGTTATTTTGGAAACAGTCAGCCCTTTAGAATTAGAATCATTAATAAGTTAAATGATAACTACGACCATTATTATATTAAACAGGCCGATGCAAGCAGGGTATACGGTTTAGAGCTTGAACATTTATTATCGCCTAACAGAATTACCTATTTCACGCATAACGAAACCTTGATTGAAGAACATATTCCAGGCATTCCTGGAGATGTTTTTATAACAGATCATTTACAGGATCCCAATATTAATGTAATTAGATTAGCGAAAGAATTTGTAAAATTTAATGAACGTTGCTTTGTGCAATTATTAGGAGATATGCGTTCCTATAACTATGTAGTAAATATTATTCCTGATATAGAGGATTTTCAATACCGCATTAGAGCTATTGATTTTGACCAACAATCCTATGAGGGTCGAAAAAATTTATACTTACCACAATTTTATAAGGAAAATATTGCCTTTGTTGATTTGGTTATTAATAATTTAGATACAAAGTCAATAGCACAATACCAAGCCGAGGAAAGAACCATGATGACTTTTAGATTGGTACTTGCTAAATATCAAGTAAAAGAGTTATTTGATATTATGAGTAAGGATAAAATTTCACAGCCTGAAAAAATTGAACAACTAAAAAAAGAATTGACAGCACATTTTAAAGAAACCTCTATTTACAATAAAGCAAAGACCATGGGTGATGTCGTAAAAAGACATTTAAAACAAACCTTACAAAAAAACTTATTACTAGTACCGAAATCGAAACCCTAATTATTTCACATAAAATATAGCTGGTACTGGTCTTTGTCCAGTAGGGTCTGAAGGCTTAATGGTTTCTTTGCCATTCACTAATAAACAGCTGCTGCCGCCCCCATCTAAATTGATTGCTTCGTAACAATCTAATTGCTCAAAAAAAGAAGCCATTTGATTGAGCGTTGCGCCTACCGCTATTCCTTTCATCCTTCCTTGAATAGCCATAATAATTAATTTTCCCTCCATATCATAGCCCATCGCTGTTCGGGGATGGTAATCATTGATGGCCTTACCTGCAAATTTTCTTTCTTCATTATTTGAAATATGAATACGACCTGATCTCATTAAGACCGGACCGCCGCCGTTTGCCCATTTCAATTTCCAGACACTCAAATTAGTTAAGTTCGGATCGGTCACTACTAACTTAGCATTTGAATCCTTAAATGCGTTCATAGGTAATTGCTGGTACATGATAGTTTTACTAGCCGAATCCGTAAAAGTATATGCGATATCCATACTACCCTTTTTATCCATCCCTAAAGCTGCACCCAACACATGCGTATAAGTAAGTGTGTCCTTTCCCTTACCTGGTATATCATGAATATTGTAACTAACAGGTAGGCCGTTTTTCACCACTATATTTACGTTGGTATTTCGTTTAAATTCAAAAAAGGAGGAATTCACAACAACCGAGGGTTGTTCTAGTTTAGTATAAAATTGTTGTGGCGTTAAGCGTCTAAATAAAGTGGTGTCTGTATCTAAGTGTAAATTTTTATCCTTCGTATCAATTTCAACATAAAATCCTTTAAATGCACTGTCTTGATAGGTGTTTTCTGATTCAAAAACTTTGATGGAAGTAGGCAATGGGCCAAACTGGCTCGTTACCTCTTTCCATTTTAAAATGGAGGTTTGTGCTAAGGATGCGGACGCCATACAAAATGTCAGTGCCATGAAAAATCCGCTATTAATCACTTTTTTTAAATTCATATGTCCTTATATATTGTAGTTACGCTAAATTTTATTCTTAAAAGTAGTATAAAAAAATAACCCTCGCGTATTCGCGAGGGTTATTTTACAAAAACATAGTTTATCCTAGTGACCATAGATAAGCAAAGAACGTGGTTTAGCTGTTGACGTAGTCACAGCACCGTTTCCTTTATATACTAAAGTATAGTTGCGACCCGGCGTAAAAGTTGCACCGTTAAATGTTGCTAAAGCAAAGGTAGTACCAGCGCGTCTAACAATTAAAGTATCACTTGTCGTGAAATAGTTTAATGGAATAAACGTAGTAGCTGATCCTGCACTTCTTATAGAAAAAATAGTTGCATTGTTTCTCCTTGAAAATATATCAATATTTTTAGCTGCAGTATCATTCCATATAGCATGAACAAGTCTCATGCCTATTTGAGATGCTCCCAATGTCAACAAATCGTCTTGTAAAAACATTGCTTTACTTAATGATTCTGATTTAATGGAGTCAGTGATAATGAAACTGTAATATTTGCCTGCATCTATTTGTACTTTTTTCAAAAATAATTCTAAAGAATCTTTTTGATTTACTGCTGCTAAACTAAACTTTATAGTCTGTAGACCTGTGGGTATAGTAGCATAAGCATTGGTGGTGGTTGGAAAATATCTTTCATATGCCAACGGCGTACCTGTTATTTTACTATACGTATTTGATTTTAAATCTAAGTTTAACAAGGTGACGTTATCCGCTTGCCCAGTAATAGTAGCTAATGAAGGAGATAAATGTAAAAACTTAATATACGCGTTTGAGCTTGACGAAATAGGATCGGCTACATAGACCGTATCTTTATTACAAGCTGCTAATCCAACGACTAGGATTATGGCTCCAAAAATTATATGTTGTAATGATTTTTTCATAATTTATTATTTTTAGAATTTATTATTTTTGAGAAAACCACTGTTCTTTGGTGTGATAATCTAATTGCGTTGCGCCAATTCTTCCTAATTCATTAATATTCCATACATATTCCGAGTTGAATCTTGGACGCATTCTATATACTAATTTACCGCCGTTATCTTCAAACAAGCCGGTTCCAGTAGGTACCACGAAGTCAGTAAATACTTGTTTGCCAGTTGTTTTATCCAAGTCAATATAGTGATAACGACGCATATCGGTCCAGGTTTCAAAAGTACCATAGCCAAACATAGCAATATATTTTTGCAACATAATCATGGACAAAGTTAAGTCAGCTGCATTTGCTGGAACGACTTTTGGATCTGCTAAGAAATTAGCCTTAATAGTAGCAGTTAGTAAACTAGCTGCAGGTACATTTGTATTATAATAATTCATTAATAAATCAAAGTGTTTTGCAATACCATCCTTATAAGCAACCAAGGCTGTTGCTTTGTCTCCTTTTAAAAAGGCAGCTTCGGCACGCATAAATGAAATTTCAGTTGCAGTCATTACAGGGAAAGGGGCATCGTTACGGAAAATAAAACGACAGTTTAAGTCATTTGCCGGAGCAGTATTATTTGCTGTAATTTGTGGCACACCCCAAAAATTTTCAGGACGATCATTCGCAGCTAAAACAGCTTGACCCTTATTTGGTTCAACACCTTTAAATGTATTGTTTGCATTTAAACGTAATAAATAAATTGCTCTAGGATCAATAACACCAGGGAAAGCACTATTTACACCGCTCATTAAGTTAGCGATGAATGCGCCTTGTCTGATAGCCGTTGGAGAAGTTGTTGATGCGCCGCCTAGGTTTGCTCTAAATGGACCAAACATATTATTAGTCGCACTTACTAATGAAGCAGTGAATTTAACCAAGCCGTCATCCGTACTTTCTTTCATTGCCAAGTTGGTGTAAAATAATACTGAGTCCGCCTTATAATCTGCTTTATTCGTCAAATGATTAAAAGATCTTGCCAATACGCCGTATACAAATTTTTTCCATTTGCTTACATCTCCTTTGTAAAAGAAAGCATCTCCTTTCGCTAAACTTGTTTGACTTGCGTTGTCACCAGTTTTATTTAAATAAGATAAAGCTTCGTGACTTAATTTTCTTACTTCAGTATATACATCTTCTTGTTTGTCATATTGAAAGGTAATTTGATCAGTATTAAAAGCTTCTTTTAATACAACCTCACCATGATAGGTCGTCAGGTTTAACCAGCTCCATGCAAATATTGCTTCGCCTACACCCGCATAATCCCATTGTTTGTTTTCAATAGCCCACTGAATCATTCTAACATTGTTTTGGCCAATATCATAATAGTGTGAGCGCCAAAAAGATTGTGCAACATCTGTATTTGTATAACCCATGCGATCAAAATTGCTCAAAGTGTTAGCGTAAGCAAAATTTTGTACATAAGCACCAATGTATCTTATATCATTCATTGGACCATGTGCACCATAGTTACCTGCCATTGAAGCTACGATTTGAGGAAGTAATCCTTCTGGTGCTACCTTAACATCATAGTTAGGGTTTGCATAAGCATCATCAATTTTTTTAGAACAAGAAACGCCCATGATAATTAAGGCACTTATTACTAATAGATATTTTATATTATATTTCATATTTTTTAATATTAAAGATTAAAAAGTGGTTCTAATTCCCATGTTAAAACTTACAGGAGCGCCCATATTTGCATAATCAAATCCAAAGGCACTCACTCCACGACTTCCCGCTGAAGTTGCACCTACTGCAGGATCAGCTCCTTTATAGTTGGTGATAAGAATTAAATCATTAATGGTTAAAAACACGGAGAAAGTTTTAGTATACTTAGCAATACCTTCTGTCATGAATTTTTTAATATTATAATTAAAAGATAAATCTCTTAATCTAAAAGCATTCACATCTTTTTGAATAAACTCTTCTTCAGGCATTGTGGTATAATATGCTTGTTGGTAGTATGGAACAATTGCAATACTGTTTGCAGTAGGGAATGCAGAATTCTCTAAACCATCTCTTAATATACCTGTCACCACTCTTGGTGTTAATCTGTCTGAAGTTCTTTCGCTTTTTCCAATTCTTGTTAAATACATTTCGGTTGCATTAAACACATCTCCACCTACTTTTAAATCCCATAAAAATGAAATTCTTAAATCTTTATAGGTGATGTTATTAACCCATCCCAAACTAAAGTCAGGATTACGATCTCCTCTTACTCTAAAGTTAGGATCAATTAAAGGGAGCCCCGTTGCAGGATCAATTAATACTTTACCTGCAGTATTTCTTGCATAACCATGTGAAGTAATGGTGGTAGTTGGTCCACCTCTTGTTAAACCTCCGCGTGCATTACCATAAACCCAAGTATCAGATATATAAAACTCAGGAACATTGGAAGGTAATTCTGTAACCATATTGCGCATTCTATTAAAGTTAAAGCGCGTATTCCAGGTGAAATCTTTTTTATTGACTACTAAATAATCAAGTACCATTTCAATACCGGTATTTTCATTCGCACCCACATTCAACGTATTTAATACATAACCAGTGGCATAACTTGCTCTAAAGTTTTCAGCAATCAAATCCGTGTTCACAGTTTTATAATAAGTAATCTCAGCACTTAAGCGATTCCCTTTGAATTTAAATTCGGAACCAATTTCAAATGTTTTTTGACGCTCTGGCGTTAGATAAGGATTTGCGTTGGTAAAATCATAATAATAACCAGCACCATTTCCTGTATTAAAATTCAAAATTGCTTGGTTAGCATATGGCGCACTTGAACGCGCAGTACTCGCCAATGATCCTCTTAATTTCCAATAATTCAATTTGTCTTTAACTGCAGGGAAGATGTCTGACATAATTACACTCATACTTCCTGCTGGATAATCATATGCACGATTTGCAACCGGGAAAATAGAAGATTCCTCAAAACGATGAGAATAGGTTAAGAATATTTTAGTGTCATAATTGATTGAAAATTCACCAAAATAAGCAGCTTGACGACTAATATTGTAATTAGGTAATCCAAAACGATTCGCATTACTATTTCTAATTCTTGTTAAAGGATTTGTGTTGGTACTATCCGTGCCATTTGCATCTTTGATATCATTACCAAAAATAGCCCTGGTTTGTGTTTCATAATCCTGCCACATATTACCAATCATCAAGCGGGTATTAATTTTACCAAAGCTCTTTTTAGCAGTCGCTGTAACCGTATGGTTATAGCCATAGTATCTACGATAATAGTTTTCTTGTGCACCTTTTTGAGCCCTACTTAAAAAGAAAGATGAGGAATCCCATTTCGTATAACCATCTTGTGCATAAGTATCATAACCCATTCTACCAGAAATTGATAACCAACTAGTAGGATTATAGTTAACGGCAATGGTTGCAATGCTACGCGTTAATTCATCTCTACTTCTATTTTTGTTAACGTTAAAATAAGGATTATCTAACTCACCATTCGGGTTACTTGCAAACAAGGGCTTTTTCAAACCATCGGCAGTAATATAGTTTTTTGCATTATCATCTTCCGGCCATGCCATTAAACTCATTAAGTAACCACTAACCCCTCTTAAAGGTTTGTCATTGCCACTTTTAATAATGCTAAAGCTTGGAGAAATTTCTAATGTTTTACCAATCTTATGATTGGTTACTACTCTTAAATTATATTTTTTATAATTGTTATTGGGCACTGGTGAATTTTCATCCAAAAATGATCCAGATAAACGCACTGAGTTTTTCGCAGTTCCTTGCTCTACTGAAATATTATGTGTGATAGAACTACTCGGTTGGAAAAAAGCCCTAAGGTTACCATACTTGGGAACATCAGCGGTATATTTTTGTCCAAAGTAAGTAAACACATCACTTGCTATACCATTCTGACCTGCATCATAGTCGGTCATCACTTTTGGATATCTTGTATAAACAGAAGTTCTAAAACTATTATCATAAGTCACTTTCATTTTACCATCAACACTTGTTCCTTTTTTAGTGGTAATAACAATCGCACCTGAACTTGCTTGGCTACCATATAAAGCGGTTGCTTCTGGTCCTTTCAATACCGTTACTGACTCAACATCGTTTGGGTTAATATCTGCAATACGGTTTGTATAATCGTTTGATCTGTTTTCAGTACTCACATTCGCAGCCGATGGTTTAACCGCATAACCTGTGTTTCTATTATTTTCTTGTACAGATTGGTTATCAATAATGATACCATCCACAACAAATAATGGAGAGTTGTCTAATGCTAATGAGTTAAAACCTCTTAGTACAATTTGAGAACTAGCACCTGCTAAACCCGAAGTTGGATTAATAGTTAAACCCGCAATACGACCTTGTAAACTATTGACTAAGTTATTACGTTGTGTTTCCGCTAAGTCCTGGCCTTTCAGTTTTTGTACAGAATATCCTAATTCTTTTGGATTACGACGAATATCCATCGCAGTAACAATTACATCTTCTAATGTATTATCCACTGCCGATAATTTTACATTGATCGTTGTTGAATTTCCAACCCGAACATCTTTTGTATCATAACCAACCAAGCTAAAGCTTAATGATTGATTTGAAGCAACACTGATTGAAAAGCTACCATTGTTATCTGTGGTTGTAGCTGTTTTTGTTCCTTTAATAACAACCAACACATTTGACAACGGGGTGTTATCTGAATTGATAACCTTACCAGAAACTGATTTTTGTTGTGCATTTGCAACAGACACTCCTAAAAAGAGCAACAGAAGTAAAGTGCATAATCCTTTGTTTTGCATAAATTGTAAACTTTTGTTAAAAAAATATAGCAATTGGCTATAATTTGATTTTAAAATTATGCCTATTTTCTTATATAATTAATATTTAAGGGGTATGCTTAATGGCTGAATTCTTAGAATTTAAGTGGTTTAGTCGTTTAGTTATTACATGGTTATGCTTTTACTATTATAATTTTACATAAAAATACATGTAAATCAATGATTTACATGTATTTAAGTTTATTATACTTTGTTAGATAGAATTAGACCTATTTATACAATTGATTAAATAATAATTTGAAATTTCCATGTGTTTGCGCCCTAAAAGTGATTTCTGGACCAAAAACAGTCAATTTTCCCTTACCGACGTTAGTTTCAAAGGCTGCTACTCCGTCCTGTAAATAGGCTTGTCCAAATGCCCAACCGCTTCTTAAGGTACTCGCGCTGGCATACCAAGCTAAAGGCATGATTTGCTTTTGTGCAATTGCATCAGGTAATAATTTAAAAACAGGGCTTGCATTAAAGTAAACATCCGCTGTTGCATTCATCCCCCAATTGGACATATTATTATTATCGAGTGTTACTTGCAATACACTTCCAGGGATATAAAATTTTTCACCGGGTAATGCTTTTTCTTTCCCGGCTACCATTTCAACCAACGCATTTTTTACAGGTGCATTTATATGATAAGCCAAATTCGCACTTGATCCGATCGTTACAATTTTACCGCCGTTTTGTAAAAATTTATTTAATGCAGGAATAGATTTATTTACAGAAATACTTCCTAGAGTATGTTGAAATTCTTTTGGAACGTCTTCTAACTTAGGCGCTCTTTCTTCATAAGAAAATGAAGACTCATTTTTTAATGCAGGTATCGCACCTTCAACAAAAACCAAAACATCATAGTTGGCATTTAAATTTACAGAATCAATTTCCTTTGCATAAATAAGTTTAAAGGGGAAATGATATTGTTCAAAAATCCATCTTAACCAACCCGATGACATAGAACCGCCATACTTATCCCAAAGTCCAATGCGAATAGGTTGGATTTTATTTAAAGTATCAGTTAGTGGCGTTGTAGCTCTTGTAAACACAATACCATAATCTGTACTTAATTTTGTTATTGAATTATTTAGTTTATCCGAATGTCGAACAAAATATTGCTCCTTGCTTTTGTAAATACTTTCTTCGGTATTTAATAATTCGTTGACAGCAATATATGATGCATTGTCTTTTGTTGAAAATGTATACCCATAATTTGTACTTACGCCATTAATTATTTTACCCATTGGTTTTTGTATTTCGCCATAAGCCAACGCTTCAAAAGGTCCTGTAAAATCATCTAATACCCTATCAAAGTCAATCCCCATCGTAAACGCAGGCGTCCAGCCCGCTGCATCATACGGACGCACTGGTGGACCCCCTGGATATAAAAAATCATTGGGATGATCCTGTGATTCAAACATATCTAACACATGTGGGCGAAATGCTTGATTTGTTTTTACAATATAGGAACCCGCTACATATTTTTTTGTGCCCACCATAAAATCAGCACTTGCACGATGTACTTTAATACCACTTTTAATTAAAATATTTACAAATTGAATTGCGGTAGTCGATTGATTAATAGGAATGATATAACCTCGTGGATCACGTGTTGCTGGATTTTTATACACTTTATTAAATACAGCTAATTGAAATGAATCCATCTTGCCTGTTACTTTCTCTGTTTTTAATAACTCGCTGAGGGCATCTGATTTTTTTGGATAAAGTGTCCAATTATCTTTGCTACCCGCATCAATGCTATGGCGTCCCATGGTATAAATATTATAAAGCAATTCATCTTTATAACGTGCAGCATAATTTAATACTGCATAGTTTAATGAAATAGAATAATCAATTGAATTTTTAAAATACCATTTTTGTGGAAGGATCGGATTAGGTAATCCACTATTCGGAATTAATCGTTGTGGTACCAAAGGGATACTCGAAGGCGTTGGGCTTCCAATAATTTCAGTTAATAAGCCAATGATATTATGATAGTAAGCGGTGGTTCGCAATCCGCCATTCCACCAGGTTGAATAAACCGAACCTCCCTTCATCGTATAGCCTGGTTTACCTTCTGTATTCAATCGACTACTCATTGCAGCACCTAGTGCATCAATACCTGTCATTAATAACGGATCATATACATGATTAAAAGGATCACGGTAAGGAGGACCAGCAACCACCGTGCCTGGAGGACCAGTTTGATGATGATTGTATAAAATTTGCGGCATCCATTCAATGTATTGTTGCACACTCATATTTCTAGACTCGCTCATGTTCGTCATAAAAAAATCACGATTATTATCGTGCCCAATATATTTTTGATAGAGTCTTGGTAAACCTGAGGTGGTTCTTTTTAAGGTATCACTATTGCGCATATACCAATTGGAAACTAGCTCTTGTCCATCGGGATTTGCATGGACAAATAATATGATAGTGGATTTTAAAATGCGATTTGTTTCTTCATCTGTTCTTGTAATAATTTGGTATAAGGTTTCAATCCACTGATGAATACCCACTACCTCCGTCGCGTGTAACCCGCCATCAATCCACACTACCGCCTTTCCTTCATCAGATAGTTTTTTAGCTTCGGCTGGGGTTAAGTCTTCTGCGCGTGCTAATTTTTGTGCAATGCTTTTATATTTTTCTACATTGGCTAAATTGGTTGGATCAGATACAATAACCATGTATTGGTTGCGTCCTTCTTCCGTTTTTCCAATGACTTGTAATTTTACTTTTTTTGAAGTAGTGGCTATTTTTTTTAAATACGCTTCCGTTTGCGTAAAAGTGGCCAAGTGATAATTGTCGCCAATACTAAATCCAAAATGCGATTTTGGCGTTGGCACATTTTGTGCTTGCACAAATAATTGTGTGCTAACAATCAGACAAATTAAAATAATAATTTTACGCATATAAAATTGTTTATAATGATAATAATATAACCTTGGAAATTAAATAATTCAAAGTATTGGGGCAATTTAAAATTTTTAGTTATCAAATACGAATAATTCATAATTTTTTATACAAATAATGCGGTCTTTTTTGTAAATTACTTTCGTGGTTCATTTTTACGCATGAGCAACATTTAAAAAAGTATTTTCTTATTCATCATCTGTATAAAAAACAAATATGAAAAACATATTCCTAGTTTGTCTAATGTTCATCACCTTGGGGGCTACAGCACAACGAAAAAAAGCGGTGTCTCCGATTGCGTCAACGCCGTCGGTTAAACCTGTTCCAGATTCCATTTTTAAAAATTTACAATGGAGAAATATTGGCCCATTTAGAGGGGGAAGGGCCAACACCATTACTGGCGTTATCCAACAAGAAAAAAAGTTTTACGCAGGATATACTGGTGGCGGTGTTTGGACAACGATTGATGGTGGTATCAGTTGGAAAAATATTTCAGACGGCTTTTTCAAGGTGGGTTCTATTGGAGATATTGCGGTGTCTGAGTCGGATCCAAATGTATTGTATGTAGGTACTGGAGAACATGCGGTTCGTGGCGTAATGACTAGCTATGGAGATGGGGTTTACAAAAGTGTGGATGGTGGGACCACTTGGAAAAATATCGGATTAGAACAATCTAGACATATTTCTGAAATATGTATTCATCCTACGAATCCTGATATCGTTTATGTTGGTGCACAAGGCACAGTGCATGGTCCTAATAATGAACGAGGTGTTTTTAAAAGTACAGATGGGGGCGCACATTGGAAAAAGGTTTTATATATTAACGACAGCACCGGTATTGCCTCATTATCTATGGACATGAATAATCCACGAATATTATATGCTGCTGCTTGGGAACACCGTAGATTTCCTTGGACAGTATCTAGTGGGGGTAAAGGTTCTTCACTTTGGAAATCAGTTGATGAAGGTGAAACTTGGACTAAGTTAACGGAAGGGCTACCCACCAACTTAGGTAAAATGGGTATTAGTGTTTCGAGGGTAAATTCAAATCGTGTTTTTGCAATTGTTGAATCAGAAAAAAAGAAATCAGGATTATATCGATCAGATGACGGGGGGAAAAGCTGGGCTTTACTTTCAAATAATCAAGATATCTCATCGCGTTCATGGTATTATATGAAAGTATATGCAGATACTAAAAATGAAAATATCGTGTATGTGTTGAACGCACCAATGATGAAATCAATAGATGGAGGAAAAACATTTTCAAATGTAAAAGTGGGTCATGGAGATACCCATGATTTATGGATTCATCCGAAGAACAATAATATTATTGGATTAGCCGATGATGGCGGAGGTGAAATTACTTATGACCAAGCGAAAACCTGGTCATCCATTATGAATCAGCCCACTGCGCAATTTTACAGAGTAAATACGGATAATGTTTTTCCCTATAAAGTTTATGGTGGCCAACAAGACAACTCATCCGTGATCATTGCAAGCAGAAATAATACCGGCGCGATCACCGAACGAGACTGGAATTATGGCGCAGGTTGCGAATCTGCTTATTTAAGTTTTGATCCTAACGATCCTTTACTGGTTTATGGGGGCTGTTATCAAGGATACATTGAAGTATTAAATACAAAGACAAATGAGGTAAAAGATATTCAAGCCTATCCAAGTTTAAATTTAGCCATACAACCCAAGGAAATGAAATATCGTTTTAATTGGAATGCGCCAATTGTTACATCATTATACAACCCTAAAATAATTTATCATGCAGGAAATGTTTTACTAAAAACAAGTAATGGCGGATTTAACTGGGAAGTAGTAAGTCCCGACTTAACTAGAAATGATAAATCAAAACAAGGACCTGGTGGTATACCTTTCACCAATGAAGGTGCTGGTGGCGAAAATTATAATACCATCTTTTATGTAAAGGAATCTCCATTAGATGCAAACACGATCTATACCGGGAGTGATTGTGGCTTAGTGTATGTAACAACTGACGCAGGAAAAAATTGGCAAAATATTACGCCCACTGATTTACTTGAGTCGCAAATTAACAGTATCGAGGTATCTCGTTTTGATCAAGGAGTGGTATATATAAGTGCGACTAGATATAAATTTAATGATTATGCATCCTATACCTATAAAACAACCGACAATGGAAAAACTTGGACAAAAATTAATAATGGAATAAAAAATGACGACTTCGTAAAAGTAATTAAAGAAGATAATAAAAATAAAAACATATTATACTCAGGTAGCGAAAGAGGATTTTATATTTCAAATGATGCAGGTACAACTTGGAAGCCTTTTCAATTAAATTTACCTATTGTCCCTGTTACCGATTTGATGATACGCGATAATGATTTAGTTGCAGCTACAGCTGGACGTGCGTTTTGGATTTTAGATGATATTAGCACTATTCAACAAAACGCCAATTTTAACAGCATATCAGCACCTACGATCATTACACCTAAAAATGCATATAAATATGGCGCAGGAAACGGACTACCTGAAAAAAACGTAAACATGGGGCAAAATGCACCCGAGGGTGTTATTCTAGATTATTTTTTACCTAAGTTGGGTGAAAAAGATACCGTAACGCTTTCCATTGTTTCAGATCAAGGAAAATTGATACGTACATATACAAATGTTGAAGATGATAATTTTAAAAAATATCCAGGTGGCCCTTCTGCAAAGACCAAGCTTAGTGATAATGAGGGACACAATAGATTTTTATGGGATTTTAGAACAGATGATTTATCTCCTGATGTGAATGGTGCATTTGTATTAGGAAGTTATAGTGGATACGCAGTACCTCCCGGAAAATATAAAGCACAATTAAAATATAAAAAGGAAATAGTTGAAACAAGTATCACTGTTTTACCTAATCCAAATATTAAAGTCACTGATCTTGATTGGCAAGAGCAGCAAATGTTATTGGAAAGCGTTACTGCCACAATCAGCAACATACACACTACAGTGAACAATCTTCGAGGAATTAAAAAGCAACTGCAATACTATAGTGAAACATTAGGTAAAGTTGAATCAGCAAAAGCAATTACAAATGCGGCCGATAGTTTAATTAAAAGAATTGATACTTGGGAAACTGCTATTATTGAAAGTCGAACTCAAAACGGGCAGGACGTAATTAATTGGCCTAGTAAATTAAATGTTGACTTTTTTCATTTAAAAGGTTTAATAGATGTAACAGATCCTAAGGTAACACAAGGGGTAAAAAATAAATTAGCTGATTTACAACTACAATGGAAGAATGAAAAGGAAAAAGTACAAGGCATTAATACAGCTATAGCTGAATTTAATACATTGTATAAAAACACAAGTATCGAAGCTATTCAAAACAAATGGTAAACTCTTTTACAAAATAATATATACAAACTTAATTACATCAACTTATGAAAAACCTTTTCTTGATCCTGTTTGTGCTAGGCATAATACAAACTAACGCACAACAAACTACGCCACTAATTAAGTTAGGACCCGCAAAGCCAATTGAAACAAAGTATATAGAACCAGATATGAAAACATTTAACTTATATAACCCCTATGAGAATGTGGATTCTGCGATTAAAGTGGCTCAAAAAATAGCGGCAAAGGAGGGCAAACATATTTTTTTACAAATGGGGGGCAATTGGTGTATTTGGTGCGCACGATTTAATGCGTTTACTACTAGTGATAAAAAAATTGACTCCATTGTTAAAGCCAGGTATGTAGTAGTGCATGTAAACTATTCAAAAGAAAATAAAAACAAAAGCATTCAGGAAAAATATGAGTACCCTGCTCGATTTGGTTTTCCTGTATTTGTAATATTAGATGCAAAAGGAAAACGACTGCATACGCAAAACAGTGGCTATTTGGAAAAAGATAAGAACTACAGCAAAGAAAAAATATTTGAATTTTTTGAAAGCTGGACACCAGATGCTTTGAATGCAAAAAAATACGAATGGTTAAATTAAAAAGAACGGAGTCGTTAACACATTCATTGATTTGAAAACTGTGTTAACGACTCCGATTAATTAGCAACTATATTTAAAATAGCATGAGAATTTCTAATGCTATTTTTTATTTAAACAATTCAGCCAATTTTGCATTTAATGCATCTCCTCTTAAATCCTTACCAATAATAATACCTTGGTCATCAATTAAATAATTTTGTGGTATTGCATTCACGCCATACATTACTGCCACTTCGTTCTTCCAATACTTTAAATCAGATACTTGCGTCCAAGTTAAATTGTCTTTATGTATTGCTTCCATCCATCTTTCCTTACCAGTAGGCTGGTCTAATGAAACACCTAATACCGTAAATCCCTTAGGGCTGTATTTATTAAATGCTGCAACTACATTTGGATTTTCTTGTCTGCAAGGACCACACCAGCTTGCCCAAAAATCAACTAATACATATTTACCTTTGAAAGATGCAAGTGAAACTGGAATACCTGCAGTATCATTTTGTGTAAATGGAATAGCTGGTTTCCCAATACCTGTTTTTTTAGCAATATCAATTTTACCTGCCATTTCCTTTCCTTTCGTTGAATTTCGAACCGCTAATGGAATTTTTAAAAATAGTGGCTCAACTTCATCCGCATTAATACTATAACCTGCAAAATTACCAAACGCATACATGACAATAGGTGAATTTAAATTTGCTAAAACATATTCTTTTTGTTTCGCCTTCATTTCCGCATCCACTTTATCATATTCTGCATCTAATTTTTTCATACCTGCCTCGTCTTTCTTCTTATATAATTCATTATAAGTGGCACTTAATACTTCCATCTTATCTGACACAGGCTTAGTAAATGCTTTTAACTTATTATATTCCAAATGCGACTTTGATCCTTTGATGGCTGCATTTGCAAAAGAATCAACACTGGATAATTGAATTGCTGAATTTTCTAGGTAAATAGGCGTAACATCTTTTTTATAAGATATCATACGCTTTGTTTTAACAGAAGTATCCACTTTATATGCTGCACGCAAATTTCCTAATATAGGCTCCGTAACCGTTCCTTTAAATACAAATTTACCATCCGTTACTACTGCACTATCTTGGGTAGATACGCCATTAAAATAATAAGATAAGTAAACTTTGGAAACAGTTTCCTTTACTTTACTTACATCCCCAGTTATTGTGTATTGTTTTTGAGATTGTGCTGCTGTAGATAACAACACCAGACTTAGTACGATAAATTTTTTCATAGCATTAATATTGATGCTATAAATATAAGTAAATCAATGCTAGTTATTTACCCAAAAGTGATGGGGCTATGATTTTTTGCCAAATAGCGTAGCCCTTAGCATTCATATGCAAATTGTCAGCGATAAAAATATCCTTCATTATACTACCATCCCCTTGCAACATGGCATTATGAATATTGATATAATTAGCGTTTGTTTGTTTTGCAATAAAACTAGCAATAAGCGCATTTGCTGCTAGTATTTTAGGTTCTAAGCGCCACCTGGAAATACTTGGTTTGATGGATACAAAAGTGATATTGGATTTATTACCTAATTGTTCTCGGATTAGATTAAATAATATCGAAAAACGATCCAATACAATTTCTGGTGAAACAGTATCGCTACTTGCTAAATCATTTTCACCACAATATATAACAACTTGTTTTGGTTTGTATTTTAAAATAGTTTCTTTCACATACAAAATCACATCTAGTAAATTAGAACCGCCAAAGCCACGATTGATAATTGGATATCCAGGAAAATACTGATTAATATCTTTCCACTTTGTGAATGACGAACTGCCTGCAAAAACAATTTTACCTTGTAATGGCGCAACGATACTGTCCGATTTAGCAAATGCTTTTATCTCCCCTTCAAAAGATTTATTCTGTGCAAATAAAACTAGTGTGGATTGAATTAATAAAAATATTAGTATGCTCGCTTTTTTGTATGAATTACTTTTCATTACTACTTAACTGTTTTAACCGTTTGCATTTTGCCATTCATTAAAACATTTGCAGTTGCGCTTGTACTTGATTTTATTTTCAAATTCGTTACTTGTCCTTTACTCCATGTCATATCAATTTCATAATTCCCCCTTGCCTTCAAACCCTTTACTGTACCTGATTGCCAAGCTTTAGGTATCGCGGGAAGTAACTCAATATACTCCGCATTGGATTGCACTAACATTTCAGCAACCGCTGCAGCACCACCAAAATTTCCATCAATTTGAAATGGCGGATGCGCATCTAATAAGTTAGGATAAGTACCGCCCATTTTTGTATGATTTTCTTTGGTTTCATCTGGAGGTACAAACTTTAATAATTCACGATACATTTTATACGCATGCTCACCATCTTTTAATCTTGCCCATAAATTAATACGCCATCCTTTGGACCAGCCGGTAGTTTCATCTCCTTTTATTTCCAATGTTTTTTTAGCAGCATTCGCAATCAAAGGCGTTTTTTCAAGGGTGACATGGGTTCCTGGATATAAACCATACAAATGACTTTGATGACGATGCTTCGGTTCGGAATCCGCCCAATCATAATACCATTCTTGTAAATTACCAGCTTTACCCACTTGATAAGGATGTAAATTATTTAAAGCGATAGTAATACTTGTTATAAAAGCAGAATCATTTTTTAATATTTTTTGTGCAGCAATCACATCTAAAAATAATTCTCTAATCATTGACAAATCGGCAGTGCCGCCAAATAAAGTATTTCCCTTAACGCCAGTAAAAGTGATAAAACCATTTTCAGGTGAAGTGGAAGGTGAGGTAATTAATTTGCCAGCAGAATCCTTGATTAACCATGCTAGGCAAAACTCCGCAGCACCGCGCATAATAGGATATGCTTTCTGTTTTAAAAACTGTGCATCCTGTGTAAATAAATAGTGTTCCCATAAATGTGCGGAAGCCCAGGTGCCGCCCATGGGCCAGTTAGCCCAACTTGGATCCCCTTCGCCAAAATTTCCTACCGGATTTGACATTGCCCATATATCAGAGTTATGATGCGATACCCAACCCGGCATATTATAAAATGTTTTAGCGGTAATTTTTCCAGTAGTTGACAAATTATTCAAGAACTGCAAAAAGGGTTGGTGCATTTCGGTCAAATTGGTATTTTCGGCCAACCAATAATTTTCCTCTGCATTTATATTCATGGTATAATTACTCGACCATGGTGGTTGTAAGTAATGATTCCAAATTCCTTGTAAGTTCGCGGGTACCCCAGGGGTGCGCGAACTACTAATTAACAAATAGCGGCCAAATTGAAAATATAAGGTTTCTAAATAAGGATCTGATTCGCCTTTCGCATATCTTTTTAAACGCTCATTGGTGGGTAAATTGGGAGACGGGTCACCTTCTAATTTTAAAGCAACGCGATTAAAATAAGTTTGATAATCCTTTACATGTCTTTTTTTAATTTCATCCCATCCCAAATTCAATGCTTTCGTTAATTGTGTTTGCGCAATTGTAGTTTGATTTAATCCTTGCTTCGCCGGATCTTTATCGTATCCATTAAAGCTGGTCGCCATTGAAATATAAATAGTCGCCTCCGTCGCATTAGCCAAACTCAAACTTGAATCCGTATTGGTAATTTTACCTGAATTTGTTTTAATTTGAATGTCAGCTGTAAAACGCGTGCCTCTTTTTTTATCAAAAATTATTGCATTGCGCTTTTTTTCTACATAGTTGGGTTCAGCTTTCACAGGCGCAACACCATTGGCTTGCAGGAAATTATTTGAAGCGGTGGTCGTATGTAATAATAAAGATTCGAAACGAACTGTAAATCCAAGTGCGCCTGGTTTTTTACTTTTTAAATGAATTACAAAAACCTTATCAGGATTTGAAACCAAATATTCTCTTTCAATGGTATTGGTATTGGACTCGGTTTTTACTTTTGCAATTGCTTGATCAATATCAAGCTCTCGATAATAATCACTGACAAAAGGATCATCATTAAATTCTAGTAATAAAGTACCTAAAGGTGCATAAGACTCCGAAAATTTACCCTGAAGTTTTTTTACAAGTGATTGGGCTTTTTTATAATTTTTTTCGGCAAGCGCTTCACGCACTGCTGGTAAATTTTTATAGGCATTGGGGCTCATATTTGCATTCACTGGCTCCCCCGACCAAAGTGTTAAGTCATTTAAATAAATTTTATCCGTCGAGATACCTCCAAAAACGGTAGCCCCTTGTTGACCATTCCCTAATACCAATGATTCTTCAAAATATTGCGCAGGTGCATCATACCATAGTTTTAAGGGGGGCTGAATTGGAGTAACTGGCTCGATGGCTTTAGCAGTGGTTTTAGTAGCCACTTTTTTTACTATTTTGGCTGGCTTTTTTTGTGCGAAACCAATAAATGAAACCATACTTAAACATCCAATAAAAAATACTTTACGCATATTAAACTATTAATAAATTAGGAATTGAAAATTAATCAAATTTTAAAGAATACTATGTAAATATTGCATTAAAAACGACTAATTTTAAAAAAAATAAAAATGGAAGTACATCATCCACATTCGCATCACGGCCCCAAAAAATGGAAAGAACATTTTTTAGAGTTTTTCATGCTTTTTTTAGCAGTCACTCTTGGATTTTTTGCCGAAAACCAAAGAGAACACTATGTGGAACGACACAGAGAAACACAATACATGGAAAGCTTGGTGGAGGATTTAAAAAATGACACCATTGAATTTAATAAACAATTACGAGGTGCATCTTATTTAGTACATAAATTAGATACTGCATTAAATATTTTTTATAACGACCGGTGGAATGATAGTATACTAAAAAAATTGTACATAGTTAACTTGAGCTATTTAGGGCGAAGGGATGTATACTTATCTGAACGAACCTCCTCCCAACTTAAAAATGCAGGTGGCATGCGTTTAATTAGAAGTCAAAATATTACGGATCAAATTTCCGAATACTGGCATCTTGGGGAATATGGAAAAACATATGGAGAAGTATATGAAGAATTAAAACTGCAAGCACGCGAACAATCTTACAGCATTTTTAATCAAAAATATTATAATAATATATCAGCCGGTGCAATTGGAACTTCTGTTGTTGATGGTGTCAAATTAATGACCAACGATAAAAACGTTTTAGCAGAATTTGCCAATCGACTCTCACATATTAGAAACGCTACCGAAAAAGTGCAATTAGTAATTGTTAATAGACAAAAAGCTGCTGCAATTAAGTTATTGTTAGATATAAAAAAGGAGTATCATATTTCAGATGTAAAAGAAACTGAAAAAAAATAAATTTAATTTTTATCTGAAACATGGCGTAAGTTTTGTTATTTATTAAAATTGCTATACAAAAAATATTGAGGTATTTTATTTTATATATTTTATTGATAGGTGCATACCCATTATATGCACAAACAACCATTAAAGGAAAAGTGGTGGATAAGGAAACCAATGCGCCTATTGATAATGTGAGTGTATATATAAGTAACTCGTCCAATGGAACCAGGAGTGATGCAGCGGGTAATTTTACACTTACCACAAGATCACAGGGTCAATTTGAATTGGTGTTTTCCATGATGGGTTATACCATCAAAATGGTGCCGGTAAACACAAGTCAACAGACAGATTTTTTGAATGTTGCTTTATCTTCAAAGTCAAATGATTTACCAGAAGTGGTATTAAGAACCTATATTAAAGACGGTTGGAAAGTTTGGGGAAAACAATTTTTAAATCAGTTTATTGGAAGTTACCCTTTGAGTGCGGATTGTAAAATTTTGAATCCGGAAGTAATTCATTTTCAATTTAAAAAATTAGACAGTGTGCTGATTGCTTTTGCCAACGAAACCATCTTAGTTGAAAATAAAAAACTAGGCTATTTATTACACTATGATTTAAGTGAATTTAAATATGACTTTATTAATGGGCTCATATTTTTTCAAGGATACCCCTTGTTCGAGGATTTAAAAAATAGCGAATCAAAAAAAGTATTGAAAAAAAGAATGGAGATTTATGAAGGATCTGTTATGCATTTTATGAGAAGCCTTTATACCAATAAATTACGTGAAAATAATTTTGAAATTCGGCAGATGGTTAAAACCATTAATATTGGTGGTAAACCCATTATTATTGATGGCAATACGAAATACGATAACTCACATAAAGTAAGTTTTGAATTCACCAGTGGCTTATTAAGTGCAGACAGCGTTGCCTATGGCGAAAATGAAAATACGGCTGCCTTATTTTTTAAAAATTTTTTACAAGTAACCTATACCAAAAAAGTGGCACCTGCCTATTATAGTAGGTCTTATAATTCTAATAGTCAAGGTATTGCGTCTGAAATTACCCTGATAAACAAAAAGCCACTATTTGTATATTCAAACGGTACTTATTACGAGCCTACTAGTTTACTACTATCCGGTTATTGGGGATGGTCTGAAAAAATTGGGTATTTACTGCCGTTTGATTTCGTGCCAACTAAATATTAATAAGCTTCCACAAAATATTTTTCTGATTAATTAATTACTTAAATTTGGTTTAGGAGAATTTTACAAATTAACCATCAAATATATAAAATATGGAAAGAAAAGATTTTATTGAACAAGTTGGCTTGAGCGGTGCGGCAATATTGATTTTTGGCTGTATGCAAAGTTGCTCCAAGTCAGATGGACCTGGCACTAATACTAATACCGGTGGAGGTACAGGTGGTGGTGGTGGTAATACTAGCACTGTTGATTTTACTATTGATATTAGCAAATCGCCTTTTGATGCTTTAAAAAATATTGGCGGATTTTACGTTGACCCTGCTACAAATATTATCATTGTTAAAACAACCGCAAGTGAAATAATTGCCGTGAGTTCAATTTGCACCCATCAGCAAGCGAGCATCACCTATCAAGCAAACAATAATCGTTTTTATTGTGCTGCGCATGGTTCTGTATTTGCTACTACAGGTGCGGTTACAACCGGTCCAGCAACCACTGCTTTAAAAAAATACCAAACTAGTTTAACAGGGACTATGTTAAGGGTATTTGCATAAAAGTAAACGAGCATATCCTTCTACCAGCGAGGTAATAAATGAAGTCCTTTTAAAAAGGCGCTATTTTAAAAAATAGCGCCTTTTTTTATTTATCAGACCGTAAAAATCGTAATATTACTATTCGGTTTTGTTGTTTACGTTTTATAAAAATTCTTATTATGATAAAATTATTGATCCAAAGTTTCTTTTTATTATTATTTGCCACTTTTGCAAATGCACAAAGCAATTTAGATACAACTGAATTGAATAAAATATTCAAGCAGGTGAAATGGAGAAGCATCGGACCTTTTAGGGGCGGCAGATCCAACACTGCAGTAGGTGTTGCTACTAATCCCATGGTATATTATATGGGAACTACTGGTGGTGGATTATGGAAAACGGAGGATATGGGACTTAGTTGGAATAATATTTCCGATGGCTTTTTTAAGACTGCAACAGTCGGAGGTATTGCAGTTGCAGAAAGCGATCCAAATATAGTGTATGTGGGTATGGGAGAACACGCAGTAAGAGGGGTGATGACACATCATGGAGATGGCATGTATAAAAGTACAGATGCTGGAAAAACTTGGAAAAAAATTGGATTGGATGCAACACATCATATTGCACGTGTAGTGGTTGATCCTAAAAATCCAAACATTGTTTTTGTTGCAGCACAAGGTTCATTATATAGCAGTTCAAATGATCGTGGTATTTATAAATCAACAGATGGTGGTTTAACTTGGAATAAAGTTTTATTTGTAGATGACAAAACAGGTTGTGCTGAATTATCTATGGATATGAATAACCCAACCATTTTATATGCTGCTATGTGGGAGCATGGTCGTACACCTTGGAAAGTCACAAGTGGTGGCCCTGGTAGTGGTTTATATAAATCAACTGATGGTGGTGCTACTTGGAATAAAATGCAAGATGGTTTGCCAAAAGAAATGGGTAAAATGGCAATCACAGTAAGTCGTGCAAATTCAGAAAAAGTATATGCTCTTATAGAAAGCGATTTTACAAAAGAAGCCGGGGGAATGTACGTTTCAGAAAATGCAGGAAAAACTTGGAGCCATGTCACCAGCGATCACCGAATCATTGGAAGAGCTTGGTATTATATAGAAGTATTCGCTGATCCGATTGTCGAGAACACATTATATGTAATGAATGCGCCTGCATTAAAATCAACAGATGGCGGAAAAACTTGGGAAAACATTTCATCCACCCATGGTGATTATCATAACTTATGGATAAACCCAAGCAATAGTAATAACATGATTATTGCAGATGATGGCGGTGCCGCAATCACTTTTAATGGTGGAAAATCATGGAGTAGTCAAGATATTTATGCAACTGCACAATTTTATCGCATCAATGTAGACAACGAATTTCCTTACAATATATATGGAGGACAACAAGATAATAGTTCAGTAAAAATTGCTAGCCGCTCATATAGAGGAGGTATTAATACAACTCATTGGAGCGCATCTGCCGGCGGTGAAAGTGCTTTTCTAGCATTTGATCCAAATAATCCAAGATATGTTTTGGGCGGGAGCTATCAAGGAACTATTGAAGTATTTGACAGCAAATCAAAAGGAAGCACCAATATCATGGCAGCTCCTATTCAATATTTAGGGAAGGATGCAAAAGATGATAAATACAGATTTAACTGGAACGCTCCTATTATATGGAGTAAGCACGAACCAAATACCTATTACCATGGCGCACAAGTTTTATTGCGTACCACTGATATGGGAAAAACTTGGACCGAAGCTTCTCCTGATTTAACAAGAAATGAAAAAGCAAAACAAGGAACGCCGGGTGGACCATTTACCAATGAAGCAGTAGGTGCCGAAAATTATGGAACGCTAAGCTATGTGATTGAGTCGCCTAATGAAAAAGGGGTTATCTATACAGGAAGTGATGATGGTTTTGTTCAATTAACTAAAGATGGTGGTAAAACATGGAAAAATGTAACACCAGCAGGGCTTGCAGAATGTTTGATTAATTCAATCGAAGTATCTCCCTTTGATAATGCAACAGCATACATAGCAACCACAAGATATAAGTTTGATGACCATACGCCTGGATTATATAAAACAACCGATTATGGTAAAACATGGACAAAAATTAATACAGAAATTGCTACCAACGCATTTACAAGAGTCATTAGAGAAGATACCAAAGTAAAAGATTTATTATTTGCAGGCACTGAATTTGGAGTTTATATTTCACGCAACGGTGGAAAAAACTGGATACCATTTCAATTAAATTTACCGAATACCCCTATTACTGATTTACGTATTCATCAAGATAACTTAATAGCGAGCACCTCTGGCAGATCGTTTTGGATATTAGATGATTTAAATTTATTTAGACAATACAAAAAAGATACCAATAACGCCCTATTGTATCAACCCACCAACGCCTACCTTGCGAATGGCTATAGTGAATTAGACCAAAACAATGAAGAATTTAATGGTAGTAAAATGTTTGAAGGTGTGAACCCAGCAACAGGTGTCGTTCTTTATTATCAGCTGCCTACTTTAAAAGAAAAAGAAGTAGTTACATTGGAAATAAAAGATGCTGCAGGAAATATAGTTAGAAAGTTTAGTTCTACATCGGAAGCAGACAATAAAGTTGGTGGACGTCGCAGTCCGAGGGAGCCGAAACTAACTACCAGCAAAGGATTAAACCGTTTTGTGTGGGACATGCGTTATCCAAGCATACCAACCATTCCAGGTGTTTTCATTGAAAGTAGTTTTAGGGGTCACAAAGCAATACCTGGCAACTATACCATAACATTGAAAGCGGGTGCGCAAACAAATAGCACAACAGCTACAATTTTAGCCAATCCATTATATCAAGTAGGCGAAAATGATTACAAAGAATTTGACGCATTAATGAAACAAATGGAAGGAGAAGTTATTACGATGCATTCCATGATTCTTGATTTATATGAAAGTAAAAATCAATTAGAAGCTGTATTAAAAAACTTGCCGTCAGAGGATAAATACATTGCTGTAAAAACAAAAGGAGATTCAGTGGTTAAATTATTAAAAGGATGGGATGAGGATATGATACAACGAAAATCAACTGCTTATGATGATGTTGAAAATTTCCCAAATAAGTTTACCGCAGAATATATGTTTATGGTCAATCAAAATGAAAGTGATATTCCAAGAGTAAATCAACCTGTACTTGATTTATTAAAAGAATACACCCCTAAATGGGAGGCATTAAAAGCAAGAGGACTTGACCTAAAAAATAATATACTCCCTGCTTTAAATAAACAATTGTGGGAGGCTGGCGTTGGTGCAGTTTGGATAAAATAGGAAGCAATTGGATTAAAATTTCACGCTTGTTGAAACAAACAGGTAATACTCAGGCCAAAGCCCAAACTTACTAGTTAAGTTTGGGCTTTTCCTTTACAGGATACACAATAAATAAGTAAATTTGCCATCATACTATAGACTATATTATTAATTAGGGAAATGAAGGGCAAACTACAAAAGCTATCTACACTACTACAAGGCGAATTATACGACGACACCACCATGCGAACGCTTTATGCAACAGACGCATCGGCCTATCGTGAAATGCCATTGGCAGTTGCCATTCCAAAAACAAAGGATGATATTCAGATATTAATTCAGTTTGCCAAAGAAAATAAAACAAATTTAATTCCTCGTACTGCGGGCACTTCATTAGCGGGACAAGTTGTGGGGAGCGGGATAATAGTAGATGTATCAAAGCATTTTACAAAAATCATTGAATTAAACGAAGAAGCATCTTGGGTTCGTGTTCAGCCCGGTGTCATCAGAGATGAGTTGAATTTATTTTTAAACCCGTATGGATTATATTTTGGACCAGAAACATCTACGGCCAATAGGGCTATGATTGGTGGTATGGTTGGAAATAATTCCTGTGGATCTAATTCAGTCATCTATCGAAGCACACGTGAACATTTATTAGAGGTAACTGCTTTTTTAAGTGATGGCACTGAGGTTGTTTTTAAGGCATTATCATTAGATGACTTTCATGCAAAGTGTGAATTAACAACATTAGAAGGTGCTATATATAAAAGCATGCGAAGCATGCTAAGTAATTACGATAACCAAGTTGAAATAAAAAAAGAGTTTCCAAAAAAATCGGTGGAACGAAGAAATACGGGATATGCAATTGATGTATTAGTCGATATGGCGCCATTTACTGCAGGTGGTGATGATTTTAATTTTTGTGCACTCCTTGCCGGATCGGAAGGCA
>SYEV01000011.1 GCA_005800655.1 Bacteroidota bacterium
CTACTTACACCCGTTTCTGTTGCATGGTTATCCAAATTAACCAATGCTGAAATTATCGGTAATCAACACTTAGAAATTACTGGCGTGAATGAAATTCATCAGGTTGAATTAGGTGATATTGTGTTTGTTGATCATCCAAAATACTATGCTACTTGTTTAAACAGCGAAGCAAGTTGTATAATTATTAATGATAAAAATGTAATAGTGCCCGAAGGAAAGGCTTTGTTATTTTGTACTGATCCATTTGAAGCTTATTTAAAAATTGTAAAACACTTTAAGCCATTTATTCCTTGTGCAAAAGCAATAAGTGATGATGCAATTATAGGAGAAGGAACCATAATCATGCCTCATGTTTTTATTGGACCCAATGTAACCATTGGTAAAAATTGTGTGTTGCATCCGAGTGTTTCTATTTTATCAGATACCGTTATTGGGGATGAAGTAATTATTCAAGCCAATACGGTGATTGGAAGTGACGCTTTTTATTATAATACAAAAAAGGACCGCCAGGATTGGTATAAAAAACTACTCAGCTGCGGCAGGGTGGTCATTCAGGATAAGGTGGAAATTGGCGCCGGATGTACTATTGATCGCGGGGTGAGCGGTGATACTATTGTGGGAAGAGGCACCAAAATTGACAATATGGTACATATTGGTCATGATACCCAAATTGAAGCCAACTGTTTGTTTGCAGCAGGGGTTGCCATTGCAGGTGGGGTTCAAATAAAGTCAGGAGTGACTTTATGGGGTCAAGTTGGGGTGACTAAAACAATAACGATTGGTGAAAATGCCACTGTATTAGGTCATTCAGGCGTTACAGGTAGTTTGGCTGGCAATAAAGTTTATATGGGATTCCCCGCGGAAGATGCTGGCATTAAGAAAAGAGAAATTGTTTGGATAAAACGCATCCCTGAATTATGGAAGAAGGTGATGGAATAAATGTTTGCTATTTAAATCCAATCCCAATTCTCCCTAGTCACTTAAATGATACAGCGCTTTCATTTCTTTACTAATACGCGTAATACTCTCGGGTAAGGGACGATATTTAAAATCAGGAAAAGCTTTTAATAGTTTCGTGTTATCAAAATGGACTACTGCTTGCGCTGTAGCTGCTGTTTCCTTGGTTAATAAAGGTGACTTCCCTGTAATCAAACCTTTGATTGCTTCTAAGCGCCATACGATGGCTGTTAGCAATGGTGTTACACGTCGATAAGGAGGACGCTTGTTAAATGCTTGTGCGATTAAACTAAAAATATATTGGTATTGCACATTTTCAGCGCTAACAATATATCGTTCACTTGTAATTGTGCTATCCATTAATAATTGCATTACATCCACCACATCCATTACATCTACAAAACCGCTCACACCAGTGGTAAACCATGGAAATGCTTCATACGCTGATTTGAAAATGCCCGAAGATCCTTTGGTCCAATCTCCTGCGCCTAAAATGATCACTGGATTTACAATGGCTACATTTAATCCTTCAGCCATACCGCGCCATACTTCCATCTCTGCCAAATACTTGGTTTTTCCATATTCACTATTACTTGATTCAGCAGTCCAATTCATAGTTTCATCAATAGGCGTTCCAATACGAATACGACCTAACGCTGCCACCGAACTTACATAAACAAGTTTTTGTATTTTATGTTCTAAACAGGCATTCACCACATTCGCAGTGCCTTCCTTATTGGCGATTAACATTTTTTGTTGGTCCTTGGGGGCAAATGAAACAATGGCTGCACAATGATATACTTGCGTCACCCCTTGCATGGCTTTTGCTAATGAAACCACATCTAAAATATCCCCTAATATCCAGTTTACTTTTTCTGCACCTTCAAAACTAGGAATGGTTTGACGATATAAAGCAACGACTTGTTTGTCTTTGGCAAGCAATGACTTTATTAAATGTGAACCCACAAGACCACTTGCACCGGTTACAAATATCATTGCTTATTCTTTTAATAGTTTAGATATATCTTGTTTTAATTGCTCTACTTCCAATACTTTAAGTCCATCATAAATTTTACCTCGCACTTTTCCTTGTCGGTCCACTAAGGCAAAATATTGGGTATGAATAAATTGATCCTCTATTTTTTCAACATTGTTTTTGGGGTCATCTAATAAATAAGAGCCGCGCGCCATTTGATACAAACTATCCTTGCGTCCTGTTAAAAAAATCCATTTTTCTGTATTCACTTGTAAGGAATCTGAATAATGCTTTAGTACCGAAACCGAGTCTGTATCTGGATTACAGGTATGTGATAGAATTTGAAAGTCAGGCTCTTTTTTATATATCTCATACACCTGCTTCATATTTGTATTCAACTTTGGACAAATGCCTTTACAGGTCGTAAAAAAATATTCTACTACGGTTATTTTATTCAATAAATTTTTATCGGTAACCGCCGCCCCATCCTGGTTGGTAAAACTAAAAGGTTGCACATAACTTAATACAGGCATTTTTACTTTCCAATTGTCGGTACCCCTAAATACAAAATAATAAAAGGCGAGTAATAAAATGGTGAAAAATAAAAGATAGAATTTCGTTTTTGTAGACATAGTTAACTATTTAATCAAGTTCGCAGTAACCATACAAAATAGGACAATGCCCGTTATTGTATTTTTACTCGACAAAGGTAATATTATTTTAGAGGAACAGAGACAGGTTGTGCTAATATAACAACATTGGATTATCTTTGTGCTATGTTTAAAAATTGGAATTGGGACGCAGTTGGAATTGGAGCCTCTTTGGCTTGTGCCATTCATTGCGCTTTACTCCCTTTGTTTTTTAGCAGTTTGCCACTACTCGGAATCAACATTTTACACAATGTCCAATTTGAATTAGGCATGATCTTACTTTCTTTTGGCATTGGTGCTTATTCATTATACCACGGTTACAAAAAACACCATCACTCCTACAGACCCATCATTTTATTTACCATCGGGATTGGATTAATGTTAAGCAGAATGCTATTTCGAGATTGGGATTTAATTTTATTATTTCCTGCAGCATTTTTTATCATTATTGCACATATAAATAATCATAAAAGCTGTCGTATGCATAACCATGCACACGCGGATGACTGTGATCACTAAACAAAAGTATAGCTCATCTCTCCATCCTTTTCATCCTTGAGCTGAATACCCATGTCCGTTAATTGATTTCTAATTTTATCGCTGGTGGCAAAGTCCTTTCGCGCTTTGGCATCTTTTCTTATTTCAATCAACAACTGAATCACGCTGTTTAATTGTTGGCGATTGGCCCCTGCGTCCACTTTTAAACCTAAAATATTTTCAATGAATAAGGTAAGTTGTTCCTGCGCAAATATCCAAGTAGCCCCGGATAATGCATCTATCGATATGTGTTTGTCCTTTAGTGAATTAATGGTAGGAATAATTTCAAATAAATTAGCGACCACTTTTGCAGTATTAAAATCATCTTCCATAAACTCGGTAAGTTCCTTCAACCAGGTGTTTACTTGTGTTTCCAAATTGTCGTCCTTAGCCGTTGCGCCTCCAACAAAACTTTGCGCCTTTAACCACTCATAGGCTTCCATCAAACGACGCAACGCTTTTTCAGAAGCTTGTAAAGCTTCATTACTAAAATCAAGCGTACCCCTGTATTGGCTTTGTAATATAAAAAAGCGAACCGTCATGGGCGTATAAGCTTGCGTTAGCTCATGATGATTTCCAGAAAATAATTCACTTAACTTAATTACATTGTTATAACTCTTACCCATTTTACGACCATTGATCGTAATCATATTATTATGCATCCAATAACGTGCAGGAATTTCATGATTGCATACGGTGCTTTGCGCAATCTCACATTCATGGTGTGGAAATTGTAAATCCATACCACCTCCATGTATATCAAACTTTTTACCTAAATACTTTGTAGCCATTGCCGAACATTCAATGTGCCAACCCGGAAATCCTTCGCCCCAAGGGCTTTGCCAACGCATAATATGTTCTACAGGTGCTTTTTTCCATAAAGCAAAATCAACTTTATTTTTTTTCTCATCTTGATTATCTAACTCACGCGTGGTATCCAATTGGTCTTCCAAATTACGACCACTCAAAATACCATAGGGTTGATTTTTTTTGGAATAGTCCTCGTTGTATTTTAAAACATCAAAGTAAACAGAGCCATTCGCTTCATATGCATACCCATCCTGCATAATTTTTTTAATCATTTCGATTTGTTCAATAATATGCCCGGTCGCAGTCGGCTCGATACTTGGCGGTAAATTATTAAACTGATCCATGGCCCAATGATACAAGTGCGTATATTTTTGCACGAGTTCCATAGGTTCCAATTTTTCTAATATTGCTTTTGAAGCTATCTTATCATCAGCCACCTTTCCTTCTTCTTCAAAATGTCCTGCATCTGTTATATTTCTTACATAGCGCACCTTATAGCCTAGATGCATTAAAAAGCGATACACCACATCAAAAGTGATGAACGGACGCGCATGCCCCAAATGACTTTCACCACTTACGGTAGGTCCACAAACATACATTCCTACATTAGGTGCATTTAATGGTTCAAAAACTTCCTTTTGACGTGTTAGTGAGTTGTATAGCTTGAGTGGCATAATTAGTATTGCCTCAAAGATATTTTATTTTCAATAAATAATTAAGGTTAATTCTTAATCAATTGCAGGTCGGCCATGATCATATGATGATCACTTAAGTTTTCATCCAATGATTCCCAGCCTTTTGTTTTCCAAGAAGCATTAGATAAGATATAATCAATGCGAAGGGTTGGTGAAATACCCAAATAAGAAGCACCAATACCAAAACCCTTTTCTAAAAAAGAATCGGACCAATCACCCCTAATTGTTTTGTAGGTATAGGAGCTCGGTACATCATTAAAGTCGCCTGTGATGATGCTCGGATAGGGACTTTCATCTAAATATTTTTTAACTATTTGCGCTTGCACTGCACGTTCTACAAAAGCAGTTCGCATTTTTCGAAGCACCCCCTTTTTGCCACTAATATCAATACTATTCGCCTGAGCGGTTGCTTCTAAGGCCATAAAATCATTCTGTTTAAATCGATAAGAAGCCAAGTGCGTAGTAAAAACACGAATGGTATCATCTCCTCTTAACAAATCAACATAAATCAAGGATTCCTGATTGGTATAGGGAATGCGTTGTGCTTTTATAATCGGATACTTTGAAAAAATAATACAACCTAAGAAATAAGATTTTTCGGCAATCTGAATATCCTTGGAAAAATAATTATATGGATAATTCTTATTGAAATAAGTAGCGTGATTGGCAATGTCATTAGGCCGATCATTCGTGTTGTACTCCTGCATACATATAATATCAGGATTCCATTTTTGAATGGAATACGCAATATCCTGTGTGCGTAATTTTAAGGTGCTTGTTGCCTGATTACCATTAAACCCTTTGACATTCCAGCTAATCACACGACATATATTATCTTTCTTTTTTTGTGCCATATTCATACCCGGATGCCATGCCACCAAGGAAAATAGGGTTTCCCAGCCGATGGCTAAGGTAAACAAGGGAATGAGTGATAGGGATGGTTTTGCCAACAACCAAAAAATAAATAAAAGTAGTTGTGCAATAACAATATAAGGTGCGAGTAATCCTAAGAACCCATTGATCCAAATCAATGGGAGTGGTTTTATAAATAATGGATATAGGAATAAAAAAGTCAGCAGTAACTGTACTATTAAAAATATTTTTTTACCGATGCGTCTTATGCGTGATTTTTTAGCCATTGGTTTTTGGTGCTGCACTTTTGTTTAACCAATGTAATAAATTATGCATCCATTTGCCTAAATCAACTCCCTTTTTTAATAACAACACATAAACAACGCCCGTTAAAACCGATGTTACTGCAACAAGCGAATTGGCAAATTGGTGTTTTGTTAGTAGTCCAATTTGTAATGTAAAATAGATCACAGTTAGTATCCATAAAGGAACGCCATTGCCAATATTGGCTAAAAGTTTAAATCGAGGCGCAATTAAAGTGCTGGCAATGGCTACCGCACTTACGCTCATGCTGGCACCCATTAATGGAAAGGAAATAAAATTTGCGCCAACACCAAAGGACAACATTATGTAGGAAAGGCCACCCATTAAGCCAGCATAAAAATAAATAGGAAACAAATGCTTATTAGATTGATTCATCTGTAACACATATCCAAATACAGTTAACCAAATCATATTGGTAAACAGTTCCCAAAAGCCCTCGTGTATCCAATTAAATGTAAATAAGCTCCAAATTTTTGTAAGCCATTGATCACCGCTGGTGGGCACTGTAAATAAATGGAATATATTTTTATAAAATAATTCAATAGGGGTGCCATCTAAAAAATAGATCACTTTAAAAAATCCCAACATAACATAGGCGACCAAATTGATAGCCAACAAAGCGACTAATGCATTATTGTCAGCACCTAATAGCGGTTTTTGATTTGGACCTTGTTGCATATACTGCTTATTTAATCAACGATTACAAATAGGAGTTCCCTTTCTTTTTCCATAAATACACCAACACAAAACCTACAATAGCGCCACCCACATGGGCCCACCTTGCTACATTATCACCCGCTGAATTTTCTAACGCTTTATATAATTCAAAAGCAAAATATAAAATACCCAACCATTTTGCTTTGATAGGGAATAAAAAATAAATATAGATATAGGTATTGGGAAATAAATATACAAACGCGATCAATATGCCAAACACGGCGCCGCTTGCGCCTAAGGTAGCTGTGTTGATTGTTTTATTATAATAAGTGGTTATTAAATCCATTAATTCAGGTGCTAAGCCTGGTGTAGACAAGCTCACTTTATTATCACTTAATATGCGCGTCAATGGGATACGGTGTGCTTGCGCATATTTTATTACAGCATCTGCAAAACCTGGCGAATTGGATTTACTTAAAGTGAGCAAATTTTGATACTCATTACTTAAGGGTATAAACTCATAGGATAAAATGAGCAAGTGTATCACTGCTGCACCCAAACCACATAAAAAATAAAATAATAAAAAGCGTTTGGGTCCCCATACATTTTCAAGAATAGAACCAAACATCCAAAGGGCAAACATGTTTCCTAAAATATGGCCAAAGTCGCCGTGCAAAAACATATGGGTAATTAGCTGCCATGGTTGATACAATTCACTTTGCCAGGCGTGTAATGCAAAATAATCTTCGATGGAAAAACTACTTGCGGGGCCGCCAAATGTATTTTGAGCTAAAAAAACCAACCCATTAATAATTAATAAATTTTTAATGATGGTCGGTAATACTTCAAATCGGGTGGGCCTAAATTGATTCATTCGTAATATATTTTATAATAAATCGGTACGTTTTAATTGTACTACGTTTTCAATATGTAAGGTATGCGGAAACATATCCACCGGTTGTATTTTAGTTACCGTATATTTTTCACCCAACAAAGATAAGTCACGCGCTTGAGTTGCAGGATTACAACTTACATATACAATTAATGGTGCCTGAATCTCTAATAATTTTTTGACTAATTTATCGTGCATACCTGCGCGCGGTGGATCTGTAATGATCACATCTGGTTTGCCATGGGTATCAAAAAATACATCATCACAAATATCAATAACATCCCCTGCAAAAAAAGCAGTATGTGCTAAATTATTAATGCGTGCATTTTCCTTCGCATCTTCAATCGCATCGGCGACTACTTCCACTCCAATTATTTTTTTAGCTTCTTTGCTGCAAAAAATACCAATACTACCTGTGCCACAATATAAATCATACACCACTTCCTTACCAGTCAATTCAGCAAAGTTGCGCGTTACTTGGTATAAGCTTTCGGCTTGTTTTGAATTGGTTTGAAAAAAAGATTTAGGGCTAATTTTAAAATCAAAATTTTCTAAAGCTTCTGTGATATAACCCGTGCCAAAATATACTTGTGGCACTAAATCCTGCATACTATCATTTCGCTTTTCGTTGATGGTATATAATAGTGTAGTGATTTGAGGAAATTTTTTCAAGATCAAATTAAGTAATGCTTCTCTTTTTTCTCCGCCATCATATCCTAATATAATATTCACCATCCACTCCCCTTTGGTGGTATTGCGAATAAACATATTACGAAGCCAACCTTGGTGTTGTTTAATATTATAAAAAGGCATTTCATTTTCAATAGCAAACTGAACTGCTGTTTTTCTAATTTCATTGGTAGGCTCGGATTGTAAGTAACAGGTATCGATCTCCACCACTTTTTCAAAAAAACCTCTTGCATGAAAACCACCTGCACCAATGGATTTGGTAGGTTCAAGCCCCGCAGCCTTCATTGCTTTGAACTCCTCAAAGGGTATAAATTTTTCAGTCGCAAATGTATATTCTACTTTATTACGATACCCTTGCGTTTCCTTGGCCCCCAATATGGGTGGGATAACTGGTAAAGGTATTTTAGCAATGCGCGTTAAATTATCAAATACTTGTTTGTGTTTGTACACCAACTGCTGTTCATAGGGCAACATCTGCCATTGACATCCGCCGCAAACACCAAAATGCGAACAAAAGGGTTTTACTCTAATGTCGGAATAGGTATGAAATTTTTTAACAAAACCCTCTCCCCAATCGGCTTTGTTTTTTTGGAGTTGCACATCCACCACATCACCAGGTACAGCTCCTTCCACAAAAATTACTTTGCCATTCACCCTTGCCAGTGATTTTCCTTCGGCTGCATAATCTTCAATAAGGACGTTTTCTAATAAGGGGGCTTCTTTCTTTTTTCTCACGAGAACAAAGGTAATACCCATGGATTAAAATAAGGGTAAAACTGAATTTTAATTGTGATTAGTTTTATTGATAAACGCTTATTTTTACAGCAATTTTTAAATAACCTGACTTTAATAAAATGAGCATTAAAAAAGCGATCCTATTATTTGTGTTTTTACCAAGTTTTTGCATTGCACAAACCAAAAAGCTAATTACCAAAAGCAAAACGAGTGCTGTTGTTAATAAGCCAGCAGTAAATGCTCAAGGCCACAGCATACAGATTAGCCTAAAACCATACCAAAACACCAAAATATATATTGGTACGAACTATGGCAACTCTCGTGTACTTGCCGATTCTGCTATCTTAAATGACAAAAGTGAGGGTGTTTTTGAGTCTTCTAAAAAATTGACACCGGGGATCTATTTTGTGGTATCACCCAAATATGCCATCTTATTTGATTTTTTGGTGGATGAAAATCAAAAATTTAAAATTATTGCAGACACCACCAATTTAACAGATGTTACTATTATTGGATCGAAAGAAAATGAAATTTTTAAAAATTATTCGAAATCGATGAATGACATTGGTGCGCAGTTAGGTGAGATTGAAAAAGCATTCAAATCAGCAATCAATGCAGGTGATTCAACAACACTGGTCAATAAATACAACGACAAGAAAAAAGAGTTGAACGATAACCGCCAAGCAATTATGAAGGGGCAGCCGAATTCGATGACTGCTTATTTTTTAAATGTAATGCAACGCCCTGATGCGCCAGCGATTCCAATAGTGAATGGCAAAGCGGATTCTACCTATCCTTTTTATTATGTAAAAAATCACTTTTGGGATAATGTCGTGTTCAATGATAACCGATTAGTAAGAACACCCTTTTTTGAAGCTAAGCTTGATGATTATTTTAAAAATTATGTTCCCCGTGAACCGGATTCAATTATTGAGGAAGTACAATACATGTTAACCGTTGCAAAAACCGGAAATGAAATTTATCCATTTTTACTTTTTAAATTTACGAATAAATATATAAGCCCTGAGTTCATGGGTCAGGACAAAGTGTTCCTACATATTTATCAAAACTTTTTTGCTAAAGGGGATACTGTTTTATTGAACGAGGCTTCAAAAAAATCAATCACTGAGCGCGCGTATAGTATGATGGCCAACCAACTTGGTTTAGCCGCGCCCCCATTAGTTATCAATGATATAAATGATAAAAAAATATCTTTATACGATATCGTTTCTCCTTATACTTTTGTTGCATTTTGGGACCCTACTTGCAGCCACTGTAAAGTGGAGATTCCAAGAGTGGATTCTTTTTATAAAGCTATTTGGAGCAAGCTAAATGTAAAAATACTTTCAGTCAACATTAATTTTAAAGAATTAGCAGGTTGGAAAACTTTTATAAAAGAAAATAAATTAGCAGGTTGGATACATGCTTACCAAACCGAAGCTGATTTAAATAAAGAAATTCAACAAGGCAAACCTACCACCATTCGTCAATTATACGATGTTTTTAAAACGCCTACCTTTTATTTACTTGATGCAAGTAAAAAAATTATTGCCAAAAATTTAAGTATTGAACAGTTCAATGATTTTTTGGTCAATACCAGCAATAAAAAAGCGCCTTAATTAAGGCGCTTTGAATTAGTTGTGTAAGACTATTTTACTAAAATACAGCAGCAACTACATCTTTCACCACTTTTGGTTTTCCTAAAGTGTAGTAGTGTAATACCGGTACGCCAGCGGCTTTTAACTCCTTACTTTGTTGTATCAACCATTCTGTTCCTACCTGCTCACAAGCCTCATCGGTAGTGGCAGCCAACATTGCATTAGATAAATCAGACGGTATATCTACATAAAAAATATTAGGTAAAATAGTCAACTGCTTTTTATTGGTGATGGGTTTTAAGCCCGGTATGATGGGAACATTAATGCCAATGCTTCTGCAAGCATCCACATATTCAAAATATTTTTTATTATCAAAAAACATTTGTGTCATGATATATTGTGCACCCGCATCTACCTTTTCTTTTGCTTTTTGTAAATCAAATTCCATACTTGGCGCTTCAAAATGTTTTTCTGGATAGCCCGAAACGCCCATACAAAAATTACTCTTACTACCATTAATAATATCCTTATCCAAATAGATACCATTATTTAATCCAACGACTTGCTTTAATAATTCAATGGCTTGTTTGTTCCCATTGTGTTCCGGCACAAAAGTTTTTTGTCCTTTCTCTGCATCTCCTCTTAATACCAATACATTATCAATACCTAAAAATTGTAAATCAATTAATGCATCTTCCGTTTCTCTTTTTGAAAATCCACCACAAATAATATGCGGCACTGCATCTACATTATAATGATTCATAATTGCCGCACAAATTCCTACGGTACCCGGGCGTTTACGTACATCTACTTTTTCCTCCACACCAGCTGCGTTAGTGCGAATAATCGTTTCGCTTCGATGATAGGTGACATTAATCCAAGAAGGCTTAAACTCCATCAGTGGATCTAAGTGCTCATAAATGTAAGCGATGGTTTTTCCTTTTAAAGGGGGTAATACTTCAAAGGATACTAGGGTGTCTTTTGCTTTTGCTAAATGTTCAATTACCTGCATAGTGTACAAAAATAGTTAATATTAGTTTCCAATGAGTCAAATCCTATATTTCCCCTTATTTTTGTATAAATATACATCGTGATACTCGCTATACATACTGACAAATTAATTAAACAATATAAGGGCCGCAAAGTAGTGGACAATGTGAGTATTTCGGTAAAGCAAGGGGAGATTGTAGGACTATTGGGACCGAATGGGGCCGGAAAAACGACTACTTTTTATATGGTCGTAGGATTAATTGCACCCGATGAAGGCCGCGTCTTTTTAAATGATGAAGATATTACCAAGCTCCCTATGTATAAACGTGCACAAATGGGCCTGGGTTATTTACCACAGGAAGCAAGTGTGTTTCGAAAATTATCAGTCGCTGATAATATTATGGCTGTTTTAGAAATGACCAAATTAACAAAAGGCGAAAGAGAACATAAATTAGAATCTCTTTTAGATGAATTTAATTTACACCAGGTCCGAAATAATTTTGGAGATAGTTTAAGCGGTGGCGAACGTCGTCGTACCGAAATTGCACGCGCATTATCGGTGGATCCTAAATTTATTTTATTAGACGAACCCTTTGCTGGCGTAGATCCTATCGCTGTTGAAGATATTCAATCTGTCGTAGCTCGATTAAAATTAAAAGACATTGGTATTTTAATAACGGATCATAATGTGAATGAAACATTATCCATTTGCGATCGTGCTTATTTATTAATTGAAGGAAAAATATTTAAACATGGTAGCGCTGAAGAGTTAGCAGATGATGAACAAGTGCGCCGATTGTATTTAGGAACCAACTTTGAATTAAAACGCAAGGATTGGATTATTGAGATGGGTAATAAACCTAAATAAAAGTCCCAAAGCTTCCCTACTAAAGCTGCCCTTATTACTTAATTTATTAAAGCGTATAGTGTATATTGTGACACAGCTATGAAGATTTTCAGCCCCGCACTGTCAAGATTGGCTCGTTTCCGTTACTGGCATATCGAGCATTGGGTAAATAACCCCATTGCAGCGCAGCGTGAGGTATTACAAGATTTAATTACCCACGGCCAATACACGCAGTTTGGAAGAAAGTACCAGTTTGCAAATATCTTCAACATTCGAACATTTAAACAAACAGTGCCTATTCATGAGTACCATGATATGAAACCCTATATTGACCAAGTCATGGAGGGCGAGGATTCTGTATTATGGAATACCCCCGTAAAATGGTTTGCTAAAAGTAGCGGAACGACCAGCGAGAAAAGTAAGTTTATTCCCCTAACCGAAGAAAGCATTCAGGACAATCATTTTCAAGGATCAAAAGATGTATTGGCATTGTATTACAAAGCAATGCCTGAAAGTGATTTACTTACGGGTAAGGGCTTGATTATTGGAGGAAGTCATCAAGTGCATCCCATTAAAGAAGATATTCAATATGGCGATTTAAGTGCTGTGTTATTACAAAACTCTCCTTTTTGGGCTGGCTTAATTCGCACACCCGAGTTGTCCATTGCATTAATGGATGAGTGGGAAGCAAAGATTGAAAGCTTAGCGCAAAGTACCATTAACGAAGATGTCACTTCCATCGCAGGTGTTCCAACCTGGACACTGGTGTTGTTAAAAAGAATTCTTGAGCTGACGGGGAAAAAATCAATTAAAGAAGTATGGCCAAATTTTGAATTATATATACATGGTGGTGTCTCCTTTACCCCTTACAAAGAACAGTTTAAAAAAATTATTGGTGCTGATTGTAATTATTTAGAAATATATAATGCAAGTGAAGGTTTTTTTGCAGCGCAGGATAATGTTAAAGAAGAAGGCATGTTATTGTTTTTGGAACATGGCATTTTTTATGAATTCATGCCTATTGAAGAATATGGTAAGGAGCAGCCCTTGACTGTTGGATTAAATAAAGTGGTCGTGGGAAAAAATTATGCAATTGTGATTAGTACCAATGGTGGATTGTGGCGCTACTTAGTAGGAGACACGATTCAATTTACTAATATTGCGCCTTACCGAATTAAAGTGAGTGGTAGGTTAAAACAATTTATAAATGCATTTGGGGAAGAATTAATTGCAGATAATAGTGATAAAGCCATGAGTGAGGCCTGTGCTAGCTTTGGTGTTGCTATCAGAGAATATACTGCAGCCCCAATATATATGTCTGACAATACTTCAGGTGCGCATGAATGGCTAATTGAATTTGAAAACGAACCTGCGGATTTACACGCTTTTACTATTGCCCTTGATAATAATTTAAAAGCAGCCAATAGCGACTATGAAGCAAAGCGCCATAAAGATATTGCATTAGGCATGCCTCAAATTACTAGCGTTAAAAAAGGATGTTTTCATACTTGGTTAAAACAAAAGGGGAAATTAGGCGGACAACATAAAGTGCCTAGATTATCTAATGAACGTCATTTTATTGAAGAAATAAAAAAAGTGAATCAGACGTTATAAAATAAATACATGACTGAAATATTGGGTTGGGTAGCAACCGCATTGGTATTATTATCATTTACCATTCAGGACATGCGCAGATTAAGAATAGTGAATATGTTGGGTTGCATATTATGGATAGGATACGGTTTTATTTTAATGATCAAACCCGTTATCTTTGTAAATGTGAGTATATTAATTATTCATAGTTATTGGTTGATTAAAAATAAAAGCGCATGAAACTATTAACAGGAAAAGTAGCAATTGTAACCGGTGCGGCACGTGGCATTGGTGCAGCAATCGCATTAAAATTAGCAGAACAAGGAGCAAATATTGCATTTACTTACGTAAGTGATAGTAGCGCTGAAAAAGCTGTTGCACTTGAACAAGAAATAATAAGCCTTGGCGTAAAAGCAAAAGCTTATCAAACCAACGCAGGTGATTTTGTAGCATGTGAAACTTTCGTCAATACAGTATTAGCTGAATTTGGTGCGATTGATATTTGTGTAAATAATGCGGGAATTTCAAAGGATAACTTATTATTAAGAATGACTGCAGATCAGTGGGATGAAGTGATGAACACGAATCTAAAAAGTGTTTTCAATATGACTAAACAAGTCATTAGACCCATGATGAAAGCAAAATCTGGAAGTATTATTAATATGAGTTCTATTATTGGTATTCGTGGTAATGCGGGGCAAAGTAGTTACGCTGCAAGCAAAGCGGGCATTATTGGTTTTACTAAATCAATCGCTCTTGAATTAGGTAGCCGTAATATTAGATGTAATGCCATTGCCCCTGGATTTGTGGAAACAGATATGACCCATTATTTAAATGAAGGGGAAGCAGGGAAAGCCTTTTTGGATAAAATACCTTTAGGTCGTTTTGGTAAAGCAGAAGAAATCGCCAACACCACTTTATTTTTAGCAAGTGATTTAAGTAGTTATATCACAGGTCAAGTAATTAGTACTTGTGGGGGATTGAATATTTAAAATGGATTAGCGTATGAAGCGCTTTGCAATAAAAAAGGAGTCCCGATAAATCGGGACTCCTTTTTTGTTACTTATATAATACAATGAATTAAATTCTTGCGTCTATTTCTTTTTTCAAATCCGCATAAATGCTTTCTACCGTACCCTCCCCTTTTATAGATACTACTTTATCAAACTGCGCATAGTACTTTTCAACTGCTGCAGTTTTATCATGGTATTCCTGAATTCGAGCACGAATAACGGTTTCATTCGTATCATCACTACGACCCGATGTAGCACCTCGTCCTAATAATCTTTTTACCAATTCCTCTTCGGCCACTTCTAATGCCAATACGATATTAATTTCACTTGACTTTTCCTTTAATAAAGCATCCAATGCAACACATTGTGCAGCAGTTCTTGGGAAGCCATCAAATAAAAAACCGGTTGCTCCTGGATTTGCATCTATAAAATTACCCACCATGCCAATCACCACCGCATCCGGTACTAATTGACCCTGATCCATGAAGTTTTTTGCTTCTAATCCCAAAGGGGTTTGATGCGTTATTTCAGATCTTAATAAATTGCCAGTAGAAAGATGTTTTAAGCCAAACGCTGCAATAATGTTTTCACTTTGAGTGCCCTTGCCGCTACCGGGGGGGCCGAATAAGATTAAATTGAACATGCTAAATAGTTAGGGTGCCAACAAATATACACAACTCGCCTAAAATTTTAGTCAACAAAAACGAAAAAACTAAACAATTTATCTGAATGCTTGTTAGTATTTTTGTAACTACAATCACGTCTATGTATAAATTACTTTTTTTATTACTATTGATCAGTCAAACCGCTTGTTCACAAACCAGCAATAAAGCCAATACAAAAAACAATACCATGTCTAAAAACATTTATTATTCTACCACCAATAAGGAAAAGGTCGTTGTCCCTGATAGTGTTTGGAAGCAAATATTATCGCCTGAGGTTTATGCTGTTGCTAGACAAAAAGGGACCGAGCGTCCTTTCACAAGTCCTTTTGAAACCTCTAAGGAAGTAGGTACTTATCATTGTGTTGCCTGTGGTAATCCCTTATTTAAAAGCGATACCAAGTTTGATAGCGGTTGTGGTTGGCCTAGTTTTTTTGATCCAATTGCCAAAGGTGCCATTATATATACACCTGATAATACCCACGGTATGACACGGACCGAAGTGCAATGCGGAAAATGTAAAGCACATTTAGGACATGTGTTTGAAGATGGACCGCCACCGACTGGCTTACGTTATTGTATTAACGGTGTGGTTTTGGCCTTGGAGAAAAAATAATACATCGCGTAAAGTGTGATAAAAACACCAACGAAGGAAAGTATCATTACACTTTGTGAAAAAAACTGGGTCCACTTTATTTGTAAACTCATGCCTTCTTTCATAAGCATAACGCTTACGCTTCCCACATAGCCCACCGCGTCGGCCACATAAATAAAGAAACCCGCATTGCCCTTCATGGAAAAAGCAGCTATCAATCGATCAAAGAAAATGGAATTGAAGGGTATGTAAACCAAGTATAGCCCAAGCCCTACCCAAATCATCCACCAAAAAGGGTCTAATAATTGTTGTGTAAAATAATAGGTGGAAACACCTGCTAATATAAAGCCCAACAAAATAAAAATATGTGCGACCATTAAGGCCTTAAAACTATTTTTAATAAAAACAACCGCGCCAATGATCACTAAAATAAAAATAGTGATGGGGATTTCGGTTTGGGTGAAAATTGCTGGCTTTGAACCATAGCCCATTTCCTTCCACATATCTGCTGAAAAATTATCTCGTATATCTCTGAAGATAGTAGCGAATAAATAAATCGCTACAAAAGCGATAATGCCTGGTAAATATTGTTTTAATAATTGCTTACGATCTAATGCAGTCATAGGTATGCGCTTGGTTCTGAGAGCTTCATCTTCTGCAGAAGGTGGCGGTACTTTTTCTAAACCATACACACAAATAATTAATGGAACTGCGAATACCAGTCCAGTAAAAAAGGGAATCCAAAATTCGGTAATATGATATTGGGCCATTAACCAAGCACCGACTGACTTTACCCAACCGGAGGAAAAGATAAAACTCACCGCTAATGCAGCACCAATAAAATCGGTGCTTTTGCGTCCTTCTACATAGGAAAAAACAACGCCCCATAACATGCCCAACGGGAATCCATTTAAAAATAAAAAGATAACATTATAAGGTGCAGGTACAATAGCAAATAACAACCAAGCCATCCAAGCAACACCGGTGAGTAAAAAAATAATTTTATAGCGATTTACTTTTTGTAATCCTGAAATAAATTTAATACCATAAAACTTGGCTAATAAATAACCTAACATTTGACTAATCACAAGCGCCGTCTTAAATGCAATGGGGCCAAAGCTAAGTCCATCAAAAGTGCAAACCGTAAATGATTTTCTGAAACCAAAAATAAATACATAGGTACCAAAGGATACAAGGGCAGCGTATAGTGCAATAGATTTATCTTTTGACAGTAAGGGCATATGATTCTTTGTTTACGGGTGGTAGTGCCAGCTTTATTGAAGGCCTTTTCCGGTAACCAAATTTACATTTTATACATGTATAATAATGACTAAATTAGTGCTTTATGAATAAGGCCAAAATTTGTATATCACCCATTGATTGGGGTTTGGGACACGCCACTCGGTGTATTCCCCTGATTCAGGCTTTAGAAAAATTGAATTATCAAATATATATCGCCACCGAAGGATACCATGAAGCTATCCTACGCGAAGCCTTGCCCAATGCTCATTTTTTGCAGTTAAGGGGCTACCGAATAAAATATGCAAAAATAGGCGCCCTTTTACCCTGGGCAATTTTTTTTCAAATACCCAAAATTATTTACAGCATTTATCATGAATATCGCTGGTTACAAAAAAAACAAAAGGAACTGCAGTTTGATATGATCATTTCCGATAATCGATTTGGTTTTTATCATAATAATGTGCCTAGTGTATTTATAACGCACCAACTTAATTTTCAAATGCCTTATGCTTGGGCCACCCCTGGTTTCCAAAAAATACAATATGCTTGGTTCAAAAGATTCAGTGCATGTTGGATTCCAGACATGGAAGGTGAAAATAATTTATCGGGTATTTTAGCCAATACAAAATTAAAACCCAATATCCCTATTTGGTATATGGGATGTTTGTCAAGATTAAAACAATACGATCATAAAGAGATTGCTACGCATCAAGAACCGATTTCATTTTTAGGAATTGTATCTGGCCCGGAACCACAACGAACCCTACTTGAAAATTTATTATGGACCAAGGGTAACCAATTACATTTAAAATTTACGGTGGTAGCGGGCACGCCTAAAGTAAAGGAAGCATTTCAACAAAATGAAAATGCAACTAAGTATCCGCATTTGTCAGGCGCCGACTTAGTAAAGGAAATTAATCGAGCTGAGTATATCATTTGCAGAGGCGGGTATACAACACTCATGGAATTAATTCCATTTGAAAAAAAATTAATACTAGTACCCACCCCGGGACAAACCGAACAAATATTATTGGGAAAAATTTGGCAGGAAAAAAAATGGGCACTTTGTTATGATCAAACTGATTTTAAATTAAGTGCTGCATTAAATGAAGCAAGTCAATTTAATTATATCAAACCGCCGTTTACAATTTTTTCTGTAGAAGCACTTGAAACTGCTATAAAGCAATTAACTTTATAAATATGGCGGTACAAAAAATAGATATGGTTGGGTTTATAACTCAAGCGCCTCATTCACTCATTATTGATGTTCGAAGCCCCGGCGAATTTAATCATGCACATATTGTATCGGCTTTAAATCTTCCTTTATTTACGAATGAAGAACGTGCTATTATTGGTACTACTTATAAAAAACAAAGCAGGGAGGCGGCGATAAAAGTTGGCTTACCGCTTTTTGGAACCAAGCTACTTCCCATGATTGAAACAGTTGAAAAATGGGTCAGCGAAAAACAACAAGGAGCGAATACAACAAAGCCCGCTATTATTGTGCATTGCTGGAGGGGTGGCATGCGAAGCGCAGCCGTAGCCTGGTTATTAGACTTATATGGTTACAAGGTATATCAGCTAACCGGTGGTTACAAAGCATATCGAAATTGGGTATTAAATCAATTTGTTAAGGAATATCCCATCAAAGTGTTGGGGGGATTTACAGGTTCAGGAAAAACAGAAATTTTACACGCATTACAACAAAGAAATATTGCGGTCATTGACTTAGAAGGATTGGCCAATCATAAAGGATCTGCATTTGGCGCCATTGGACAAGCGGCACAACCTTCACAGGAAATGTTTGAAAATAAATTAGCAGCTGCGCTTTTTAATAATAAAACCAATGAACCGTTTTGGGTCGAAGATGAAAGCCAACGTATTGGTCTTGTAATGATCCCTACCTCCTTTTTTGCACAAATGCGGAATAGTGTTTGTCATTTTATTATTATTCCTTTTGAAGAAAGATTAAATTTTATTGTACAGGGCTATGGCGGTTATGATGTGCAACTATTAATTGATGCCACAGTAAGAATACAAAAAAGATTAGGCGGATTAGAAACTAAAAATGCGGTGCAATTTTTAAATGAGAATAATATTATTGCTGCATTTGCAATTTTACTTAAATACTATGATCGCTGGTATGAAAAAAATACCCTAAGTGCATCCCCACCAAAATTACTGGTGCAACAATTCAATGCAGAAAAAGTAGACCCAATCAACAACGCTATTTTGGTGGAGAAAAGATAAATTATCTGATATTAATCCTATTTATAATAACCAAGATGAAGTATCTTTATTTTGTTATCGCATTTTATTTATTGGGTTGTCAAAAAATTAAATATTTTGTAGCCTGCAGGATTGGAGGTAGAATCATTTTAAGTTATAATTTATGCAACAACTAATTGCTTGGTGGTTTTTCACAGTAAAGGGATGGAAAACAAAAGGAAGATTCCCTTTTGAACTGAAAAAGGCGGTTTATATTGTTGCCCCGCACACCCATAGTACTGATTTTTTTTTAGGATTGGCCGTTAGAAAAAAAATGCATTTTGAATTTATTCGATTTTTAGGCAAAAAAGAGCTTTTTGTTCCTCCTTTTAGTTGGATCCTACACTACCTGGGCTGTTACCCAGTGGACCGGTCTAAAAATAATAATTTTGTAGAGCAGGTGGTGAAAATATTTAATGAAAAAGAAACTTTTCATTTGGCCTTATCGCCCGAAGGAACTAGAAAGAAGGTGTACAAATTACGCTCTGGATTTTACCATATTGCAAAAAAAGCAAACGTGCCAGTGGTCATGGTGGCCTTGGACTTTTTTAATAGAACCGTCGTCTTTACTGAACCCTTCTATTTATCCGACGACGAACGGGCTGATAAAAGAAAAATAATCGACTTTTTTAAGGATTTTAAAGGATTTGTGCCAGAATACAGCATTACGGGCGATATTGAATGTTAAGAAAATGCTGAAATTTCAAAATAGTTTTTGGACTCTAAACTATATGCTTATTTTTGTATTGGCCATTGGCTAAATTATATAAATTAATAAAAACAGATACAGTATGAAAAGTAGAATTTTTTTAGCGCTTGCTATTATTAGTCTTGGTGCTTATTCTTGCGTTAGCCCTAAAAAATTACAGGAAGCAGAAGCAAAGTACGGTCAATTAAATGGTGCTTATGCTGAATTACAAGGTAAATACCGTGATGCACAAGATCAAGCTGCAAAAGCAAAAAACGAAACTGACAAATCAAATTTTGTTTCAAAAACAATGCAGTCTACTATTGATGACTTAAATAAACAAATTGAGTTTTTAAAGAAAAATAACAATGTGGTTTTAAACCAACTACAAGATATGTCTGTAGTATCAGGTGCACAAGCAGAGAGCATAAAAAAATCATTAGAAAATATTGGCGCGAAGGATTCTTATATTCAAACTTTACAAGGATCTATGGCACGTAAGGATTCAATGAACATGGCATTGGTGATGAATTTAAAAGGAGCCATTGGTGATTTGAGCGATGGTGATATTAATATTAAAGTTGAAAAAGGAGTCGTATATGTTGACATCTCTGATAAATTATTATTTAAGAGTGGTAGTTTCTCAATCACAGATAAAGCAACAGTGGTATTAGGTAAGGTTGCTAAAGTATTAGCAGCACAGCCAAATATAGAATTCATGGTGGAAGGACATACTGATTCTAAGCAATTATTAGGATCAGACAATTTGATGGAAGACAACTGGGATTTAAGTGTTAAGCGTGCAACTACGATTGTTAGATTATTACAAGAAAAATATGGTATTGATCCAAAGCGCATGACTGCAGCTGGAAGAGGAGAATATGTTCCTGTAGCTGAAAATAATTCTGCTGCAAACAGAGCGGCTAATCGCAGAACTAGAATTGTAATCTTACCTCAATTAGATCAATTCTTTAAATTATTAGAAACGAAATAATTAAATATGGAATAAGCTTTTAGTAGAAAGCGGTTTTCATATATTATTTTCAATATTTAACCCCTGTACTTTTTCGGTGCGGGGGTTTTTAATTTGTTTTTGTTTTTCCCCATCTTCCATAAATGTAGGAACTCGTCGTATCTTTGAATGATGCAAGCGTATTTACAAGGTTTAAATGAACAGCAAAAAGAGGCCGTCACCCATATGAATGGCCCATTAATGATTATTGCTGGCGCGGGCAGCGGTAAAACAAAAGTATTAACGAGTAGGATTGCACACTTAATGAATAGTGGCGTAGATTCTTTTAATATATTGGCCCTTACTTTTACGAATAAGGCCGCTAAGGAAATGAAGGAGCGTGTCGAAAAAACCTTAGGTAATACAGAAGCACGCAATTTATATATTGGCACTTTTCATAGTGTATTTGCAAGATTGCTTCGTGCAGAAGCCAGTAAGTTGGGTTACCCACAAAGCTTTACCATCTATGATACAGACGATTCTAGATCGGTGTTAAAAGCAGTCATTAATGATATGGGCTTGGATGACAAACACTACAAGCCGAATATTGTACATAACCGTATTTCTTCCGCAAAAAATGCATTGATTGGTCCAGTAGAATACAATTCCAACACCATGATTCAACAAGAGGATGCAAGATCAAAGCGTCCAGCGATTGGTGAAATTTATGCTTCCTATGTAGCACGTTGTTTTAAAAATGGCGCGATGGATTTTGATGATCTGTTGTTTAAAATGCACGAACTATTAGGCGATTATCCCGAAGTGCTTCACAAATACCAACACAAGTTTAAATATTTATTAATTGATGAGTATCAGGATACCAATCCGGTACAGTATCAAATTGCAAAACTATTAGCCGCGGTACATGAAAATATTTGTGTGGTGGGTGATGACGCACAAAGTATTTATAGTTTTAGAGGCGCTACTATTGAAAATATTTTACAGTTCCAAAAAGATTACGATGATGTTAAATTAGTAAAGCTGGAACAAAACTATCGCAGCAGTGCATCCATCTTAGAAGTTGCTAATCATGTAATAAAAAATAACCAGGGACAAATTCCAAAAAATTTGTGGACTGAAAATGAGGAAGGTGAAAAAATTAAGTTGGTTAGAACCATGACCGATAACGAGGAAGGAAAATTTGTTGCGGATGCAATTCAAGAAAATAAATTAAGAAATCATTTTTATAATAATGACTTCGCCATTTTATATCGCACGAATGCACAGAGTAGATCCTTCGAGGAAAGCCTTAGACGCACTGGTATCCCTTATAAGATATACGGTGGGCTTAGCTTTTATCAAAGAAAGGAAATCAAGGATTATATTGCTTACTTAAGAATAATTGCAAACACCAAAGACGAAGAAGGATTAAAAAGAATTATTAATTATCCTGCAAGAGGCATTGGAAAAACGACGGTTGAAAAATGTTTGGTGATTGCGAGTGAACAAAATATTACTTTTTACGAAGTATTAGAAAAAGCAAAAGCTTTTGGATTTAAAGCGGGCACACTCACTGCAATTGAGGAGTTTGTGACCATGATCAAATATTTTCAAAATCAACTCACGAAGCACAATGCTTATGATGTTGCAGTGCAAGTGGGTAAGCATACCAATATCGTCAAAGAATTATTTAATGATAAATCGACCGAAGGTTTAGCGCGTTATGAAAATATACAAGAGTTATTGAACTCCATTAAAGAGTGGACCGAAAGTCCAAGCAATGAAGATGATGAACAAGGCGATAAGGGGTTAGGCGCCTACCTGCAACAAATTACTTTAATCACGGATGCAGATAATGATAAAAATGAAGCAGATTCTGTAAAATTAATGACGGTGCACGCAGCGAAAGGTTTAGAATTTGCCTGTGTGTTTGTGGTGGGTTTAGAAGAAACCTTATTCCCAAGTGGAATGAGTGTAAATACCCGAGAGGAGTTGGAAGAAGAAAGGAGATTGTTTTATGTAGCGGTGACCCGTGCAAAAAGACATTTATGGTTGAGCCATGCAAATTCGAGGTATCGTTTTGGACAATTAGTACAAAATGATCCAAGCCGTTTTATTGAGGAGATGCCCGAGGATAAAATTGACAAATCAAGTGCAGGTGGTGGCGCGCGTAACCAAAGCTCCGGCTGGGGTAATGCTTATGATCGTATGCATGGTGGCAATACCAAAGGATGGAGTGAGCCTAAGCCTAAATTAAATTCCGACAACAAGCCAAGCAAACCGAGCTATATGCCGGTAGCGCCTCCAAGCACATTGAATAAAAACCATATTCCTTCCGATAATTTTACTGCTGCCGACCCATCTGATTTAGAGGCAGGCATGAAGATAGAACATCAAAAATTTGGGTTTGGCGTCATCAAAGAAATTGAAGGCTCCGCGCACAACCCAATTGCATTAATCCTATTTGATAAAAACGGCGAAAAGAAGATTATGCTTAATTATGCCAAATTGAGCATCATTCCATAGGTTTTACCCTTGTCGATATCGGAAAAATATAGGCTAGATTGCGGCAAACGCCTTATTGACCCTCATTTTTGATTATTTTTGTATTCAATTTTACCAAAAAGCGCAACTATGATTACTACAGGCAATACCATTGTAAGCATTTATACTGAAATGACACCCAATCCGGAAACGATGAAGTTTGTCGCAAACAAGCTTTTGTATCCAGGAAAAAGTATCGATATCGCCGAGGAAAGGTTAGCGATTGCCTCTCCTTTGGCAAAAGAATTATTTAGCTTCCCTTTTATTAAAAGTGTATTTATAGCGAGCAATTTCATTACACTTACTAAAAGTGCAGATACAGATGATTGGCAGGATGTAATCCCTACGATTAAAACTTTTTTAAAGGAATATTTAGAAAATGGGGGTGTTGTGGTGAATGAAGAAGAGGTAGCTAAAATAAAACAAGAAGCAACCAATACAGTACATGCGGATGATGATGATATAGTGAAAAGAGTAAAAGAATTATTAGAAAACTATGTTAAGCCCGCAGTGGAGATGGATGGCGGTGCAATACAATTTAAAAGTTATAATGACGGCGTAGTCAATTTAATGTTACAAGGCTCATGTAGTGGTTGCCCTAGTTCAATGGTCACTTTAAAAGCAGGTATCGAAGGAATGATGAAGCGCATGATCCCAGAAGTAAAAGAAGTAGTGGCAGAAGCGGAGTAATTAATAAATCATAAGAGATAAAAAAAGAGGCCTTAAATTTTATTAAGGCCTCTTTTTTGTTTGTGCTATTTTATTGTCTCTTTTATAAAATCAGCCACATCTTTTTTAAACTGTTTCCCTGAAGCTGGATCTGTATACATCATATGACCTGCTTCATAATATTTTAATATAATGTTATTTTGGAGTCGTTTTTCTAAGCCCATATGTGTAAATGTATATTCAGCTGCATAAAACGGTGTTGCTAAATCATAATAACCATTTATAGCCAACACTTTTAAATTAGGATTTCGGCTCATCGCTTCTGCTAAATCCACTGCTGTATTGGCCGGAACGGCATCGTTATTGAAATTTTTATTGTGCTTCCAATCCCACTTAAACCCTGGCGTTGCATATGCTGATGTTCTATACGTCAGCATTTTATTCACCTTAAGTTCATTATAGTAATAATCTGAAAATGCAGTAATGTAAGCAGGACTAATACTACTGCTTTGTGGATCATAAGACGATCCTTCACTTAATAAATTTTGATTGATACCTATATACCTTGCATCTAATCTGCCTACTGTCATATGATCACTTCTTAATAATTCATCTGTGAATTGCGGTTCTTTAATGCGCAGTTTTGCTTTTAAAACATAATCTTTACTGAGTCCAGTAAGGGCAGCATATTGTGTTGCAATTTTTTCATTTTCAGCATCCGATAAATCTGCCCCCTTCATTAACGCAGTTGCATAATCACCCGCGGCAAACTTTCTAGCTTCTTCAGCAAATGTTGCTAAATCCTTCGGTTTGTCTTTTATTTTATTATGATACCAAGCGGATACTGCATAGGTAGGTAAATGTAAAATATAAGAAATATCATCCCCTTGATAAAAACGAATAGTGCGCATATCCAAAACAGTTGAAACAAGAATTACGGCATTTAAAGTAATTCCTAAGGTTTCTTGTAAATAATTTGCAACCCCTGCACTGCGCATTGTACCATAGCTTTCCCCTAAAATAAATTTAGGTGACTGCCAACGATTGTTTTCATTAATATACTGTTTAATAAATCCACTTACTGATTTTATATCTCCATCTACACCCCAAAAATCCTTGTTGTTTGCCTTCCCAACCGCTTTACTAATTCCAGTACCAATGGGATCAATCATCACAATGTCACTTATATCCAATGTTGAAAATTGATTGTCTTCTATTTTATAGGGAGCAGGTCCATTGTTATTAGGATCATTAACAATAACACGCTTGGGTCCCATTACCCCCAAATGCAGCCATATTGAGGAAGAGCCGGGGCCTCCATTGTAAGAGAAAGTGATTGGCCTTTTGCTTATATCAGATTGCCCATCTTTTGTATAAGCAGTATAACCATAAAATGCAATAGGTTCATCTTGTTCATTTCTTAAAATAAGCGCGCCTGCTGTTGCCGTATACGTGATTACTTTACCATCAATCGTAACCGAGTGATGGGTGACTGACTTTTCCTCTTTAGGAATTGATAATGAGTCCTTTACATTAGGTTGTGCCATTAATGGCGCAAAAGAAATTAGTAAAGCAAAAAAGAAACCAGCGTGCAATAAAGTTTTTTTCATACAATTAATTTTAGCAATATAAATATACTATAATTGTAACTTAAAGTTTATTAAAATTTAAAAGTATGTTTGGGTGTTGAATGTTTCCTTTATTTCAATTAAAATAATTTAATGAAAACTAAAATTATAATTACTACGGTTGTTTTATTTTTTGGATTTGCCTTTTTTGTTCATGCACAACAAACACCATCGCCACTCATAAATTCATTTCGCACCTATAAAGAAATGAAAGAAGAAAGCAAATTCAATTTAAATTGGATATCATTGGGGCCTACTTTAAATAGTGCAAGGGCAGATGTAGTCCAAGTAGATACTGCACATCCTGGAACAATGTATGTTGGTTTTGGTTCAGGCGGATTATGGAAGACAGTGAATAATGGATTAAGCTGGAAATCAATCTTTGAAGATCAGGCCGGTTTTAGCATTGGTGATTTTGCCATTGCCCCATCCAATCCGAATATACTTTATATAGGAACAGGTGAAAACTTAAAGAAACCAAGAAACTATACATTACCTGGTACAGGTATGTATCGATCTAATGATGCTGGAAAAACATGGGAACATATTGGCCTAGAAGATTCTTGGTCGATTGCTGAAATTGCAGTTGATCCAACTAATCCAAATATTGTTGTAGTTTCTGTTTTAGGTCACTTATGGACTACAAATAAAAACCGAGGAATTTATAGAACAACAGATGGCGGAAAAACATGGGAGCATGTATTGTATAAAGATGAATTAACGGGCGCCAATGATATTGTGATATCTCCAATCAATTCAAAAATAATGTATGCTTCTCTATGGGAGGTTTATCCAGGTATTAGTGGTGTAAATAGTGGTGTATATAAAAGTAATGACGGTGGTAAAACTTGGACCCACTGCAAGAATGGTTTACCTACAGGGCCTAATGTTGGGAGGATTGGCGTTTCGGTTTCATTTACAAATCCAAATAAGGCATATGCATTGGTTGATAATCTTAATAATCCAAAAAATCAAGCTGCTGAACTTTATAAAACTGAAGACGGCGGACTTACATGGAATAAAACACATTCAAGTCCTTTCAAAATATTTTCTGCATATGGTTGGTACTTCACTAATGTATATGTGAATCCAAAAAATGATGAAGAAATTTTTTGCTTAGGTATTAGATTAGCACATAGTGTAGATGGTGGTAAAACATTTACATTTATTGGTGGAAGTGTAAATCGAATGACGCCTAGCATTGCACAAGGCTTACATTTAGATCAATGTGAACTTTGGATCAATCCAAACAACCCAAATCATCTTGCCCTAGGTAATGATGGTGGATTATATGTTTCAATGGACAAGGGGCTAACCTGGATGCATTATAATAATATACCCACGGGAGAATTTTATGATATTGCCATTGATGCTTCCAATTACACGATATATGGTGGTACACAGGATGATGCAACGGTATACGGACCTGCAAAAGAATTAAATACCAATTTTAGTGACCCATGGAAATATGTATGGATTGATCCTTGGGATGGAGGTGACGGATGTGTGTCACAAATTGATCCAGAAAATAAAAATATTGTATACTATAGTCAGCAGTATGGTGATGCAACTAGATTAGATAGAACTGCGGACACTGCTGTTTCAATAAAACCTAGATTACCAAAATCGATTCAGGACACTTTACTTTTTAATTATATTACCCCTTACTTTATTTCTTCCTATCAAAGTAAAACGCTTTATCATGGTGGAAATTATATTTTTAAATCTACAAACAGGGGTGATGCCTGGAAAGTAATTAGTCCAAATATTACCAAATCGGCAATAAAAGAAAAACAGTCATTTGCAGCAGGTGCATTAGTGGAATCAACGATTAAAAAAGGATTGCTTTATGTTGGTACCGATAAGGGCGCTTTTTGGGTATCGCAAAACGATGGCGGTGTGTGGGAAGAAAAATCAGTTGGAATTGCAAATAATTATATTCGTAGTATTTCCCCTTCCAATTTCAAAACAGGCAGGGTTTATATGTGTATGACAGGTATTAATTATGATGATTTGCATAGTTATTTATATGTTTCTGAAAACTATGGAGCCGATTGGAAGAGTATATCTGCAGGATTACCGGATGAACCTATGAATGTTATTAAAGAAGATCCTACCAATGAAAATATATTATATGCTGGTGGCTTAAGGAGCGTGTATATTTCATTGGACAGAGGAAATACTTGGTCAACATTAGGTAAGGATATGCCACAGGTGGCGATTGCTGATTTAGAAATACATTTACCTACTATGGACCTTGTAGTAGCTACCCATGGAAGAGGGATTTATAAAATAAATTTGAAGTCGATTCAAAAAATGATGAATCAACAGCTAGCAAAGGAGCAAGATTATTTGTTTGAAGTTTCAGAAATACAAAGACCATGGTTTAACTCGAATGGTGGAGAACCTGATTATCGTAGTTTTGAAAAAACGAATTTTTCAATATGGCTGAAGGAACCTCAATCCATTCAGCTTTCCATCTTTGATAAAGCAAACAAAGAAATTTGGAGTACAAAAATTAACGGCAACAAGGGTTTTAATGAGTATCGTTGGGATTTAACCCTAAGCAAAAGAACAAGCGATGAGCCCTACTTTGTTCATTATGATAAATTTATAGAAGCTGGAAAGTACACACTGAAGGCAACGATAGGAAATAAAAAGTTTGAACAAGCCATAAATGTAAATAAAGGCGTTTCGCCCTATATACAATAGGCTTTAAATTTTATTAAGGAAGCGGGGTATAGTATTTTAAAAAAGTCCTACTTTTTTAAATAAATCATAAGATGAAAATAAAACAGGCCTTAAATTTTATTAAGGCCTGTTTTATTAAATCTCATCTAGTGGGGATTCCTTACCAAATGCTTTATGCATTTTTGGATGATCCAATAATTTTTCTGTGTGGGATATAAAAATAGTAGCGATGCCATTTCCAATGAAATTGGTAATGGCTCTGGCTTCGGACATGAATCTGTCCACACCCAACAATAATGCCAACCCTTCTACGGGAATCATATTAGTAGCAGTTAATGTGGATGATAATACAATAAAACCACTTCCAGTAACACCCGCAGCTCCTTTAGATGTAATCATCAATATGGCAATGATGGTAAATATTTGTTCTATACTTAAGTGAACGTTAAAAACCTGCGCTAAAAAAATAATTGCCATGGATAAATAAATGGAAGTACCGTCTAAATTAAATGAATATCCTGCGGGTATCACCAAGCCTACCACCGATTTTGAACAGCCCATTTTTTCTAACTTTGCCATCAAGGAAGGTAATGCAGCCTCGGAGGAGGAAGTGCCTAACACAATGAGTAATTCCTTTCTGATATAATTTAAAAAAGAAAATATATTTACTTTGCAATATTTTAAGATTGCCCCTAGTATAAGTAGTACAAATAAAGCCATAGTGACATATACGCAAGCCATCAATTTCATTAGAGGTAATAGGGTGTCCACACCATATTTACCAATGGTATAAGCCATACCACCAAAAGCACCAATGGGTGCGAGATACATCACATAGTGTAATGCTTTAAATACATATTTACTTGTCCAGTTAATTTTTGAAACAATAATTGCACGATGTTTTAGTTTGCTTATAATGATTCCTGCAATGATCGCAAAAACTAAAACCTGTATAGTAATATTGCTTTTAAAAAAACTAGACCAAGAAAACGAAGCTGCGCCTTGTTTGTATGCAGAAATATCTGCTTTTTGAATATGCGTAGTGTCCACATGCGCACCTGGTTGTATTAGATATGCGACCACTACACCAATCACCAATGCGATAGTTGTTACAATTTCAAAATATAAAATTGCTTTCCCACCGATCTTTCCCACTTTTTTTAAATCACTCATTCCACAAATGCCAGTGATAATAGTTAGTAAAATAATAGGGTTAATAAAAAGTTTAACAACATCTATAAAATACTTACCCAATGGTTGCATCGCAACGCCCATGCTAGGTGATATATACCCAACTAGAATGCCGGCAGTAATAGAAGCCAACACCCAAAAGGTGAGATTTTTAAAAAGTTTTTTCAATAAATTTATTTTATATAATTATTTACAAGGCTGCTACAAAACAGTATATCGTTTTCTGATAGCTGCATTAATCGGATACTTTCATTATCAATTGCAGGATAATTATATACGGTAGCAAATTTAGTAGGTAGTAAACCTGTTATTTTTTTTACAAAGCACAATGCTATTAAAAAAGTACCCAGTGGTGATGGATGGGATCCGTCACTAAAATATAATTGTGTAGCGGGTTTTTGTAATTTGGCTTCTGCCCAAGCCCCACCTACCGGAACCAACACTGCTTTTGTTTGGAAGGCTAATTCTTGGTATACCTTATCAATAGCGCCTTGGGTTTGTGGTGTAGCCTCCCTTGACCAAGTATTATATAAATAAGGAGTAGCATTTTTAGATTTAATCAAATCGCAGAATAATTTTCCATACATTAAAACGCTATCCCCATGTTCTAATGGCCACATACTATTATCTTGGATAATGACGATATCAAATTTTTCTTTTGCTAAAATTTCTCGAGTGCGTAAGCCCTTTCTGCTATTCCAATGATCCCCTAGTGTAGCGCCCCCAAAGGTTGATTTTTTACAAATAAGCTTAGTGTTCAAGCTATCAGATAGTAATGATACCATCTGTGGTAAATTATTATAATAAATATAACTATTACCAACAAACAATACACGTAATGTATCTCTATTACTATTTGCATCAACCTTTGTTAATGCAAATAGTAATAAGATGGTTAAGGCTATATTTTTAAACCGAAAAAAAAACTGTTTTTTCATATTTTAAAATAAACTAAAATCCTGGGTTCTGAACCATTTTAGGATTATTTTGAACCTGTGTCACAGGAATAGGCAAAATAGTTCTGTAATAATAGCTACTAGTGGTCGCCGTATATTGAATTAATCTTGAAGCGCTATTCCCTGCAGAATTTATTTTCACATAATCTGTTTTGGTTCTATTTAAGTCAAAAATTCTATGACCTTCAAGCGCAAATTCTTTACGACGCTCAACTATAATACTATCTAGTAATGCCGTTGCCTTTATTGCACCGGTTGGAGGTACCGCTAATAAGGATGCGGTAAAAGCCTTTGTAGTAGAAGCGGTATCTCTTGATTTTCTGATTAAATTAATATCCACCAACGAGCTATTTAAACTATTTGCATCGGAATTCTTTACAGCTAATCTAGCCATCGCCTCTGCCCTTGATAAATACATTTCTGATAATCTCATGACTTTAATATTTTCCATATTTGTACTAATATTGATATACTTAGTACATAAAGGAACATTTAATTCTCCTCCTAGTGAGTTACGATTTCCAAGGCTTAAAAAATTTCTTCGTACATCCGTATTTGAATAGCAATCGTAAAGACCTTTGAAAGTAGATAGCGTAGTACCAGTGCTTTTACTATTCATCGTTTGTCTGGTACCTAATAATTCTCCGTATCCAGATTGGCTTGACAAATATGCATAAGAATCAGTACCTGCATTATCATTGGTATTATTGGCTACTTCAAAAATTGATTCACTACTATTTTGTGTTCTAAAATCTTGCACCATCGATCCATATGGATATAGGGTATACTTTCCTGATGCAATGACCAAATTAGAAGCATCAATGGCGGCTTGCCAATTTTCAGTATAAATAGCAACCCTCGCCTTTAAAGCCAAAGCAGAAAACTTATTGAACCTGATTTTTTGTAAAGTACTATTCGCTGTTCCATCATATAACACATTACCTGAAGCAGGTAATCTTTTTAAAGCTTCTTCTATGTCTAAATAGATACGATCATACACTTCTTTTGCAGTATTCCTTGCGGGATATACTACTTCTGATATACTGGTAATAGGTAATAAAACCAATGGCACGCCAAGATGTGATCCATCTGAAGTATGATTTAGAGGTCTAGCAAAAAACTTTACTAAATCAAAATAAGCCAATGCACGAACTGCATAAGCCTCTCCTACCAATTGAGCAGCCTCTTCCTTTTGTAAGGTACTAGCTGCTTTATTAATGTTTTCTTCATTAGCGATAACAGCATTTGCATTGGTCACCACTTTATAAATTTGACTCCACATTCTGCTTACATTTGCATCTGTTGCAGTATGTGTCATTGTATTCATACCTGTATATCTATTTCCTGTTTTAACACTTCTTGTCATATTATCTGAAATAACTTCAGGAATAACCATGGCGTCTCTACCATAATAACTATATGATTGCATCAATGAATATAGTCCATTCACTGCTGCACGAGAAGTGGCGACGCTCGAAAAAACATCTTCGGTCAATACGCTCTGTTGTGGTTTTATTTCAAGAAAATCTTTGTTACATGCTATAAAACTAATAGCAATAGAAAATAGGGTTATTATATATTTATTTTTCATAATAAAATTATTTCAAATTAAAAATTAATGTCTAAGCCAAATAATATTGTACTAAAAACCGGAGGTCGCTGTGACATGGTACCGTCAATCGAAACCTCGGGATCTGTATTAAATCGCTTATCAACTGTGTAGGTAAATAAATTTTGTCCCCTAACATACACTCTAGCCGTGTTTAAGTTGGCTTTAGCTAAAAAAGATTTAGGTAAATTATAGGATAAGGTAATATCTCTTAAACGAATATAGCTACCATCGTATAAAAAACGAGAGCTCTCATAACTACCTGCAGAGGATTGGGTACCCAAGAATACAGGTTTAGGAACATCAGTAATTTGTCCAGGTGTCGTCCAACGACGGGCATATTCATATTTACTTAAACCATTGCTTTGATCTGAGAATCCTAGGTTAGCATCTGTTTTTTGCAAATAACCATACTCATCATAAATCGTATTTCCCCAATAGGCATATAATTGAAAGCTCAATTTAAAGTCATGGTACGAAAAACTATTGGTCATACCTGTATAAAACTTTGGTAAGGCACTTCCATGCGCAATTCTAGGTAATGCGGTTGTAAAAACATTGGTCGTAGCGTCTTTTGCACTTGAGGTATACCATAACGCCTCTCCATTCGCCGGATTTACGCCAGCATATCCTCTTTGATAATGGGTATAAAAATCATTTCCAATTTTACGATCATACGCAGCATTACCAGCGTAAGCTGAATCGATATCTGTAATTGTATTTTTATTAGTGGTAAAATTGAAGTCGGTTACCCACTTAAATCCCTTAGCTGATGATGGTGAAATATTCACAGAAGAAATAGTTAATTCTACTCCTCTGTTTCTCATTGCACCATTATTTACTGTGATACTAGTAACCCCATTTAAACTTGGAATAGATTGGCTGATTAATAAATTACTACTTAATCGATCATACCATTCTACCGATCCAGAAATACGCCCTTTCAAAACCGAGAAATCTAATCCAATATTTAAAGGAATATTTTTTTCCCAAGTTAAATTGTCATTAGATAATTGATTTAAGCTTAGGCCGGATTGTAAATTATAATCACTTCCTGCGCTATATAATCCCTGAGATTCAAAGTTATCAATACCTTGGTTACCGGTATAACCATAACTTGCCCTTAACTTTAATTCATTTACCCAATTCGATTTAAAGAAAGACTCATTGTGTATATTCCAACCTGCACCTACTGACCAAAAAATGGCTGATCTAAAATTTCTTGCAAATCTTGATGAAGCATCTTCTCTTACCGAACCAGAAACAAAAAATCTATCATCATAAGAATAGTTAGTATTTAAAAATTTACTTATCAAACTATTACCCGTTCCTGTACCTGTAGTTAAAACTGGACTTGATCCACCAGCAGGGGTAGTCGTTCCAGGGGCAATACCATTTACTTCAATACTAATATCTACATCAGTTCTTTTTTGTGCTTCGTAACCTGCAAAGGCCTCAAAACTATTCTTGTCATTGAAGTCTTTTTTATATCTTATTATATTAGTGGCCACCCAGTTATTAATGTCTTGTGTATAATTTTCAATTGCTCCACCTACTGCAATATATAAGTTACCTACCCTAGGATCATAATAGATACTCTTAAATGCATGGTTAAAATCTAATGCATATGTACCTTCAAATGTTAAGCCTTTTGCAATTTCATATTTTGCAGAAGTATTAGCGGAGAAATTATAAGTTTTTGCATTTCGATTAGTCGTTTCAATAACTGCAACAGGATTATATCCACTATTATAACCCAACTCATAAGTTGCACCATCGCTTTTATACACTGGCAACCATGGTGCCAAACGATACATGGCTCTAATAGGATTAGCAAAAAAACTTCCTCCTAAAAAATTACTCGTTCTTTGAAAGCTTCCACTAAAGCCTGCTTTCAAACTTAATTTTTTGGTAAGTTCAGAATTTACATTGACACGAAATGTTGCTTTGTCATAATCAATACCCTTAGTAGTTGCATCTGATTTATAATAACTACCTGAAATAAAATAGGTATTTTTTTCAGTACCACCACTCGCATTCAAATTATATTGACTGTATTGACCCTGTCTTAAAACTTCATTGAACCAATCTGTGTTTACAGAGCGGTTAACACCATTTGCACTTAATAAGGAATCGAAAGAAGATGCAGGTTTTCCTGAATTTAACCAACCTTCCTTATAATACTGAACATATTCGTCCGTATTTAATGTTTTTTGATTAGGTGCTAGTGTATTATTATTATATCCTTTTTGGTAGGTAAAATTAATTTTAGCCTTTCCAGATTTTCCTGCCTTGGTCGTAATTAATACAACGCCATTTGCTGCACGAGAACCATACAAAGAAGTTGCAGACGCATCTTTCAACACTGTCAAACTTTGAATATCATTTGCATTTAAACCAGCAATGGTATTACTATTTAATCCAGAAATATCTCCGCTCACTACGGGTATCCCATCAATTACATAAAGGGGTGTTGCAGATGCATTGATTGATCCAATACCTCTAATTCTAATTTGTGGCACACCGCCTGCTTGTCCAGTAGCATTGGTAGATTGAACACCCGCCATATTCCCTTGCAGGGTTTCTTGCACCGAAGAATTGGGCGCACTTTCTATGGTTGTATTTTTAATAGTACCAATAGACCCTGTAAATGAATTACGTTTTTGATTTCCATAAGCGATAACCAAAACATCATTTAAGTTGTTTTCGGATTCTTGTAAAAGGACCACATTATTGGTTTCCTTTAAAATAATCACCTTTGAAATCAAATCTACCCTACTAAATTCAACTTTTTCACCATTGGGTATTTGAATTGAAAATGATCCATCCGCTTTTGAAATGGTGCCTTTTTTTGAATTTAAAAGCTTGATAGAAACATTTTCCAAAGGCATATTATCCTTTGCATTTAACACAGTCCCTTTTATCACTTTTGATTGTACATTTTTGGCAGCTGTTTGTGCCAAGGCTGGATTTTGTAACAAACAAAATAATAGGCAAGCGCCTAAGATAATGATAGGTTTAATTTTCATATAAGATTTGGTTTAGAAATAAAGCAAAAGTTCAGTTATTGGTTGTAAATTATTTTTATTAACTTAGAATAGCCAAGTTTTGGTACAAGTTGAAGATTTACAAATTCAAATTATTTTTCAGAAAAGAAAATAAAAATTACCGAAATTTTATAAAAAGTTGATTTATAATGTTTTATGATTAAAAAGGGGAGAGAAGAAATAATATATTTATTACATAAATGTATTGAGAAATACCAGAGTGAAACCGGTAAAGAGATCATTCAAAATACAAATCGTAAGAATTACGAGGGTCTTGCTATGGCTTTAAGTGAAATAAGCAAGGAGCTTCCATTTACAAATCAGGAATTGAGACATGATATATACCCACAAGATAAACGTGAAAAAGAGGCAAGTTACCCATTTAGAAAATATGATATTACGGGTGGGCAAATCAAAGATGCACTAAATGGTCTTGTTGCCAATCCGCGTAATTTTTTAGTAGATGCCTGTTATATTTATTTATTCCAAATGGGAAGACTGGGATTTGTAGAAAATCCAATAGATGAAAATTTAGTCACCCTCCATACAGATGATCAAAAAAATGAAGGGGGGTCGCTTATAAAGGAAAATCAGGAATTAAAATTAAAGTTATACCAATTTGAAAAAAACGCAGTCAAGC
>SYEV01000012.1 GCA_005800655.1 Bacteroidota bacterium
AAGAGTCCACTTTAGCAGAAGCTGCGATAAAGTCCGCTTGAATACTATTTTTTGTACTGTCTAAAACAGCTACCTCTGCGGTATAATTGGTAATAATTTCCGTTTTTGTGTTATTGGTATTAACAAAATAAATCCAAGAGCCAATTAAGGCGATGACTAATACCACAATTGAAATTTTACTTCCGATATTGCTTGTTTCGTTACTCATAAAATGATCATTTAATTGAATACAAAGGTAGAATATTAATAAACAAATTGTGGAATGTAATTTGGGAAACTTGTTACTAGGTCGTTAAATTAATTTTATATTTGCTGATGCCCATTTCAAAAATAATCGCCAATTGGAAAAATAAGGTGTTTGATGCCGTTTATTGGCTCGAAGGGGAGGAGCCATTTTATATTGACCAAGTAGTCAATTATGCGGAACATCAGTTGCTTTCAGAGGCAGACCAATCCTTTAATTTGACTGTGTTTTATGGTAAGGATGCCGATTGGGCACAGGTCATCAATGCTTGTAAAAGATATCCAGTGAATGCGGAAAAGCAAGTGGTAATTTTAAAGGAAGCACAGCACATGGGGCAAATCGAAAAATTAGAATCTTATATCGAGAAGCCTTTATCGTCTACAATTTTAGTCATTGCCTATAAAGATAAAAATGTGGATGGTCGCAAAACATTTGGAAAGTTACTGAAAACTAAATCCATTTTTATAGCGACTAAAAAAATGTATGATAATAAATTACCAGAATGGGTTAGTAGTTTTGTCTCAGACAAAGGGTTTCAAATTTCAACAAAGGCAGTTCAAATTATTGTGGATCATATTGGTAATGATATTAGTCGAATACAAAATGAAATTGATAAGTTGGTGGTGAATTTGGGTGACCGAAAAAAAATTACCGAAGATGATATAGAAAAATACATTGGCATTAGTAAGGAATACAATGCATTTGAATTTCAGGACGCCATTGCGCAGCGAAATTTTTCAAAAGCCATTCGTATGATTCAATATTTTGAATCCAACAATAAAGCAGCACCCATACAATTGATTTTACCCACGCTTTATTCCTTTTTTAGTAAGTTATATGCGGTGTATGGGTTGGGAAGCAGGGATGAGAAAACAATTATGAGTGAAGTGGGAGCTAACTTTTTTTCAGTTAAAAATTTATTAATTGCTGCGCGTAATTATCCGGTGGGCAAAGTGCAACACATTCTTATCCTTATTCAAGAATATAATTTAAGGGTATTGGGGATTAATGATGCAGACAATACAGATGCGGACTTGCTGAAAGAGTTGGTTGTGAAAATTATGGATCCAGCCCTTATGGATATTGCTGTAAAATAATGATGGAACTTTGCTTATCTAAAGCCAGTTGATTTTTTAGCGCATCCAATCCACTAAATTTTTCTTCCCCTCTGATGAATTCATATACAGATACGTTGATGGTTTTTTCATAAATATCAGCGTCAAAATTAAAAATATGAACTTCGATGACTTTCTTTTGTCCATCAACGGTAGGGCGAATACCAATATTCATCATTCCGTCATATACTTTTTCACCGAAACAATTTCCACGCACTCGAACTGCATACACTCCATTTGCTGGTATTAATTTTTCTTCATTTAAAATACGCAGATTTGCTGTGGGATAGCCAATAGTGCGGCCAATTTGATTTCCTCTTACGATGAATCCGTCAAAAAAGTAAGGGTAGCCTAATAATTGGTTTGCTTTAGTGATATTTTTTTCAAGTAAGTAATTTCTTATTAGGGTCGAACTTATTATCTCATCATTCACTAATTGCTCATTAATTTCTTCTACCTTAAAATGATTTGTTTGTCCTAGTGCTACTAATAAATCAAAATTCCCCGTTCTGCCTTTGCCAAAATGATGGTCATACCCAACAATAATGGTATGGGGATGAAAATGGGCAACTAAAAAATCCTGGACATATTCCGTAGCTGTCAAATTTGAAAATAGGTAATCAAAATTGATCACCACCAAGTGGTCGATATTGGCCTTCTCAAGAAGTTGAATGCGTTCGTCTAAACAAGTGAGTTGTTTAATTTCACCCGGGATAGAGGAGATAACTTTACGGGGATGTGGATGAAATGTAACAATGACGCTTTCCCCAGCCACTTGTTGGGCAATTTCCTTGATTCTTTTAATAATTTGAAGGTGTCCAGTATGAACACCATCGAATGCCCCTGTTGTAATAACAGCGTTTTTAAAAGTGGGTAATTGTTTTAAATCGTAGTGAACCTTCATCTATTATTGCTAAATATGGCACAAATGTAAAACAATTGTACCTTTGTGCCATAAACCAATTTTCATCAATGTCATTGTATGCCCAACGCGGAGTTTCCGCTCAAAAGGAAGAAGTTCATGCAGCTATCCAACATTTAGACCAAGGGTTGTATCCAAACGCGTTTTGTAAGTTGTATGCCGACTATTTGGGAGGGCAATCTGATTATATCAATATCATGCACGCGGATGGTGCAGGGACCAAGAGTATCTTGGCATATATTTATTGGAAGGAAACAGGGGATGCAAGTATTTGGAAGGGTATCGCGCAGGATGCGATTGCTATGAATTTAGATGATTTATTATGTGTGGGTATTTATGATCAAATATTATTTTCTTCCACCATTGATCGAAATAAATCAGTGATTACAGGGGAGGTGTTAAGTGTTTTAATTAATGGCACACAGGATTTTTTTACAACTTTAAAAAAATTTGGCGTAAATATTGAATTTTTAGGGGGCGAAACTGCCGATGTGGGGGATGTGGTTAGAACCATTGCGGTGAATGGAACCATGACGGCGAGATGGCCAAAATCAAAATTAATTACCAACGATTTAATCGCACCAGGCCAAGTGATTGTTGGGTTTTCAAGTCACGGAAAAGCAACCTATGAAACGGAATACAATAGTGGCTTAGGAAGTAATGGTTTAACCAGTGCGCGACATGATGTTTTGAGTAAGGAATATGCGACCAAGTATCCGGAAACTTTTGAGCCAGCACTAAATGCGCAAGTAGTTTATATTGGAAAGAATAAAGTGACAGATGAATTAGAGATACCAGGCTTTGGTTCGGTATCCGTTGGAAAATTATTGTTAAGCCCTACGCGAACTTATGCTCCTTTGGTAAAAGCAATTTTATCCCAACATTTTGAAGTGGTGAAAGGGATGATTCATTGTAGTGGTGGCGGGCAAACAAAGTGCATGAAATATTTGCCAGGGAACATGCGCATCATTAAGGATAATTTAATGGAACCACCACCAATTTTTAAATTAATTCAGGAAAATTCAGGGGCGAATACCAAAGAAATGTACCAGGTATTTAATATGGGCCATCGATTGGAAATTTTTACTGATGCAGCCTCTGCAACAGCATTAATCGAAATAGCAAAATCGTTTAATACTGAAGCCCAAATAATTGGTCGTGTGGAAGCATCAGAACAGAAGGAGTTAGTTTTAGCAGGAAGTTTTGGAAAGGAAGTGTTTCCCTATTAATTAAATATTAGTTCAATGATTTAAATTAAAGGTTGAATCATTATTAATCTCAAACAAATTTAAACATCATGAGTGAAATTGTAGTACAACTTGAAAATGTGAATATTTATCAAAGTGGAAATTTGATTTTGCAAGACGTGAATTTTGAAGTGCAAAAAGGGGAATTTGTTTATTTGGTGGGTAAAACCGGAACTGGGAAAAGTAGTTTGCTTAAAACATTATATGGTGAAATTACGCTTACCGAAGGTCAGGGTAAAGTGGTGGGATTTGATTTAAAGGAAATGGATTGGAAAAAACTTCCATTTTTAAGAAGAAATTTAGGGATTGTTTTTCAGGACTTTCAATTATTGACTGATCGTAATGTGCATGAAAATTTGAGATTTGTCCTTAAGGCTACAGGCTGGCAGGATGAGCAGTTAATCAATCAAAAGATCAATGATGTACTTGCCAAGGTAGGGCTTCAAAATAAAGGCTTTAAAATGACTTTTGAGATGAGCGGGGGTGAGCAGCAAAGGGTGGATATTGCGAGAGCCTTGCTTAATTCTCCCAAATTAATACTGGCAGATGAGCCAACGGGCAGTTTAGACCCCGAAACTAGTGATGAAATCATGCAGATTTTGTTCCAAATTGCCAAGGAAGATGGCACGGCGATTGTAATGGCAACCCATGATTTTATGGTTGTGAATAAGTTTCCTTCCCGCACCCTGTCAACCGAGGGAGGCAGGCTGGTTGTAAAGGCTTAAATTTTCTCCACTAATTGTACACAAAACCCCCTTTTTGACTTGAATTCTTGACTCTTTTTCTTATGTTCGCAGACATAAAAAAGTAGAAAACAAGTGAGACTAAAGTCATTAGAAATCAAGGGGTTCAAGAGCTTTGCTGACAAAACAATTGTAAGTTTTGACGAGGGTATAACTGGAATTATCGGGCCAAATGGTTGTGGTAAGAGTAATATTATTGATAGCATAAGATGGGTTATTGGTGAACAGAAAATTTCAGCACTTCGTAGTGAGAATTTAGATTCATTGGTTTTCAACGGAAGTAAAACTAGAAGTGCAAGTGGAATGGCTGAAGTAAGTTTAACCTTCGAGAATACAAAAAATTTATTACCTACTGAATTTAACAACGTAACAGTTACACGTCGTTTTTATAAAAATGGCGAAAGTGAATACAGGTTAAATGATGTTGCTTGTCGATTAAAAGATATTCATAATTTATTTATGGATACAGGTGTAAGCACAGATAGTTATGCGATTATTGAATTAGCAATGGTGGATGATATTATCAAGGATAAGGATAATAGTCGTCGTCGTATGTTAGAGCAAGCAGCTGGGATTACGATTTATAAAACACGTAAGAAAGAAGCGAAGAATAAATTAGATGCTACTGAGCAGGATTTGGCAAGGATTGAAGATTTAATATTTGAAATCAACAATCAATTAAAAACTTTAGAAAATCAAGCGAAGAAGGCAGAGAAGTATTTTGAAATTAAGAAGGACTATAAGGATACAGCTATTGAACTTGCAAAAGCGGCATTAGAGGGCTTTAACATCAGTTATAAGGAGTTAAACGAGCAACAAGATGCAGAAACAGACAAAAAGTTTGAATTAGAAGCGGCCATTGCATTGGAAGAAGCTGGGCTTGAGCAAGAGCGTGTAGGGTTTATTGAGAAGGAAAAGAATTTGCAAACTATGCAGCATGCGTTTAATGATTTGTTGCAAGACTTGCGGTCAAAGGAAAACGATAAAAACTTAGCCGCGCAACGACTTGATTACTTAAACGACAAAGAAAAATCTTTACAGGAATTTTTAGAAAGAGCGGAAGGGCAATTAAAAACAATTGGGGATTCGATTGAATACACCAAGTTGCAGGTAGTAGATGAAGAAAAAATATTTCAAGATTTTAAAACAAGGGTGGAACAAACCCAACTTGAATTAACCAATAAGCGAACTGATTTTGATGATCAAAGATCAGTGTTGGATAATTTAAGACAACAATACCAACAAATTCAACGTAATCAATTTGATGCGGAGAAAAAAGTGGCTGTCGCAGATACGTCCATTCAAAACATACAAAGATCACAACTTCAATTAGAAGAGGAGCAAGGACAAAGAGTTATCCAAATAGAAACGATAACAGCGCAATTAGCTGAAAAGGAAGCTGCATTGGCTTCCAATAAAGCACATTTGGCTGAGTTGCACCTGCAACATGATCAAGCTAAAGCGGGTATTTTTGAAACACAGGAGCAATTAGAAAAATTAAGATCTCAATTGGCCGATGAAACAAGAATATTAGATGCCAAAAAGAATGAGTACGATTTATTGAAAAGTTTAGTGGACTCCATGGAAGGATATCCAGATAGCGTTAAATTTTTACATAAAAATACAGGGTGGAATCATAGCGCACCTATCTTATCTGACATTTTATATGTTAAGGAAGATTATCGCACAGCCGTTGAAAATGTTTTAGAGCCTTATTTAAACTATTATGTTGTTAATAATTTACAAGAAGGGTTGCAAGCCATTCAATTGTTAGATGAAAACAAAAAAGGAAAAGCTAATTTCTTTTTATTGGATCAATTAAAAGGAATTAGTGCAGTAGCTGCACCTGCAAATACCATTGCTGCATTGTCTGTTTTGGAAGTAGATAGTAAATATGCTGCTTTAGCGAGTCAATTATTAGGTAATGTGTTTATTGCTGAAAATGAGCAAGCTTTACAAACAGAGTTTGACGGAATCCTTTTAGAAAAAACAGGTAAGTACGTTAAAGGAAAGTATACTTTGACTGGTGGAAGTGTGGGCATTTTCGAAGGTAAAAAAATTGGCCGTGCAAAAAATCTAGAAAAATTATTAGCCGATATTCAATCACAAGAAAAAGTGGTGAATGAATTAAAGGAAAAAATTCAGGTGAAGCACAATGCTGTTTTAGAATTTAACGAATTGTTGAAGGAAAATGAGATTAGATCCATTGAGCAATTGGTGAATACTTTAATCAATGAAGTGTTTGCAAATAAAAATAGGTTAGAAAATTTACAATTAGCGCAAACTTCTGCAGCTGCTAAATTGAAAGAATTTGAAGAAAAATTACAATTTGAGCATACTGCAATTGCAGATACTAGAATTGCTTTTGATGCTTTGAATATATCCTTAAAGGAAACCCAAACTAAATTAGAGGCAATAGAGTTGGCATATCAAGCTGCTGAGCAAGCGTACCATTTAGCCTCCGGTGAGTTTAATGAGATGAACTTGCAATTAACGAAGCAACAAAGTAAAATTGAGGCTTTACAACAGGAAGTGTTGTTCAAGGAAAATCAATTAAATGATTTACATGCACAAATCCAAACGAATAGTTTACAGTTAACCGAAGCTTCAGCGGCAATCATTGAAAGTAAAGACCAGTTAACCTCATTACAAGATGGATTGGTTGAATCAATTAGAATTAAGGAAGAAGAAGAATTAAAGTTAAATGAAGCAGATCAAGCTTATTATAAGTTAAGAAATGATTTACAGGAAAAGGAAAGTGCATTAAGGCATTTGGTTAAATCCAAGGAATTGGTGGATCAATTAATTAATGAGATTAAGGATAAGTTGAATAACTTGAAATTACAATTAGCAGGAACCAAGGAGCGTTTAAATGTTGAGTTCAAGGTTGAAATTGAGGATATTTTAGATGAAGGACGTTTTACGGACACTTCTTTAGATGAATTACAAGCTAATACAGACAGAATGAAAAAGCGTCTGGAAAATATGGGTGAAGTAAATCCAACAGCCATTGAAGCGTATACGGAGATGAAAAAGAGATATGATTTCATCTTGGAGCAGAAGAATGACTTAGTGACTGCAAAGGATAGTTTGATGTTAACCATCCAGGAAGTTGAAGCAACTGCAAATCAGGCATTTTTGGCCACCTACAATACTGCACGTGAAAACTTCCAGAAAGTATTTAAAGCCTTATTTACTGAGGAAGATTCTTGTGACTTAATATTGGTGGATCCAGATAATTTAGCGGAAACTGCAGTTGAAATTGTTGCCCGCCCTAAAGGTAAGAAACCATCATCTATTAGTCAGTTGAGTGGAGGAGAGCGAACTTTGACAGCAACTGCAATGCTATTTGCTATTTATTTAATCAAACCAGCCCCATTCTGTATTTTAGATGAGGTGGATGCGCCATTAGATGATGCGAATGTGGGCAAGTTTACGCAAATGATTAAAAAATTCAGCAACAACTCACAATTTATTATTGTAACGCACAATAAACAAACAATGAGTGCGGTGGATGTTATTTATGGCGTAACGATGCAGGAACCAGGGGTAAGTAAATTAGTTCCTGTTGACTTTAGAAGTTTGAGTAACTAGGAATTTAAGTTCAAAATAATTATAAGGGGTTGCTTCAAAACAGAAGCGCCCCTTTTTTAAATGAAAAAAATTAATTTATCATTGCTTAAGTCAGCAATCATATTATTTGTCGTTTGTTTTTTATTATATCTGCCATTTAGCAGGCAGCCAGATTATTTTGATAGTGAAACTGCACCTGCGAAGATTAAGTTAAAGGATGGCCGTGTTGTAGCGGAATACTCAGAATATGGAAAATATTATGCTATCAAAGTGGATTCAATGAC
>SYEV01000013.1 GCA_005800655.1 Bacteroidota bacterium
AAGAAGTGAAAAAAGATATGTTCGAATTAATGACCACCTCACAAGATTGGTGGCCAGCAGACTATGGTCACTACGGACCTTTCTTTATTCGTATGGCTTGGCATAGTGCAGGAACTTATCGTACCACAGATGGTCGCGGTGGTGGTGGTGCTGGTATGCTAAGATTTGCGCCATTAAACAGTTGGCCTGATAATACCAATTTAGATAAAGCGCGTTTATTACTATGGCCGATCAAAAAAAAGTATGGTCAAAAATTATCTTGGGCTGATTTAATGATACTTACAGGTAACTGTGCATTGGAATCTATGGGTTTCAAAACTTTTGGTTTTGCTGGTGGAAGAGCAGATGTATGGGAGCCACAAGAAGATGTTTATTGGGGTAATGAAAGAGAGTGGTTAGGAGATAAAAGATATACGGGCGATCGTGATTTAGAAAATCCATTGGCTGCGGTGCAAATGGGTTTAATTTATGTGAACCCAGAAGGACCAAATGGCAATCCTGATCCTATCGCATCAGCACGTGATATTAGAGAAACTTTTGCACGTATGGCAATGAATGATGAAGAAACAGTGGCATTAATTGCAGGTGGACACACATTTGGAAAAACACATGGAGCAGCAGATCCTGGTAAATATGTAAGCAAAGAACCTGCTGCTGCAAGTGTTGAAGAACAAGGTATGGGTTGGAAAAATACCTATGGAACAGGTAACGCACAATATACGATTACATCAGGTTTAGAAGGTGCATGGACAACCACGCCTACAAAATGGAGTAATAATTATTTTGATAATCTTTTTGGATTTGAGTGGGAGTTAACAAAAAGTCCAGCGGGTGCAAATCAGTGGAAGCCAAAAGCGGGTGGGGGTGCAGGTACTGTGCCAGATGCACATGATCCAGCTATCACACATGCGCCAACCATGTTAACTACTGATATCGCATTAAGAGTGGATCCAGCTTATGGAAAAGTTTCAAAAAGATTTCATGAAAATCCAGATCAATTTGCAGATGCATTTGCAAGAGCATGGTTTAAATTAACGCATCGTGATATGGGCCCGCGTTCTCGTTATGTAGGCGCTGAAGTTCCTGCAGAAGTTTTAATATGGCAGGATCCAATACCCGCAGTTACACATAAATTAATTGATGCTAATGATATTGCAGCATTAAAAACAACAATTATTGCTTCTGGATTATCAGTGAGTGAATTAGTGGCAACTGCTTGGGCTTCTGCTTCCTCATTCCGTGGTTCAGATAAGCGAGGTGGTGCAAATGGTGCACGTATTCGTTTAGCGCCTCAAAAATATTGGGTAGCAAATAATCCTGCACAATTATCAAAAGTATTAGATGCTTTGGAAGCTATTCAAACTGCATTTAATAGTACAAATACAGAAAAGCAAGTATCCATTGCTGACTTAATCGTTTTAGCAGGTGCTGCCGCAATTGAAAAAGCGGCGAAGGATGGCGGAAATGAAATTAAAGTTCCTTTCAACCCAGGTCGTGCTGATGCATCACAGGCCGAAACAGATGTTGAATCATTTGGCGTGTTAGAACCTATTGCTGATGGATTTCGTAACTATATCAAACCACGTACTTTAATATCTCCTGAAGAAATGTTGATTGATAAAGCACAATTATTAAATTTAACACCGCCTGAATTAACAATGCTTGTTGGCGGATTACGTGTATTGCATACCAATTTTGATGGATCAAATCACGGTGTATTTACAAATCAGCCTGGTGTATTAACCAATGATTTTTTTGCGCATTTAATTGACTATTCAACTACTTGGAAAGCGACCGATGCACATCAATATATTTTCGAAGGAAGTGATCGTGCAACAGGAAAAGTTAAATGGACAGGAACAAGAGTTGATTTAATATTTGGATCTAATTCGGAATTACGTGCATTGGCTGAAGTATATGCATGCGACGATGCTAAGGAAAAATTCTTGCATGACTTTGTTGCAGCATGGACTAAAGTGATGAACTTAGATCGCTTTGATTTAGTATAAAATAATAATCTTATGTATTAAAGCCTTCTCAATCACATTGGGAGGGCTTTTTTGTGTGTATTAATAACAAAAGCGGAGTGATTTTAAATGTATTTTTCATAAATTGCTAACTCAAAATAATGAATATGGGATATCATCCAAATTTTCGAATCAATGTAGTGTCTTACTTTAAATCTGGTATAGCAATTTTTGCGCTACTAATTAACTTAAACCTGACTGCGCAAACAAAACTCGATTTAACTACGATGAGCGAATTTAATAAGCCTACAGCGAATTGGCATATTGCGGGAAGTGTTTATGCGGACATCAATAAGAGTCATCATATTAGTTTTACGCCAGGCACAGGTATACTCGTTAACATACCTGATTCAACAGCGCGTAAGGATTTATTTACCATTTTCAAACATGGGGATATTGACCTTGAATTGGATTGTATGATGGCCAAGGAATCTAACTCGGGTATTTATTTGCAAGGCAGATACGAATTACAATTATTAGATAGTTGGGGCGTCATTAAACCTAGGTCAACTGATATGGGTGGTATTTACGAACGTAACGATAGTAAAAGGCCCGAAGGGCAAAGAGTATTTGATGGTCGTGCCCCAAGACAAAATGTAAGTAAAGCGCCAGGTTTATGGCAGCATTATAAAATTTCATTTCAAGCACCTCGATTTGCGAATGGTGTAAAAACGGAGAATGCAAGAATTTTAAAAGTAGAATTAAATGGGGTGGTGATTCAAGAAAATATAGAATTATCAGGACCTACTGCTGGTTCCATTTCAAGGAATGAAATAGCAGAAGATGCTTTAAGAATACAGGGTGATCATGGTCAAGTAGCGTTTAAAAATATTGTAGTGACTAAATTCCCTGATCAAAAGCCATCTTTATCTGAAATGAGCGTAAATATATTTCAAGGAAGATTTGAAAAGGAGCCGGATTTATCTAAGTTGAAACCAATGATGCAAAAA
>SYEV01000099.1 GCA_005800655.1 Bacteroidota bacterium
AGTCCAAGCCCTAACTTCCTGCACTCCAGCTGTAAAGTAGGTTTCTAAGTTCAATAATTTATACGCTGACTGAATTAATCTATTCAATGCTGGTTCCTTCATTTGATATTCCTCCATAAATACCGCCTTATCCGCAGGATCCTCTAATTCAGCGATTTGTGCTTCAATATTATTACACATTACAATAACCTCAGCACCTTCATTTTTTGCCATTTCAACCAACATAGCTGAATATTTGTTACCTACATGCATAGATGCTTCATCTACATTGGCCACATACATGACAGGCTTCTCGGTTAATAAGAAACTATCCGCTATTGCTACTCTGTCTTCTTTTGATAAATCTAAAGATCGGATACTTTTTCCTTGCTCCAAATGTGTTTTACACTTTTGTAAAACTTCTAATTCCACTTTGGCTTTGGGATCGGTCTTGGCCATTTTTTCACAACGTTGTATCTTTTTATCGACACTATCTAAATCCTTTAATTGTAATTCAGTTTCAATAATTTCCTTATCACCAATTGGGTTAATCACGCCTTCCTCTCTTAATACATTTTCATCTTCAAAACATCGAATCACATGGATCACTGCACTTACTTCACGAATATTCGCTAAAAACTTATTTCCCAATCCTTCTCCTTTACTTGCTCCTTTTACCAAGCCAGCAATATCTACGATTTCTAATTGGGTAGGGACAATGCGATTGGGAATAATTAAATCTGCCAATTGTTGCATTCTATGATCAGGTACATCCACTAATCCTACATTCGGTTCAATGGTGCAAAATCTATAATTACTTGCCTGTGCTTTTGCACTATTACTTACTGCGTTAAATAAGGTTGATTTTCCTACATTAGGTAATCCCACAATTCCTGCCTGTAATGCCATAATCTATCAAGTTTTAAGAGCGCAAAAATACAATTCTAATCCCAAAATTGACTATATTAGAACCACAAACAATTGATTTATGGCTTTGAATATTATATGGATGGCATTTTTTGTGATTGCATTTGTAATTGCCTTGATCAAACTGGTATTTTTAGGCGACACAGAGATATTTAAATTACTAGCTGATGGCATTTTTGACTCTGCCAAATCATCTGTGATGGATGTTGCCTTGCCTTTGGCTGGTACCATGGTGTTTTTCCTAGGTTTAATGAATATTGCCGAAAAAGCGGGTGCTATTCAAAAATTGGCCAAATGGATGAATCCATTTTTAAGTCGTTTGTTTCCTGAAGTGCCAGCAAATCATCCTGCCATGGGTCAAATGGTGATGAATTTTAGTGCAAATATGTTGGGTTTAGATAATGCGGCAACGCCATTTGGGTTAAAAGCCATGGAAAGTTTACAAAGTTTGAATCCTGAAAAGGAAAAAGCGACCAATGCACAAATTATGTTCCTGGTTTTGCATACCAGTGGACTCACCATTATTCCTTTAACGATTATTTCTTATCGATTAGCTGCTGGTTCACAGGACGCAGCCAGTATATTTATTCCTTGTGTACTAGCCACTATTGGTACTACTTTGGCTTCAATAATTGTAGTTGGTTTATATCAAAAATTAAAATGGGATAAAATATTAATTGGTTGGATACTTGGTTTAATTCTTTTAATGGTAGGTGTTATATTTAGTGTGAATGCATTAACCTCGATACAAAAAGAACTATTTTCAAAAACTGTAGGCAATGGATTATTGTTATTCATTATAGTTGGCATTATTTTAGGCGGCGCCTATAAAAAAATATCCGTTTTTGATGCATTTATTGACGGGGCAAAAAAGGGATTTGAGGTAATCGTAAAAATTATTCCATACTTAGTCGCCATGTTGGTGGCTATTCGTGTATTCAGAGATAGTGGCGCGATGGTTTATATTTTAAATGGACTTACTTATTTAATTCAATTAACGGGTGTGAATACGGAATTCATTGGAGCACTTCCTGTAGCAATTATGAAACCATTAAGTGGGAGTGGGGCAAGGGGTATGATGTTGGATATATTTCAAACACAAGGACCTGATTCATTTGTAGGCAAATTGGCTTCTATATTCCAGGGCTCAGCAGATACTACCTTTTATATTATTGCTTTGTATTTTGGAAGTGTAGGCATCAAAAAAATACGCTATGCTTTGTGGGCAGGTCTTTTTGCTGATTTAATAGGAGTGGTGATTGCCATTTTAATTGGGTACACCTTTTTTAAATAGGAATTATAAGCCTTGGCTCATTTTTAAAACTTCTTCCCATTCCAATTCAGTTACTGGTTGAACCGACAAACGCCCCATTTTAACTAAAGCCATATTAGACAAGTTGGTATTGGCTTTCACATCTGCTAATTTTACCGGGTGCTTCAACTTCTTATGCGGTGCAAAATCAACAGCTAACCATGCGGTTTCAGTAGTGGTAGGATCCTGATAGGATTCTTTCACCACTTTTGCAATGCCCACAATTTCCATGCCTTCATTACTATGATACCAAAAAGCTAAATCGCCTTTTTTCATTGCACGTAAATTATTTCGCGCTTGATAGTTTCTAACACCATCCCAAAATGTTTTTTTATCCTTGTTGAATTGATCCCAAGAATATTTAAAGGGTTCTGATTTAATTAACCAATATGCCATGTTAAGAGATGTGAATTTATATTAATAACCACTTGCTAATACTTCGGACAGGTGCAATACTTTTACATTTTGTCCATTGTGTTTCATTCTGCCATCGATATGCATTAAACAACTCATATCAGTACTTATTAAGTAGGAGGCTTCTGTTTTAATGGTGTTTTCAATTTTTTGATCAGCCATCGAAACACTAATGGTATCATATTTTACAGCAAAACTTCCACCAAATCCACAACATAAATCGGTTTCTTGCATTTCTACTAATTCCAAACCTTTCACGGCAGCTAATAATTGTCTGGGTTCGTCTTTAATGTGACATTCTCTTAATCCAGCACAACTATCATGAAATGTTGCTTTGCCTTCAAAAGAAGCACCTAATTCTGTAATATTTAATACCTTCACTAAAAATTCAGATAGTTCATAAATGCGGCTGGCTACTTTTTTAGCAGGACTTTGAAAAGCATTGTTTTCAAATAACTTTCCGTAATTGTTTCTGACAAATCCTGAACAACTTGCACTTGGACTTACAATGTAATCAGCTCCTTCGAAATCCTGTACAAACTTTGTACAAACATCCTTTGATTCTCCCCAAAATCCTGCATTAAAGGCAGGTTGGCCACAACAGGTTTGTTGTGCATTGTATTTAACATTACAACCTGCTTTTTCAAGTACTTTAATGGTGTCAAAAGCAACTTGAGGATAAAGTTGATCAATAAAGCAGGGAACAAATAATTGAACTGTCATACCCAAAAATACGAATTGTCACTAAATAAAATACATAAAAAAAGCATTCTCTACAAATTGTGGAGAATGCTTTAAAATAGGTTAATTAGTATCGTTGATTAAGGTTGCACCTTCAATTTATTGATGAACTTATCTGCCATCAATCCTTTTTCAGATTTAGGATACTTAGTTTTGATATCTTTAAAAATTTCTACAGCTTCGTCCGCTTTGCCATTCAATTCTAATAGGGAAGCAGCACGGTACAAGTATTCTGAACTAATCGCTTCGTCTTCCGGGAAATGACCGCCCGCCTTTTTGTAATAATTCAAGGCTTCGTCTGTATTTTTTAATTCGCTGTAAGCATCTCCGATAGTACCATAAGCAATTGCTTGAACTTGTTTCGCTGAAGTAGAAAAGTCCTTTAAATATTCAACTGACTTATTAAAATCATTCATTCTGAAGTAACTAATACCAGCATAATATTTTGCAAGGTTAGCCGCTTTTGTACCACCAAATTCTTTGATAATATATAAAACACCTTTGCTTTGACCATCTCCATTTAACACAAGACTAGAAGAATCCATGGCAAAATATTTTTCTGCAGTGAACATTGCATCAGCTGCTTTTTCTTCTCTTGGTTTTTGATACAATTCTGTGTATCCAAAAAACGCAACTAAAGAAATAGCAATTGCTGTAACTGTATATGTTAATGCCTTTTTATTTTTACTGACGAAATCTAAAAATGGGTGATTTTCTTTTTGTAACTCGCTCATATTATTATTTTATAATTTTTTCTACTTTATTAGTCAACAATGAATGGATAATTTTGATCAATGTACACATCTTTGTATACTTCACTATCATCAGGCCAAGGGCTTTCTTCAGCAAACTTAACGGAAGCATCCACAATCAAAGTTATTTTATCATCAATTGCTTTTAATTCCGCTTCGGTAGCAAAATTATTATCCAAAATGGTTTTACTTACTTTTGTAATTGGATCTTGGTTTTTGTATTCTTCTACTTCATCCTTTGTTCTGTATTTTTGAGGATCAGATACGGAATGACCTTTGTAACGATAGGTTTTCATTTCCAATAAAGTAGGACCTTCTCCCTGGCGTGCTCTATTTACCGCACGCGCAACACCTTCATGAACAGCTTCTGCAGTCATACCGTCAATTTTATCGGCTGGCATTTCGTAAGCATCCGCCAATTTGTATATATCTATTACATTACTTGTTCTTTCAATTGAAGTTCCCATGGCGTAATTATTGTTTTCACAAATAAATACAACAGGCAATTTCCATAGCATGGCTAAATTAAATACCTCATGCAACATCCCTTGTCTTGCAGCACCATCTCCAAAAAAGCACAATACAACATTTTTTGAACCTCTGTATTGTTCAGCAAAAGCCAATCCAGCACCAGTGCCTATTTGAGCACCTACAATTCCATGTCCTCCAAAAAAGTAATGTTCCTTGCTGAAAAAGTGCATACTGCCACCTTTTCCTTTAGAGCAGCCAGTCGCTTTACCATATAACTCTGCCATCGCAGAATTAGGGCTCATGCCTTTGGCCAAAGCCAAACCATGATCACGGTAAGCAGTTATGAAGGGATCTTCTTGATTTGTAGCAGTCATACAACCAGCTGCAATGGCTTCCTGTCCATTGTAAACATGGAAAAATCCTCTGATTTTTCCAGCCATTTTATACATTTCCTCTGATTTGGATTCAAATTGACGAATTAATTGCATCAATTCATACCAATACAGGTAGGTTTCTTTAGAAAATTTTTGGGCCACAGTCCTTTTATTTTGAGGGGCAAATATACAGTTTTCTGAATTAAAACAGCTTAAATCCAGTAGCTTATGCCTCGTTTAAAAATGGGTATTTATAGTCGGTAGGTGGGTTAAAGGTCTCTTTAATGGTTCTAGCACTTAACCATCTGTATAAATTTAACATACTTCCCGCTTTGTCATTGGTTCCAGATGCCCTGGCACCCCCAAATGGTTGTTGTCCTACCACTGCTCCAGTGGGTTTGTCATTGATATAAAAGTTGCCAGCAGCATGACGTAATTTATCAGTAGCCAAATTTATGGAAGCTCTGTCTTGAGAAATTATCGCACCCGTTAAAGCGTATTTGGATGTTTTGTCCAACAAATCCAATGTTTTTTCAAATTGATTCGTCGGGTAAACATAAATAGTCAATACGGGGCCAAATATCTCCTCACACATGGTCAAATATTTTGGATCGCTGGTTTCAATAACGGTAGGTTCAACGAAATAACCGTTTTTCTTACTAAAGTTTCCGCCTACTAAAATTTTTGCTTTTTTATCTTTCTTTGCTTTGTTTATATATTTCGCAATATTGTCAAAAGATTTTTCATCAATTACTGCATTTACAAAATTTGAAAAATCTTCCACCGTTCCCATTTTCATGGATTGGATTGCTTTCACCAATTTTGCCTTCACAGCAGGTGCAATATTTTTTGGCAAATAAGCACGAGAAGCAGCAGAACATTTTTGTCCTTGGTATTCGAATGCGCCTCTTGCAAGTGCAGTAACAACACTATCCACATCGGCAGTTGGATGTACCACCACAAAATCCTTACCACCTGTTTCACCTACTATTCTTGGATAGGTTTTATACTTTGGAATATTTTCACCGATTTGTTTCCACATATAATTAAATACACCTGTTGATCCAGTAAAATGTACACCTGCAAAATCAGGATGGGAGAAACAAGTAGCACCAATCGTTGGCCCATCTACATATACTAAATTTATTACGCCATCAGGAAGTCCTGCTTCTTTTAAAATTCGCATAAATAATTGTGCAGAATACACTTGCGTGTTGGCTGCTTTCCAAACAACTACATTGCCACACATAGCAGCTGATGCAGGAAGATTTCCACCAATAGCTGTAAAATTAAAAGGAGTGATTGCTAAAACAAATCCTTCCAAACCACGCCATTCCATTCTATTATGCATGCCAGGAGATGAAACCGGTTGTTGCTTATAAATTGTACTTAAAAAATGAACGTTGAATCTTAAAAAATCAATCAATTCACATGCGGCATCGATCTCGGCTTGATAAGCATTTTTACTTTGACCAAGCATGGTTGCCGCATTCATTTCAAAACGGTATTTGGTGGCTAATAAATCTGCTGCTTTTAAAAATATATGTGCACGTGATTCCCAGGACATATCCGCCCAAGTGTTACGCACTTTTAATGCACTTGTAATGGCTTGATCCACATGTTTTTTTGTACCCATGTGAAAATGGCCAAGTGTATGTTTTATTTCGTGTGGCGGATGAATGGCAATTTTATTTCCGGTACGTACCGCTTTCCCATTAATGTACATGGGTATATCCATTGTTTTACTTTTCAAACTAGCGAGGGCTTTCTTCAAAGCTAATTTTTCAGGTGTTCCTGGTGCATAAAATAAAACAGGCTCATTGGCCGGAGTAGGGTAATCAAAATAACCTATTTGCATATGTGATAATTTATACACCAAAAATAAGCATTAAATGAATATGTTAAGGAAGATCTGCAATTTCCTTAAACTTGCTTTACTTTTACATATAAATAAGCATACTATGCATTTTGTTTTAGTGGATATTGCGGATAGAGAAAAATTTTATCCTTTTAGTTTGACGCAATCGGTTGCGCAATTTAGGATGGGTATTTACTCATTTCAAGAAAGATGGGAGCATTTGTTAAACAAAGAAACTGCTATCTATACGGCGCCCTATTTGCAAAAATTATATGATAACAGTGATTTTTTACAAAATAAAGAAGCGGCTATTTTTATAAATGTGACCTGTATACCAACCACTGATTTAGTGGAAGCAATTTTAAATTTGAAAATAGGAGAAAAAATAATTAGCAAGTCGGGAAAATGGATAGCAACTTATTCTGAAGATAGAATCTTTGAAAAAATGTTATTAGGCAATTTTGCACCCATTACTTTTGAAAAAGGGGAGTTTGTGCAAGATGCGATTGGCATGTTGCAATTACATACAAAGTTTATTGAGAATGATTTTGCATGGGTTAAGAAACATGTTACAGGTATAAAAATTGACACAAGCAATAAAGTGATTCAGCCTGAAAATATATTTATTGAAAAAGGTGCCGAAGTACATTGCGCAATTTTAAACGCTAGTACTGGCCCTATTTATATTGGCAAAAATGCGATGATTATGGAAGGAACTGCCATACGAGGACCATTTGTTCTAGGGGAAAAGGGGGTAGTTAAAATGAACACGAGTATTTATGGAGCAACGACCATTGGACCTTTTTGCTTGGCTGGCGGGGAAATTAAAAATTCAGTTTTGATGGGTTTTTCGAATAAGGGACATGAAGGATATTTGGGAGATAGTATTATTGGACATTGGTGCAACTTAGGTGCAGGCACTTGTAATAGTAACATTAAAAATACTGCAGGACCCATTCAAATGTGGAATGAGGCCAAACAAATCTGGGAAACCGTTGGTCAAAAAATGGGAATGCTCGTGGGTGACTATAGTCGTTTTGCCATTCAATCAAGTATAAATACAGGCAGCTATATTGGTGTGAGTGCCAACATATTCGGGAATGGCTTACTTCCGAAATTTATTCCCAATTTTACTTGGGGCATTGTACCAGGATATCAAATTGACAAGGCCATTGAAGACATTGGAAATTGGAAACAATTAAAAGGTTATGTGATGACGGAAGAGGAAAAGAAGGTACTGTTAATGCTCTATAAAAAAGCTTCCTAATCCTTTTATTTTATGCATTTTGCCGTTTTTTTATTTGACTGTATAAACTGACAAATTGGACCAAATACAACTATTTTTTAACTACCTTTGCAACGCTAATTTTAGTGTTTAAATAGTTAAAGGAATATGAGAAAACAAATAGCTGCAGCCAATTGGAAAATGAATTTAAATCAGCAGGAAGCACAAGATTTACTGAAAAATATTTTAGATAAGCTACCTAAATTAACTGATAATCAACAGGTTGTATTTTCGGTGCCAGCGATATATATATCAAATGCGGTACATCAAATTCAAGGAATACCTAATGTTTTTATAGCCGCACAAAATTGCCATCAAAACAGCAATGGCGCTTTCACTGGTGAAATATCATCACCCATGTATTCATCGGTTGGGGTAAATCATATTGTTATTGGACATTCCGAAAGGCGTGAATATTTCTCAGAATCAGATGCATTATTAGCAGAAAAAATAAATGCAGTACTATCGAATAATAGCACACCCATTTTTTGTTGTGGGGAGCCCTTATCTATTAGAGAAGCGGGTACACAAAATGCTTTTGTTGAAACCCAATTAATCAATTCCTTATTCCACTTATCATCGGAACAACTATTAAAAGTAGTGATTGCCTATGAACCCATTTGGGCAATTGGTACTGGTAAAACAGCCTCAAGTGCACAAGCACAGGAAATACATGCTTTTATTAGATCTGTTTTAGCAACAAAATATGGTGCGGATATTGCGGATCAAATTTCAATTTTGTATGGGGGAAGTGTAAAAGCAGCTAATGCTGTTGAATTATTTTCACAACCTGATGTAGACGGTGGGTTGGTCGGTGGTGCATCATTAATTGCTACCGAATTTACTGCAATCATAAACGCGCTTCAATAGATTTTAAAGCCTATTTTCACTTACATGAAGAACATAAGAAACTTTTGTATTATCGCGCACATTGACCATGGTAAAAGTACCTTGGCTGATCGTTTGTTAGAACATACCAAAACCATCACGGAAAGAGAAATGATGAACCAGGTTTTGGATGATATGGATTTGGAGCGTGAAAAAGGGATCACGATTAAAAGTCATGCGATTCAAATTAATTATATTCATAAAGGTGTAACCTATACCTACAATTTAATTGATACACCGGGTCACGTGGATTTTAGTTATGAAGTAAGTAGGGCATTAGCTGCTTGTGAGGGTGCTTTATTATTAGTGGACGCATCACAAGGAATACAAGCACAAACAATTAGTAATTTATATTTGGCATTAGATAATAATTTGGAAATAATTCCTGTCATCAACAAAATTGATATGGATGGTGCCAAAATTCCAGAG
>SYEV01000100.1 GCA_005800655.1 Bacteroidota bacterium
ATTCAATTTGTTTTTCGTTATTAAAAAGTGCTTTTGGGCAATAATTAAACACTGATGAAAAAATTACTTGATACTTTAAAAAATATCTGGACTATCTCTGACTTAAGAAGTAAAATTCTTGTCACTTTAGCTTTAGTATTAACCTACCGTATTGGTGCGCAAATTACTTTGCCAGGTATTAATCCTTTAGCAATAGAAGCTGCACAAAAAGCAGGAGGCAACAATGGCTTATTGGGCATTTTTGATATGTTTGCTGGTGGTGCTTTTTCACAAGCATCTGTTTTGGCTTTAGGTATCATGCCTTACATTTCTGCTTCTATCTTTATGCAATTAATGACCATTTTAGTTCCGCAATTACAAAAGGTACAAAAGGAAGGAGAAAGTGGTCGTAATAAAATAAATCAATGGACACGTTATTTAACAGTCATCGTAACTACTTTTCAAGCAGGTGCGTACGTTGCTTATTTAAATAGCCCAGGATATGCAGATGCGTTGATTCCTGCATACAAACCTTTCTTCTGGTTCTCTACTGTTATTACATTAACTGCAGGTACTTTATTTGTAATGTGGTTAGGTGAAAAAATTCAAGATAAGGGTTTGGGTAATGGAACTTCAATCATCATCATGGTGGGTATCTTAGGAAGATTACCACAATCATTGATTATGGAATTCGGTTCTAAAAGCCAAAAAGGTGGTGGCGGATTGTTAATTTTCTTAATTGAAATTGCAATTTTAGTTACGATCATTATGGGTTTAATTATCTTAGTACAAGGGGTTAGAAAAATCCCGGTTACATATGCGAAACAAGTTATTGGCGGATCTCAAGTAGGAGGTGCAAGACAATTTTTACCTGTAAAAGTGAATAGTGCTGGTGTTATGCCAATCATTTTTGCGCAAGCAATTATGTTCTTACCTACATTGGTTTCATTTACAAATTTAGATTCAGCACAAGGTATTGTAAGAATATTCAATGATCATAGTAATGCTTGGTATATGTTAATATACTCTGTAATGGTCATTGGTTTTACTTTCTTATATACAGCTTTGATTTTTAATCCAAAGCAAATTTCTGAAGATTTAAAACGTAACAATGGTTTTATTCCTGGTGTTAAGCCTGGACAACCAACCACTGACTATATTGGAGCAGTTATGGATAGAATCACTTTACCTGGTGCTATATTTTTAGCATTGGTGGGTATTTTGCCAGGGTTTGCTCAAAAATTAGGGGTTACACAAGGATTCAGTACTTTCTTTGGTGGAACATCATTATTAATAATGGTAGGTGTTGTATTAGATACTTTACAACAAATTGAAACCTATCTATTGATGCGTCAGTATGATGGCTTAATGAATTCTGGACGTGTTCAAGGTCGTAATCCAATGACCAATTCGCCTATTTAGGCTAATGGTTACTTTAAAAATATTTATCTTTACAAACCTGTCCATTCAAGGCAGGTTTGTTTCGTTTTAAGACAAGCTCAATCTATGGTGCATATAAAAACAGAGGATCAGGTAAAATTAATGCAGGAAGCTGCGTTGTTGGTAAGTAAAACCTTAACACAAGTAGCTACTATATTAAAGCCTGGTATGTCTACATTGGATGTTGATCAGTTTTGTATGCAGTTCGTTAAAGATCATAATGCAACACTTTCATTTTACAATTACCATGGCTATCCGCATAATATATGCGCATCAGTGAATGATGTGGTGGTACATGGCTTTCCAAATAAAACACCATTGAAGGAAGGAGATATTGTATCCATTGATTTAGGGGTTGTATTAAATGGTTGGCATGGGGATCATGCATATACTTTTATATTAGGTGATGTAGCTCCTGATATTTTACAATTAGTAAAAGTTACCAAGGAGTCCTTGTATAAAGGAATTGAAAAAGCAATTGTAAATAATCGAGTGGGTGATATTAGTTTTGCAATACAAGAACATACCGAAAAGTTACATGGCTATGGCGTTGTACGAGAATTAGTCGGACATGGATTAGGGAAGTCATTACATGAGGATCCGCAAGTACCTAATTACGGTAAAAGAGGCACAGGATTAAAGATGAAAGAAAATTTAGTATTGGCAATTGAGCCAATGATTAATATGGGCACGCATAAAGTGTTTACTGAGGAGGATGGCTGGACAGTAAAAACACAGGATGGTAAAATGTCAGTTCACTTTGAACATGATGTTTGTGTAAAGGACAAAGAAGCATTGATTCTTTCTGATTTCAGTATGATTGAAGTTGCAGAAAAAAAGAATTCGAATTTAAATAGCGCTTATTATTAGTTGTCAATAATAAAAAAAGCATTTCTTTTGGGAATCGCTTTTATTTTGCATCCTCGTTTCCAAAATAAAAATCACATGGGAAATAAAAAGATAGTCATCGTTGGTGGGGGTGCCGCAGGATTTTTTTGTGCCATCCATGTGGCAGAGCTACACCCGAATTGGGAGATTAAAATTTTAGAAAAATCAACAAAGGTATTAGCGAATGTAAGGGTAAGTGGCGGCGGTCGTTGTAATGTAACGCATGCCTGTCCCGATATAGAAATGCTATTGAAAAAATATCCAAGAGGACAACGTTTTTTAAAAAAATCATTTTATCAATTTGCTACAAAAAATACGATTGATTGGTTTGCAAAAAATGGGGTGGATTTGCATACAGAAAAGGATGGTAGGATGTTTCCAACTACTAATAATTCAGAAACCATCATAGATTGTTTTTTAAGAAAAATACAACAATATAAAATTCAAGTATTAACCCAACACGAGGTGATTGATATTGTAAGTAACGCAACCAATACACAACAATTTACCATTCAATTAAAAGGCAAGCCCAATATGCAAGCGGATGCAGTTTGTTTGGCAACAGGCGGTATGTTAAAGGCAGATAAATTACCATGGATCACTAATTTTGGACATACCATCGTTGATCCTGTACCTTCCTTATTTACATTTAATATTGTCGATAAAAATATAACAACATTGATGGGTGTGGCAGTGGATAATGCAATCATACAATGGAAGGGTGTTAAAAATATTGAAAAAGGACCATTATTAATAACCCATTGGGGGATTAGTGGCCCAGCTGCCATTAAATTATCTGCATGGTGCGCGCGCGAATTAGCGAATGATAACTATGAAGGCGAAATTATTATTAACTGGACACCTGAATATAATGAAGCAACATTAAAAATGGAGTGGATAAATTTAAGAATGGATTTAGGCCGACGCGAAATAGGTACAAAAAATCCTTTTAATTTACCACAACGATTGTGGCAATTTTTATTGCAACAAGCAGGTATTCCATTGAATACAAAATGGGCCGATTTGAAAAGTACAAATCAACAACAACTTATTCAATTACTTACAAGAACTAATTTGCAAGTAAAAGGTAAAACTACTTTTAAAGAAGAGTTTGTGACTTGTGGCGGGATTGATTTAGGGGAAATAGAAGCGATGACCATGGAAAGTAAACTAATACCTGGGCTACATTTTGCGGGCGAAATGATGGATGTGGATGGCATTACAGGGGGCTTTAATTTTCAACATGCCTGGACCTCTGGTTGGCTGGCAGCTGCGCATATGAGTGCCGGCGTATAAAGTGGGAAAAGCAAATCCCAAATCCTTCTTTTTTACTATTGATTATCAGTAAGTTATATTTTATCTACGGCCATTTTTTAGGCCAAATTCATTCTTTTTTTCCATCTTTTCTCCTACCTTTGCCGTCCGGATTAAAAACGCCGGTTTTATATGAAATTTTTTATTAAAAACCTAAACGCAGACGCACAGGAATTTGACGGCGCTACAGCTGTTGAAGCAACTGCGACACCAAAAGCACCTGAACAAATTGTAACAGCCCATGATGATTTTGATTGGAGCGTTGACAAACGTAATGTAAGTCATTACGCTGAAGCTGAAAGACTAAAGTATGACAAAGTGTATGATAACACTTTCGTCCAAATTGCTGATGGTCAAATTATGAATGGATTAGTTGTTGCTTTAACTAAAACTGATGTTGTTGTAAACATTGGATTTAAAAGTGATGGATTAGTTTCATTGAATGAATTCCGTGACACCAATGGTGTTAAAACGGGTGACACCGTTGAAGTAATGGTAGTAGAAAAAGAAGACCGTGATGGTAATCTTCACTTAAGCCGTAAGTCAGCACGTATTTATCGTGCTTGGGAAAGAATTATGGAAGTACACAAAACTGGTGAAGTTGTTACTGGTTTAGTTACAAGCAAAACAAAAGGTGGTTTGATCGTTGATGTATTTGGTATGGAAACATTCTTACCAGGTTCCCAAATTGATGTGAAACCAGTTACTGATTATGATCAATTCGTAGGAAAAACAATGGAGTTCAAAGTTGTTAAGATTAACGAAACAATTAAGAACGCGGTTGTATCACATAAAGCATTAATTGAAAGTGATATTGAAGCACAACGTGCTGAAATTATGAGTAAGTTAGAGAAAGGCCAGGTGTTAGAAGGTGTTGTTAAAAACATCACTGACTTTGGTGCATTCATGGACTTAGGTGGATTAGATGGTTTATTATACATCACTGATATTTCATGGGGTAGAATTTCTCATCCAAGTGAAGTGGTTAAATTGGATCAGAAAATTCAAGTGGTTGTATTAGATTTTGATGATGACAAAAAACGTATCAGCTTAGGTTTAAAACAATTAACTCCACACCCTTGGGATGTATTACCAGCTGATTTATCAGAAGGTAGTGTAGTGAAAGGTAAAGTAGTGAATATTGAAGATTACGGTGCATTCTTAGAAATTCAACCAGGTGTTGAAGGTTTAGTGCACGTATCTGAAATTACTTGGGCGAATACACCAATCAATGCAAAAGAATTCTTCAAATTAGGAGATGAGCATGAAGCTAAGGTGGTAACATTGGACAAAGAAGCACGCAAGATGAGCTTAAGCATTAAACAAATGTCTCAAGATCCTTGGAGTGCAATTGATAATAAATTCCCTGAGAATAGTAAGCACAAAGGTTTGGTAAAAAATATCACTCCTTATGGTGTATTCATTGAATTAGAATCTGGTATTGGTGGAATGATTCATATCAGCGATTTAAGTTGGTTGAAGCGTTTCAATCATCCATCTGAGTATGTTAAAGTAGGTGAGCATATCGATATCATTATTTTGAACATTGATAAAGAAAACAGAAAATTACAATTAGGTCATAAGCAATTAGAAGAAGATCCTTGGAATGCATTGGAAGAAACATTTGCAATCGGATCAATTCATGATGGTACTATTGTTCGTAAAGACGACAAAGGTGCAATAGTACAATTGCCACATGGCTTGGAAGGATTTGCGCCAAACCGTCACCTTGCAAAAGAAGATGGCAAACAAGTTCAAGCGGAAGAAACTGCAAAATTCATGGTGATCGAATTTGATCGTAATGAAAAACGCATCGTTGTATCTCATGCTAGAATTTGGGAGCAAGCTGTAGTTGAAGAAAAAGAAGTAGCTAAGAAAGAAGCAAAAGTTGAAACAGAGAAAACTAAAAAAGCAGTGAAAACAATTCAAAGTAAGGTTGAAAAATCTACTTTGGGTGACTTAGGTGCTTTAGCTGAAATCAAAGCGAAAATGGACGACGACAACGCTAATAAAGGATAGTTTACGATCCTAGGTTATTGATATGGGCCATCCCGGAACACGGGGTGGCCTTTTTTATGTAATTCTTAACGCTAAAGCCTCCAATTTGGATTATTTTTAGTCATAAATTGGGGATTATTAGTTAATTTTGCCTCCCTGTATGAATAGAATAGTTGTCCTTTTTTGTATCGTTTTGGGTTTGAGTTCTTGTGCTTCGAAATTTCAGAAAATTTTGAAGAATAAGGATACGGACTTTAAAGTGAAAATGGCTGAAAAGTACTTTGAAGAAAAAAAGTATGGGAATGCACAACAGCTCTTTGAATCTGTCATACCTTTTGTAAAAGGAACTGCTCGTTATGAGGAGTTGTATTTAAAATTTGCGAACTCGTATTACTTTGATAAAGATTACGAAAACGCAGAAAATTTATTTAAAACTTTTGTTGAGTATTTCCCTAACAGTGTGAAAAGAGAGGAAGTGGAATACATGAGAGCTTATACTTATTATAAGCGTTCTCCAAAAGCGGAGTTAGATCAAACAACAACGAATAGAACCATACAATTAATGCAGTCTTTTATCAATGGATATCCAACGAGTCCAAAAGTGAAGGAAGCAACAGAAGTGATAGACGCATCTCGTGCAAAGTTGGAGTTGAAGGATTATAAAACAGCTACTTTGTATTTTAATTTGGCATTATATCGTTCAGCGGCCATTTCTTATGGCTTATTGTCCGATGGTTATCCAGATTCAAAAAATGCAGATCAATACAAATTATTAACGATTAAGGCATATTATAAATTTGCTGAAAATAGTTTCGTTGATAAACAAAAGGAAAGATTCGAAAAAGTAATTGCAGAATATAACGATTTCATGGATAGGTATAGTGATAGTCCATTATTACCTGAGGTTAAAAAAATTAAAACACAAACTGATAATTTATTAAATAATATAAAATGAGTAAATTAAGAAGACATATGGGCGCTAATGTTCCCTCTGTTGTAGAAACAAAAAGTTTAAAAGCATTAAAAG
>SYEV01000101.1 GCA_005800655.1 Bacteroidota bacterium
CTTTCTTTATATCGGACTTTATTTAGCCTTTTTTACACTTAAAATAGCTTAAAATACCCCGAATCCTCGGGGTATTTTTTGGCAAAAAATGCCCATTTTTAATAAAAAAAGCCCATTTTTTTGTGTTTTTCACCAAAAAAACACCAATTTTACCCAAAATTGCCAAATATGGACTTGAAACAAATTCACGATTTAATTAAAGTAGTTAACAAGAGTAATATCGGTGAAATTAGCATCGAAGATAAGGATGGTAAAGTAACCATTAAACAAAAGGAAGAAAAGGTAACGGTGACTGCAGCCCCTGCTCAAATGTATTCTTCAGGCCCTGCAGCCCCAGTTGCGCAAGCGGCTCCAGCTGCACCAGCAGCTCCATTAGCAAGTAACTTAATCACTATTAAAAGTCCAATGATTGGAACATTTTATCGTCGCGCTGCTCCAGATAAGCCATTGATGGCAGAGGAAGGAACAGAAGTGAGCCCAGGTAAAGTGGTATGTATCATTGAAGCCATGAAATTATTTAACGAAATTGAAAGTGAGGTTAAAGGTACCATCGTTAAAATATTGGTGGAAGATGCTAGCCCAGTGGAATATGACCAGCCTTTGTTCTTAGTTGAACCAGCTTAGGCTTGATCCCATTTTCTAATTTAAATTAAAAAAATGTTTAAAAAGATATTGATAGCCAATCGTGGCGAAATTGCTTTGCGTATTATCAGAACCTGTCGCGAGATGGGTATTAAAACAGTAGCAGTTTATTCTACTGCTGATAAAGATAGTTTACATGTAAAGTTTGCAGATGAGGCTGTTTGTGTTGGAGGTCCTAAAGGACAAGAGTCCTACTTGAATATTCCACATATCATGGCGGCTTGTGAAATTACCAACGCTGATGCGGTTCATCCAGGATATGGGTTTTTAGCAGAGAATGCTAAGTTTGCGCAAATTTGTGCTGACCATGGCATTAAATTTATTGGCCCCACGCCTGATATGATTAATAAAATGGGGGACAAGATTACTGCAAAAGAAACCATGATTAAAGCAGGTGTTCCTGTGGTTCCGGGTGGAGAAGGTTTATTAGAAAGTGTAGACGTAGCAAAAAAATTAGCCAAAGAAATAGTTTACCCAGTGATCATTAAAGCAACTGCTGGTGGCGGAGGAAAGGGTATGCGTGTAGTTTGGAAAGAAGAAGATATTGAAAAAGCATATAATGACGCAAAAATGGAAGCAGGTGCAAGTTTTAAGAATGATGGCTTGTACATGGAAAAATTTGTGGAGGAACCAAGGCATATTGAAATTCAAGTAGCGGGTGACCAATACGGAAATGTTTGTCATTTGAGTGAGCGTGATTGTTCTATTCAACGCAGACACCAAAAGTTAGTAGAGGAATCTCCTTCTCCATTTATGACCCCTGAATTAAGACAACGCATGGGAGATGCTGCTATTAAAGCTGCTTCTGCTATTAATTATGAAAGCGTTGGTACGGTTGAATTTTTGGTGGACAAGCATCGCAATTTTTATTTCATGGAAATGAATACGCGTATTCAGGTGGAACATTGCGTTACTGAAGAGGTAGTGAGTTATGATTTAATTAAGGAGCAAATAAAGATAGCGGCAGGTGAAAAAATTTCCGGTCGTAATTACGAGCCTCAATTACACGCTATCGAATGTCGTATCAATGCCGAAGATCCTTACAATGATTTCAGACCTTCACCAGGGAAGATTACCGTATTACATACCCCAGGCGGTCATGGTGTTCGCGTAGATAGTCATGTGTATGCAGGTTATGTAATTCCTCCTTATTACGATTCAATGATTGGTAAATTAATCACAGTTGCACAAACGCGTGAGGAAGCGATCAATACCATGTATCGTGCGTTAAGTGAATACGTGATTGAAGGTGTTCACACAACCATACCTTTTCATTTACAATTAATGCAAAATGAAGATTTTAGAAAAGGAAACTTTACAACGAAATTTTTAGAAACATTTAAGTTGAAGTAATTTTTATGTAGCTTTTAAGAGAAATATAAAAGCTACATAAAAATTCTCTGATGAAATTAAAAAGGGAGCCCCATAAAGGAGCTCCTTTTTTGTTGGGATAGGATCTTTCAAAAATATTGTTATCTTAAAAACAACATTTCTCTGTACTTAGGTAAGGTCCATAATTCGTCATCTACCAATTGCTCTAATTTATCAACGTGGTAACGGATTTTATCAAAGTATTGTGCCTTCACTTTTGCTTCATAAGCAATTGCTTTTTCTCTTGAATTTGTTAAATTGTTGGCTACCTTTCTTTCTTCCACCATCGCATATGTGTTTTCATAAACTTGTTGGATATGCGTACTTACATCTTTTAATAAAGTTAATTGGCCCTTGTATAATTTTTCAGGTAATGCAGCCTCGCGAAGTAAGCTTACATTTTTTAATAACTCATTTTGATACTTAATTGCCGCTGGAATAATATGGTTGGTTGCTAAATCACCCATTACTCGCGCTTCAATTTGTACTTTTTTAATGTAGGTTTCTAATTCAATTTCATAACGAGCTTCTAACTCTGCATGTGTGAAAATACCATTGTCCTTAAATAATTTCTTGGATTTTTCAGTCACCATTGCATCTAATGCAACAGGGGTAGTTTTTAAATTAGGTAAGCCTCTTTTCTCTGCTTCCTTATGCCACTCTTCGCTATAGCCATCGCCTTCAAATAAAATCTTTTTACTCGATACAATGTACTTTTGAATCACTTGCATGATCGCGATTTCCTTTTTATCCCCTTTCTCTATTAAAGCGTCTACTTCTGCGGCAAATTTTACTAAGGTATCAGCAATAATGGTATTTAAAACTGTCATTGGATGTCCGCAGTTGGCAGTGGATCCTACCGCACGGAATTCAAATTTATTTCCAGTGAATGCAAAAGGGGAAGTCCTGTTACGATCGGTGTTGTCAATCATTAACTCAGGAATACTTCTATGTAAATCTAATTTTAAAATCGCTTCATCTTGTTCATCAAATTTTCCACCTACTCTTGATTCCACATCGTTTAATACTTTGGTTAAGTATTCCCCAATAAATACGGAAATGATTGCAGGAGGTGCTTCGTTGGCGCCTAATCTAAAATCATTAGAAGCGGATGCAATGGATGCTCTTAATATATCAGCATAATCATGTACTGCTTTAATCGTGTTTACAAAAAAGGTTAAAAACATCAAATTGGTCTTTGGCGTTTTACCTGGCGCTAATAAATTAATACCAGTATCAGTCGCCATACTCCAGTTGTTGTGTTTGCCACTTCCGTTGATTCCAGCAAATGGTTTTTCATGTAACAATACCACTAAGCGGTGACGCTTTGCAACACGGGTCATCACATCCATTAATAAAATGTTATGATCCACAGCAATATTACATTCTTCAAAAATAGGGGCACACTCAAATTGTGCAGGTGCTACTTCATTATGTCTTGTTCTTAAAGGGATACCTAATTTGTAAGCTTCATTTTCGTAATCACGCATGAATGCATAAATTCTTTCAGGAATAGATCCAAAATAATGATCTTCCAATTGTTGGCCTTTTGCTGGTGCTGAACCAAATACGGTACGACCACATTGAACTAAATCGGGACGTGCATTCACCAATGCTTCATCAATTACAAAATATTCTTGCTCCCAACCTAAAGTAGGAACCACCTTTGAAATATTTTTATCAAAATAATTACAAACAGTAACTGCTGCTTTGTTAACTGCTTCCACTGCTTTCATTAATGGCGCTTTGTAATCCAATGATTCACCGGTGTAGGCAATAAATATAGTTGGAATACATAAAGTTTTACCACTTCCAATTTCAATAATGAATGCTGGGGAAGATGGATCCCATGCAGAATATCCTCTAGCTTCAAAAGTGGCTCTTAATCCACCATTTGGAAAGGAAGATGCATCTGGTTCTTGTTGTATTAAAGCAGCACCATCAAATTCTTCAATAGCAGTGCCATCCGATTTTAATGTAAAAAATGAATCATGTTTTTCAGCAGTCGCGCCACTCAATGGTTGAAACCAGTGGGTAAAGTGTGTTACGCCTTTACTCTCTGCCCATGATCTTAATCCTGTTGCAATTTGGTTAGCTACAGCACGATCAATTTTTTTTGCGACTTTATTACTATTCACTAAGCTTTTATAAGCTTCATCACTTAAAAATTCTCTTGCTGTTTTTAAAGTAAAAACGCTTTCATTAAAAATGGTCGTGATTTTATGTGCATTAACATTGGGTGTGGGTGTTACAACATGACTGACATGTTTAACGGCCTCGGTTCTAAGTGACATATACGATTAAATTTTATATTAGCAATAGAACAAAGGTAGGGGCAATAAGCTAGGAGTAATCAACAAAAAATCCCCCAAATTGGGGGATTTTGATCAAAAACCTTGTACGATTGCGAACTTAAGTCAATTTTAAACCTAATTATTAAACCTTAAACTTTTGCAGTTTTTACTGTTTTGATAATTCTAGCAGCTACTTTATAAGGGTCAGCAGCAGAATTTGGACGACGATCTTCCAACCATCCTTTCCAACCTTTTTCTACCGCACCAATTGGGATACGGATACTCGCACCTCTATCAGAAACACCAAATGAGAAATCATGAATACTTGCTGTTTCATGTTTACCCGTTAAACGTAAATGGTTATCTGCACCATAAACATCAATATGCTGTTTTACAAATGGACGGAACGCTTCACATATTGTATCATAAGTTTCTTTCTTACCACAAGTTCTTAAAGTGGTGTTAGAGAAATTCGCATGCATACCTGAACCATTCCAATCTAAGGTGGCTAATGGTTTACAATGCCAGTTAATGGATACACCATAAGTCTCACCAATTCTTTCTAATAGGTAACGCGCAATCCAAATTTGATCACCTGCTTCTTTTGCGCCTTTTGAA
>SYEV01000102.1 GCA_005800655.1 Bacteroidota bacterium
AAGAAAGTGAAGAAGACAGATTAAAAAACAGGGCTAAAATATTTAAGCAAAAAGGATTTTGGATCCCCGTAATTGTTGGGGTTTTATTGGATTTAACTGGATTTACTTTTTTAGGTAACCTGCTTATATTCTTTATGGTATTAGTATTAGCCAATAGATATTTTATTGCTTCTGCTACTCATAAATTCCAAACAGTCACTTTGCCTAATTTAATGCGCATGTATGAAAACGGATTACGCCGTGCATTAACAGGATGGAGACCCGTAAAATTATTAATTGGGACTTTTGTATTGTTGGTCGTTTCCTTTGTGGTATTTGGAATTAGCGTTGCCAAGGGTCGTGTAGGAATTGAATTTTTCCCTGTGGGTGATCCCAATCAATTATATGTTTATTTAAAATTACCTGTAGGTACGCAAGTGGGATACACCGATTCGGTAACTAAAGTGCTTGAAGCCAAAGTAAATAAAGTATTGGACAACGAGCCCGGTAAGCGAAATCCTATTGTTGAAAGTGTGATTTCCAATGTAGCCGTTGGTGCGGGTGACCCAATGCGTGGTGACCGAAGCCCGCACGCAGAATTAGGACGATTACAAATCAATTTTGTTGAATTTGAAAAACGAGATGGTAAATCAACCGCTCCGTATTTGGATGCAATTCGTGCACAATTAAAAGGAATACCTGGTGCTGAAATATCCGTAACACAGGAACAAAGTGGTCCGCCAACCGAACCCCCTATTAATATTGAAATTCAAGGGGATGATTTTGATAATTTAATTAAAACTGCAGTGGGTTTAAAAAACTATTTAGATTCGGTGCAGGTGCCGGGTGTAGAAGAATTAAAAATGGATGTGGATTTGCAAAATCCAGAATTAACTTTAACTGTGGATCGAGAGCGCGCATTAATTGCCGGTGTTTCATCTGCACAAGTAGGTATGCAAATTAGAACTGCTTTATTCGGTAAGGAAGTTTCTAAAATTAAAGATGGTAAGGAAGAATATAAGATTCAATTACGTAATGAAAGCTTACAACGTAAAAACTTAGTGGATATATTAAACATGCGTTTGTCCTTTAGAGATATGGCTGCAGGTGGTATGGTTAAAAACATTCCAATTAGTTCATTGGTGAAAGTAGAACCTACCAATACCTTAGGTAGTGTAAGACGTAAGGATCAAAAGCGTCTTATTCAATTAAGTTCAAATGTATTATTAGCACAAGGATTTAACCCCACTTCCGTAAATGCGGTTATTGCACAATACATTTCTAATTTTAATGGTTTACAGGAAGGTGTTACTATAAAACAAACTGGCGAAAACCAACAACAATTAGAAACAGTAAGCTTTTTAGGAAAAGCAATGATCATTGCATTAATGTTGATCCTTTTCACTTTGGTGTTACAGTTTAATTCTATTTCTAAATCAGTGATTATATTAACAGAAATTTTATTTAGTATCATTGGGGTGTTATTAGGATTCTCCATATTTGGTATGAAAGTGTCTGGTGTTATGACCGGCTTGGGTATTGTTGGACTTGCGGGTATCGTTGTGAAAAATGGTATTTTAATTATCGAATTCACCGATGTATTAAGGGCAAGAGGCATGAAAACGAAAGAGGCATTAGTGCAAGCAGGTAAAACCAGGATTATCCCTGTACTATTGACTGCATTGGCTGCCATCCTAGGCTTTATCCCTATCGCCATTGGATTTAATATCAACTTTGTTACTTTATTTAGCGAGTTAAACCCACATATCTTTTTTGGAGGCGATAGCGTTTCCTTCTGGAAGCCATTAAGCTGGACCTTAATATTTGGATTGATATTCGCATTTTTCATGACCTTGTTTATTGTTCCTGCGATGTACTTAATCGCTGAACGTTTACGCCGTCCAATGCGTCGTCACTTTGGTGGTAAATGGATTAGTATGTTGGGGATACCTCCATTAACATTTATCTTTTTACCATTAATGTTTGTGACTGCATTTATTCACAGCAGAAATGAAAAAAGAAGAAACGCAAACAATAATGCAAATGGTGATAAAATAATTAATGGTTCTTGGTATTAAGCCATCAGTAGATTTAATTTCATAATTGCAGTGAACCAATTATAGTAAATCGATTATATCAAATCGATCAGCACAAATTAACAATAGCAAAAAGCCCCCCTCCGAAATTCGGAGGAGGGCTTTTTTATTTGAAGTATAAATTACTATTTTATATTCATCATTACAACCTCGGTGGTAGTAACTTTCTTATTTAAAGTTATTTGATTACTACTTTCACCACTAATAGTGTTTACCAGAACTTAATATACAAGGCTGATAAAATCATCAATATGGAAACGATTAATACCAAGGTGGTATTATCTACTTTAAACATTGACTTATCAGATACAAAAGCTTTTGGATTTACTTTTGGTCCAAATAGTGTAATCACGACCATTAATATAGCTGTTATAATTCCTGCAATACCCATCGCTACTAAAAATGGAATTTTGTAAACACCCGCGCTATTCGGATACGCTGTATAATAGAATGTTTCATTGCCAAATACCATCGGCGCAAATTCATTATAGAATAAGGATAAAATAAAACCACCTAAGATACCTACAACAGCTGCAGTTCCTGTTGTACGCTTCCAAAACATACCTAATACAAATACCACCAGTACACCTGGGCTAATAAAGCCTGTATACTTTTGGATAAAAGTAAATCCACCTGCACCTCCGATGCCTAAAATATCATCCCAAGTGAATATTACACTAATACACATCGCGCATATGACTACCCATCTTCCCATATTCACTAATTTTTGCTCGCTCGCTTCTTTGGCAAAATATTTTTTATAAATATCTAAAGTGAAAATGGTACTAATGCTATTTGATTTACCTGCTAAGGAAGCAACGATAGCTGCGGTAAGCGCTGCTAGTGATAAACCTTTGATACCCGTAGGTAAAAATGCCAATACCGCAGAGTACGCACCATCCATACCACCCACCAAATGATCCAGATGTCCATTTTTATGGAGTACGTAAGCCGCGATACCTGGTAACATGACAATAACAGGCATTAATAATTTTAATAAAGCTGCAAATAATATTCCTTTACGCGCAGTAGGTAAATCAGCACCTAGCGCACGTTGTGTAATATATTGATTACATCCCCAATAATTTATATTCAAAATCCATTGGCCTGCTGCATACATCGCAATACCTGGAAGAATCATATACTTGTCAATGTATTCCTGCGAGGAAGCGGCATTGGGTTTGTCCATGACCATATGAAAATGTTCGGGTGCTTGTTGCATTAATGTAGTAAATCCAGAAATGATTCCGCCACCCATGCCAAACTTTTCACTCACCATGGATAATGCCATATAGGTAGTGGCCAATCCGCCAATAATTAAAACAGTTACTTGTATCACATCCGTATATCCGATTACTTTCATTCCGCCCAAGGTAATAAACACGGCGAAGATGGCTAAGCAAACAATAATTTCATGTAAATGATTTTGACCCGGAAGTAATCCATTGATAGCGATGGCACCTAAATATAAAATGGAAGTTAAATTCACAAAGACATATAAAAACAACCAAAAAATGGCCATGATTAAGGACACCGTTTCGTTGTACCTCATTTGTAAAAACTGAGGCATGGTGTAAATTTTATTTTTTAAATAAATAGGCATAAACCATACCGCAATAATCACCAACCCCAATGCAGCAATCCACTCATAAGCAGATACGGCAATACCAACAAAATAGCCATTACCACTCATGCCGATGAATTGCTCCGCTGATATATTAGAGGCAATAAGTGATGCACCAATGGCCCACCAGGTTAAAGATCCTTCCGCTAAAAAGAATGCTTTTGAATCTTGTTCTTTGGTTTGTCTTTTTTTATAAATGTAATATCCATATGATAGGATTAAAACAAAATAGACAAGAAATACAATGTAATCTAATGTGCTTAATTGATAATTCATACGTAATCGATTGGTTTGGTTTTGGTTATTTTGTTGCGAACTTATAAACAGTAGTATGCGTATAAGTTTCACCTGACTTTAATAAGGTACTCGGAAATTTTGCTTGATTGGGTGCATCAGGGAAATGTTGTGTTTCCAAGGTCAATGCACCATGCTTAATATATTGAATGCCATTTTTAGTATGCATTAATGTACCATCTAAAAAATTGCCTGAATAAAATTGTAACCCAGGTTCTGTCGTAAATACGGTTAAACTGCGCCCGGTCAAAGGATCATATACATTAGCAACTTCTTGTAAACCTTCCGCTTTATTTAATATCCAATTATGATCATATCCCCCTATTACTTTATCAAGGTCATCTCCAATACGCTTAGCTTGTGTAAAATCCATTGGCGTGCCTTTCACATCCAAGGACTCCCCAGTAGGAATAAGTAAAGCATCCACAGGTGTATATTGATTGGCATTGATTTGTAAAATATGATCTTTGATCGTTAATGACTTTCCTGCAGATAAATTAAAGTAAGCGTGATTGGTTAAATTAATCACAGTAGTTTTATCTGTTGTTGCAGTATAATCTATTTTGATTCCATTATCCGCGGTTAAGGTATACACTACCTGTACTTTTAAATTTCCTGGATAGCCTTCCTCTCCATCCTTACTTTCGTAATTTAATTGAATACTACTATCACCTGCTAATGGAGTTGCAATCCATACCACTTTATCAAAACCTTTCAAACCACCATGTAATGATTGTCCATTATTATTCAATGCTGCGTGGTATTCAACACCATCCACTTTATAAGTACCTTTTGCAATACGATTCGCATAGCGACCAATCAGTGCACCAAAATAAGGATTCGCCGTTTGCGTAAACCCACTTAAGGAATCATAACCCGTTAATACATCCCCCCAGCTACTGTCCTTTGCTTGTGTTATAATTTTTGTGAGTGCACCACCATAATTAATAATGCCTACTTGCATGCCATGCGCGTTGGTTAATGTGTATTCCATAATGGGTTGCCCCTCAAATTCACCATAAACTTGGCTGGTCAACTTAACAGTAGTATCCATAGAATTTATATTATTTGAGGAACATGCTTGATTGAAAAATGAAATCACTAGCATTAAAATAAAACCTTGTAGTATTTTTTTTGACATAAATATTTAAATTAACTATAAAGTAAGATGGGGCTATTTTTAATACCCTCTGTAATATAATTATTTTATGTGAGTTCCTTGGGCAATTTTTACCTGATGCACTTTTAAAATATGCGTTGTTTGTTGTGCATATACATCAGCTAAGGTATGGATGATTGCTTCCACTTCCGATTTTTTAATAATATTTATCGTACAGCCACCAAATCCACCACCCATCATCCTTGCTCCTAATACATGGGGGTTATCCTTGACCGCGTTGACTAAAATGTCTAATTCCGGGCAACTCACTTCATATAATTTAGATAACCCTTCATGTGTTTCATACATTTTTTGACCAAAGGATTTTATATCTCCTGCTAATAAATCCTTTACCGCTAATTGCACGCGTTCAATTTCATCCACCACATATTTACATCTTTGATAAACCTTATTGCTGATAGCATTTTTTGCATTATTATTATTCGGGGCAAGACATTGCTCCACTTGTTGCTTACTTGCATCACGTAAAGTTTTGATGGCTGGATATTTTTTTTGTAAAATTTCAACGCCCTGTTCGCATTCCAATCGTCGTGTATTGTATTCGGAAGAAGCTAATGCATGTTTGATTTGTGTATCAAATAAAACAATTTGATAGTCTTCTAAATCTAAAGGATAATAAGTATGATGTAAGTTGGCGCAATCCAATAGCATGACTTGATTACTTTTCCCATGTAAACTAGCAAACATATCCATGATGCCACATTTAACACCTGCAAATACATGTTCCGATTGCTGTGTCATTAATGCCATTTGCATGGTACTTAAACCCAGCTGATACATTTCATTCAATGCAAAAATAACTGCACACTCCACCGCTGCCGAGCTGGATAAGCCAGCACCAATAGGGATATCGCCTTGTAAACAAATATTAAAACCTTTGTCAAGATCAAGCGGTACAGAATTATTAGGTGCGGTTGCAGAATACTTTTGTACTTGCGCGACCACACCAATAATATAATTCACCCAACTTGTTGCATGTGGTTGAATAGCATCAGCAGGTACAATCACGCTTTCTTGTAAATCAATGGCGTGCATATGTATTGAACCATCCGTTCGTTTCGCGATGGCCACTTGCACGCATTTGTCAATGGCTGCAGGTAATACAAAACCATTGTTATAGTCCGTATGTTCGCCAATTAAATTAATACGACCGGGTGATTGCACTACTAAGGAAGCAGATGAATTAAATAACTGTTGAAAGGACACACGAATATCTTGCATTCCTAAATAAATATTAATTATTGGATTTAAAGTTAATGAACCTTTTGCAAACAAGCTGCAGCAGCATCCAATGTTTCTTTAACTTTAGCGAAACACAAACGAATCACTTTATGATCGGTAGACTTTTGATAAAAGGCGGACATCGGAACAATAGCAATACCAAATTCCCTGACCAATCTTTCCGCAAATACGGTATCGGGTTCATCTGAAATTGTATCATATCGATAACTTTCAAAATAGGAACCAGAGGAAGGTAGGCGGACAAATTTAGTAATATCCAGTAAGCCTCTTAAGTAATCTCTTTTTTCTTGGTACATGGCACCTATAGATAAATAGGCTTCCTTATTCGTCATATACTCCGCAATCGCTATTTGTTTTGGGGTATCACATCCAAAGGCATTAAACTGATGCACTTTTCGATACTCCTTCATAATATTTTCAGGCGCAATACAATAACCTAATTTCCAGCCGGTACAATGGTAGGTTTTGCCAAAAGAAAAACAAACAAAAGTGCGGGCAAACAAATCAGGATATTTCATCACTGTTTCGTGTTGCTTATTATCATAAATCAAATGCTCGTATACTTCATCGCTGATTAAGTACAAATTATTTGAAAGCACTATTTCTTGTAATATTAAAATGTCTTCTTTGGTAAACACACGCCCCGTAGGATTATGCGGGGTGTTAACTAATATCGCTTTTGTTTTAGGCGTGATGGCTGCCTTCACTTTATCCCAAGGGATACTATAATCAGGAAATTCTAATTCTATAGGAACCACAATACCGCCGTTAAAAACAATATTAGGAATATAACTATCATAGGCGGGTTCAAAAATAATCACCTCATCGCCTGGTTGTATAATCGTTGAAAAAGCGCAAAAAATAGAATAGGTGCCGCCCGGCGTAATGGTAATATTAGTTTCGGGATTAATATTTACATCATATAAATATTTTATTTTCTCCGCCAATCTTTCACGTAATAATGGAACACCATTGGTGTGTGCATATTGATTACCGCCCGATTGCATGGCTTTATTAACACATTCAATCAACTCCGCGCTCATTGGAAAATCAGGGAAACCCTGTCCTAAATTTATTGCATTATGCTTTGCCGCCAATTGGCTCATGACCGTAAAAATACTAGTGCCAATATTGGGAAGCTTTGATTGCATACAATTAGATAATTTAAAAATTCAATTGATTAGATAATCGCTTTAATTCGATTTCAGCAATTTTTGCATTGAAACGTAAGCTCACTAATCTAAATCCAGCTGTTTCAAAACTTTGTTGGGCTTGCTTTACATCCACCATCGTAGCCTGGCCTAACTTATATTTTTGCATTACTAAATCCAATAAGGATTGTGACATTTCAAAATTTTGTATTTCAATCGGCGTTTGCTTTAAACTGTTTTTATAACTCTGATACGTTTTAAATAATTCAGTGGTCAAATCCTGTTCTGTGTTTTGCAGTTGAATTTTTGCGGACTTGGTGCTAATTTCTGCATTTTTAATCGCGCGCTTATTTGCACCGCCCGTGTAAATAGGGATGCTTAAGTTTAGACCCAAAAATGGACCATAACTTTCATTTAATAATATAAAACCTGCTGCTGACTTATTGCTATTGTAATTGAATCCAGTACTCGCTCTTAGCGTAGGATAGGATAAAGTTTTGGTTTCCTTTTCCAAAAACTGGTTCACATTAACTAACTGTTGTGCTGATTGTAACAAAGGATGCTCCTTTATTTTTGCTTCCACTGCCGACAATACTAATTGATCGTCCACTTTAATACTATCATTGATAATAACGCTATTGGTATTAGGCATTACAATGGTATTTAATAAATCGGCCTTAGCTTGATCTATAATCAATAATTGATTTTGCTCGGCTTGTATTAAGGCATTTAAATCCAAATTAGATTGTAAAAAATCAGCTTGATTCGCGACACCAATTTTTTGACGTGTTTCAACAATGTCTAATCTTTGTTTGGAGGTCTCAATAGATTTTTGAATAGTTTTTAAAAAGGCTTGTTGACGAACTACATTATAATATTGTTGCATCACTGTTGAAATAGTATTCAACAATTGTGATTCAAGTAAGGATTTATTTTGACGCTCCAAACTTTCTAATCGATTTTTGGTAGCTTGAACTCTATAGCCATTGAATAATACCATCGTAGCATTCAATCCGCTATTTAAAGTACTACCATCAACACCGTTTCTTGAAGTGTTACGATTCGCATCTGGGAAGGTTTGATTAATCGTCGTTAATGTATTGTTGTTGTTGCTCGTATTGGTGATGGTGGGTAACCCCCCTGCAACCCCAATATTATTATTGTTTTTAGCAATCGCTAAATTATTTTCCACCAATTGAATATCATAACTATTTTTTAAAGCAGTTTGAATAGCTTCGTTTAAGCTTAAGGTTTTTTGTGCAACCGCATTATTACTTGATGCTGTTAAAAAAAATAGGCCAATAACAATAATTCTCAATCCTGATTTTTGCATATAATAAAATTAACTACACCCTGCTTGGTCTCAAAATATATTACATAAGTGGCGAGACGCCTTCTATCCTACTAAAGTACCCACTTCAGCTCCCTGCACGACTCTTAATAAATTACCTGGCTGATTCATATCAAATACAATAATTGGTAATTTGTTTTCCATACATAAGGTGAAGGCGGTCATGTCCATCACCTTTAAATTTTTAGATATACAATCCTGGAAGCTGATTTTATCAAATTTAACTGCGTTTGGATTTTTTTCTGGATCACTATCATATACCCCATCCACGCGGGTTCCTTTCAAAATAACATCTGCTTTCATTTCAATGGCACGTAGTGAACCTGCCGTATCCGTTGTGAAATAGGGATTACCTGTTCCAGCGCCAAATATAACTACACGTCCTTTTTCCAAATGACGCAATGCTTTACGACGAATGTAAGGCTCTGCTACTTGCTCCATATTAATTGCTGATTGTAAACGTGTATACACTCCTATTTTTTCAAGCATGGCTTGTATCGCCATAGCATTTATCATGGTTGCCAACATACCCATATAATCACCATGTGCACGCTCAATTCCACTATCCGCTTCATTCATGCCACGATAAATATTACCTCCGCCAATCACGATAGCTACTTGTACACCTAAGTCGGTTACTTGTTTAATTTCATTGGCATATTGCTCAATGATCTTAGGATCAAATGGATCTCCATTTCTTTGTTCTCCTAATAATGCTTCCCCTGATAATTTTAATAATACGCGTTTGTATTTTGGCAGCATAGTAGATGTTGTTTTGTAATTGCAAGATAAGAATTTTAGAGCAACAAAAAAGGGTCCTCCGATGTATCGGGGGACCCTTTTTATAGTATTATTCTAGTTAGTTATTACCTAGGTATTTGAATCATTTGGATTTTTTGCATGAAGCACTGCTCACTTGCAATTTATCCCAATGCTACACGCTTAAACTCGGTAACCTTAAGGTCAGCACCTACGCTCTTAACGTGGTCACCCACTGTTTTAGAACCGTCTTTTACGAAAGACTGCGCTAATAAAGTTTGTTCTTTATAGAAAGCTGCGATTTTACCTTCGGCAATTTTAGCAATCATTTCTTCTGGTTTACCAGCCATTTTAGGATCTTCCTTCATGGTATCAATGATGATTGCACGCTCACGAGTTACGGTTTCCGCCGGAACTGAATCAGCGTCAACTGCCACTGGATTCATCGCAGCAATTTGCATCGCAAGATCTTTACCTAATTCAGCAGCCTCCGCAGATAATCCTACCAATACACCCATTCTGTAAGAACCATGAATATAAGAAGCTACAAATGGCGCGTCTACTCTTTCAAATTTAGCAACACCAATTTTTTCACCGATAGAAGCTAATTTATCATTAATCATGTCAGCTACTTTTGTACCATTCACGCTTACTTCATTTAATTCTTCCGCAGATTTTACATTGTTTGCAACTGCAGCGTCAGCAATGCTTTGCGCAAATGCAACGAATTCAGCATTCTTAGAAACGAAATCTGTTTCACAAGAAATACAAACCACAAAACCTGTTTTGTGATCCGCAGAAGTTTGTGCAATAATTACACCTTCTTTTGCTTCACGATCGCTACGCTTAGCAGCAACTTTTTGTCCTTGCTTACGTAACCAATCAATGGCTGCTTCAAAGTCATTGTTTGTTTCTGTCAAAGCTTTACGGCAATCCATCATACCGGCACCTGTAGCTTGACGTAATTTGTTAATGTCTTGTGCTGTTATAGCGCTCATAAATTATATTTTTAAATAAGTGTATTATTAATTTTTGACAGCTGCATGCTATCGATTAAAAACAATTGGGTCATTAGTATCCCAAGGACACCAATAACCCAATTGGATAATTATTTATTTACCTGCTGGGCGACGTGTACTTTGAATACGACGCTTAGGCGCACCTGGTGCTGTTGGAGCAGCTCCTGCACCACGCTTACCTCTTCCACCTTCCGCATTCGCTTCCGCTTCCATACGTTTTGCTTTCGCTTCGTTTTCATTGTTGCCATCTTCTGTTTCACCTTCGTCATCTTTAGAAGCTTGACGCTCAGCTAAACCTTCCGCAATAGCAGCAGTGATATAGTTGGTAATAATTGCAATTGATTTTGTTGCATCATCATTTGCAGGGATAGAAAAATCAACTTTGTTTGGATCACAATTTGTATCCACCATTCCAAAAGTTTGAATTCCTAAACGCTTAGCTTCCGCTAATGCAATATGCTCATGTCCGATATCCACTAAGAATAAAGCTGCTGGTAAACGACCCAATTGAGCGATACCACCTAATACTTTTTCCATTTTATCTTTATCACGACCTAAAGTCAAACGCTCTTTTTTAGTTAAGCTATCTGCGCTACCGTCGTTCAACATTTTTTCAATGCTTTGCATTTTCTTAACGCTTTTACGAACAGTGTTAAAGTTAGTCAACATACCACCCAACCAACGCTCTGTAGCGTAAGGCATGTTTACTTTTTTAGCACACTCACTCACGATTTCTTTCGCTTGCTTTTTAGTGGCAACAAACATGATTTTTTTACCGCTCTTTGCAATTTGCTTTAACGCAGCTGCAGTTTCTTGTAAATGATCTACTGTTTTATTTAAATCGATGATATGTATCCCTTTTTTCTCAGCGAAAATGTAAGGTAACATTTTTGGGTTCCACTTCTTTTTAAGGTGACCAAAGTGTACGCCAGCTTCCAAAAGTTGCTGTTGAAGTGAAGTATTATTTTCCATTTGTATAAATTGTAATAATGAATTAATGTTAAAATTGTTGGATTAACGTTTACTGAACTGGAAGCTACGACGTGCTTTCTTATGTCCGAATTTCTTACGCTCAACACTACGAGGGTCACGCGTTAATTGTCCGGCTGCTTTTAAAGCAGGACGTAATTCAGGATTCAATTCAATTAATACACGAGCAATACCTAATTTGGCTGCTTCTGCTTGTCCTTTAAAACCACCGCCTTGTGCGTTGATTACGATATCGTATTTACCCATTAAGTTAGTAGTTTTTAAAGGCGCTTCTACTTGATTTTGTAAATACACTAATGGGAAGTAAGCTTTATAATCTTTGTCATTAACGGTAATTTTTCCAGTACCCTTACTTACAAAGACGCGTGTTACTGCTTCCTTACGACGACCAACTGCATTTGTTTGCTTTTCCATTTATTTATATTTGGAATTAATTAAAATTTAAATTCTTTAGGTTGTTGTGCAGTATGAGGGTGTTTGTCACCAGCATACACAAACAATTTTTTAACCATCTTACGTCCCAAACGATTTTTAGGTAACATACCCTTAACCGCTCTTTCCATAATTACTTCTGGACGACGTTTGATTAAATCTTCTGCTGCTTCTTCCTTTTTACCACCTGGGTAACCAGAGTAGTTTAAGTATTGCTTGTCGTGGAATTTATTTCCAGTCAACAAAACTTTTTCTGCATTAATGATGATTACATAATCTCCGCAATCAACGTGAGGAGTGTAATAAGCTTTGTTCTTACCACGTAGAACTGCTGCGATTTTTGAAGCGATACGTCCTACGGTTTGATTAGTACCATCAACAATGTACCAGCCATGTTTAACGGTAGCCGCGTTGGCGTGCTTCGTGGTGAAATGTAGTTTACTCATAATTCTTTGTTTTAATGAGGCTGCGCTATCCCGTCAGCCATAAAATATTCCCCTTTTATAAGGGAGGGCGAAGGTACGGGGGTAAATTGGGCTTTCCCAATATTTGAGGGTCGTTTTTTTACCCTGTATCTATAACTACTTGATAATCAATAATATTTTTGTATCATAAAATAATTGATACTAAAATGTTGCTGAAAATCAATGAGTTAACAAATCGAAAACAGTGGCAATGACATTAATCTAGGGGAATATTGGGGGTTCTGACCTAAATTTACCTTACTTATATATATGTATCAGAAATTTCAAGCAACTCAAATTTTTACAGGCACCGAGCTTTTGGACGACCAACTGGTTTTGATTACCCAAAAAGACGGTACCATTGAGACTTTGGTGGGTATAGAAGATGCAGGAGATAATATTCAAAATTTTGAGGGTATCATTAGTCCTGGTTTTATTAATGCACATTGTCACTTGGAGTTATCACACATGAAAGGAATGATTCCTGCGAAAACAGGTTTGCAAGAATTTGTAAAACAAATTGTGGGGTTGCGAAAAGTTGATGATGCTTTAATTCAAGAAGCTATTCTATCGGCAGAAAATGAAATGGTTGAAAATGGCATTGTTGCAGTGGGAGATATTTGTAATACCCTGGACACCTTAAACGCAAAAGCAAAACATCGTTTGGCCTATTATAGCTTTGTTGAATTGTACGATTTAGATCCAACACGCGCAGCCGATAAAATAAATGCTGGTATTATTTTACAAAATACTTTTGAACAAAATTGTATTCGAGCTTCACTAGTGCCACATGCACCTTACTCCTGCACCTTTGCTTTATTAAAATTATTAGCAACTCATTTTGGATCACATACCATTAGTATGCATAACCAAGAGACTGCTGCAGAGAATGAATTTTTTGAAAAAAAGACAGGCGACTTTATTAGCATGTATGAGCGCACTAAGGTTTCACTTGATTATTTTCATGCCACCGGAAAAACAAGTTTGCAATCGGTATTGCCGAAAATAAATACTGCCAACCATTGTATTTTAGTACACAATAGTTTTACTTCTGTTGCTGACATTCAAGCAGTGCAACAACAAATGCCCAATACTTCATGGTGCTTATGTCCCAATGCCAATCAATATATTGAAAGCGCAATGCCGCCCATTGATTTATTGCGCGCGCAAAAAGCCAATATCGTAGTGGGTACAGATAGCTATGCCAGCAACTGGACCTTAAATATTTTAGATGAATTAAAAACGATTCAAAAACACCATCCAACTATTGAGTTAGCTGAAATGCTTGGCTGGGCTACCCTAAATGGCGCGCGCGCATTACAAATGGACAAACACTTAGGTAGTTTTGAAAAAGGAAAAAAGCCAGGGATCGTATTAATTTCAGGAGTAGATGCGGTAGGCAAATTAAGCAGCAGTGCATCATCAAAACAACTCATCACCAATTAAGTAAAATTGTATTAGTAATCAATTTATTATTACTTAATGCGACCCCTATAAATTTATATGAAATTAACGCCCCTTCGATTTGCTATAATAAGTTGTTTGCTTTCTTTATGTTTAACAACGCATGTGTTTGGACAAACAACCGCTATCCAAGGCCGTATACTTGATAATAAAGGTAAAGCCATGGAAGCTGCTAGCATAAGCTTATATGACAGTGCTGGTATTAAAGTATTTCAAACTTTATCCGATATCGAAGGAAAGTTTTTGTTTGAAAAAAATATAACTCCTAATGCGTATTTAATTATTTCCTTTATTCAGTTTGGATCTAGGACTATTTTTTTATCCCCGAGTAAAAAAATGATTGACTTAGGTGATATTAATTTGCAGAATAACCAATATTCATTAACAGAAGTGATAGTTGTAGGAAAAAAATCTACTGTTAGTTTAAAAGTTGACAAACAAGTTTTTAGCGCAGGGCAATTTGCAAATGCAGCCAATGGAAATGGTATTGATTTAATAAAAAATTTGCCCTCCGTTTCAGTCAATGGATTGGGTGAAATTAGTTTACGTGGTTCTGGTAGTTTTCAAGTCATGATTAATGGCAAGCCATCCTCGGGCGATCCAAGTTATATATTAGCACAACTTTCCGCTGCCTCCATTGAAAATATTGAAGTGATTACGAGTCCAGGGGCCAGTTACGATGCGGATGGTAAAAGTGGCATCATAAATGTTGTAACCAAAACAGCTTTGGAACTGGGTTGGATGGTGCAATCAAGTGTGATGTATGGTGCCAAGCCTTTCAATAATTTTGATAATAAAAGATACGCGCAGCCAGAAAGAGGTTCGTTTGATGTGAGTGCAGGATACAGAAAAAATAAATGGGATGTGAACTTAGGTTTTAATTATTTAAGAAATGATATTGCTGGTTATCGGGAAGGGGATGTAAACACCACCATCAATGGTGTGTTCACTAGTTTCCCTTCAAACGGAGAAAGGAGTTTTAAAAAATACAATAGTGGAGGTCGCATTGCTATTGGACATGATACAAAATTAGGAAACAGATGGGAAGCGGGTGTATATATTGGAAATAGATTTCAAAGTAGGGTAGCAGATTTGTTATATAATATTAAGCATCGTGTTATTGCAACAGGCGCGGTTACTAGTTTTGATTATTTTAATGAAAATACACAGGACAAAGAAGCCATGTTTTCGTTAGCAAATATTGGTTACGATCACAAACTTTCAGGGAAAGCTAAAATCAATTTTTCATTGCAATATGAGGGGGCTAATTTAACGGGGCTTACTAGTAATAAAAATTTTAACAATGTAAGCAAGTCACTTCTTTTCCAAGAAACTAGTAACCCAAGTTCCAATCCGTTGAATGCAATCAGATTTAAAACTGATTACACATTAAAAAACAACAGGGGTACTTTTAATATGGGGTATCAATTTAGAAATGACCAACAAAATGGCAACTTTGAATACGCTTATAAAAATTTGGGAATGACCCAATTTGTGATTGACCCAATATTTTCAAGTAATTTAAAAGTAAATAACAATATACATGCGGGTTATATACAATACAGTGAAAAGCAAAATAAACTATACAAACAATTTGGATTAAGAGCCGAGCACTTAGTTAGAACACTTACGTTTTCCAATGATAACACACAAAATGAATTAATACTTCCTAGCCTATTCCCTAGCTTTATTTTTCGTTATGATGCAAAAGATAAATTGGTTCTTAAAACCAGTTACACGCGACGCGTTAAAAGAACGAATAACTTTGAACTCAACCCTTTACCTGAAAGAGAGCATGCGGAAACACTCGAACAAGGGGATCCAAACTTACTTCCCGAACTTACTGGGGCATTAGAAATGGGACTTGAAAAAACTTGGCAGAAAGGCAATTTGAATTTTACGATATATCGTCAAGACATCAAAAATCCAATTCAACGGGTAAATAAAGTATTTAATGACACCATATTAAATAGAGTATTTACCAATGCCTCTAAGGCATTACAAATTGGGATGGAGCTGAATGTAACCAATTCCATTACGCCTAATTGGCAATCCGTGATGAGTGGAAATGTATATCGTTATAAAATTGAAGGAACCCTATTTGATGGGGCGGTTAATGTTAGCAACGCCAGTACTATATATAGCCTAAATAGTACGCAAAGTTTTAAAATTCAAAAGGGACTTGCCCTTCAGCTATCTATCAATTATTTATCAAACAGAATTACAGCACAGGGGGAAGACGGCGCTTTTTTTACCCCTCATTTGTCGCTTAAAAAAACCAGCATAGACCAACGATGGTCCTTTCAAATGCAATGGCTTAATATAGACATGGGATCTAATACTGCTAACAGACAAAGAATTACGACTCGGGGATCTAATTTTTATACCACAACTAATTATATTTACGAAACAGACCAAATACAATTTTCATTAAGCTTTAACATGTCAAAACGAAATAGAAAAATAATTCTTCCTGTGAGTGATATGGCTGAAAAAGAATTTTAAACTTTTTAATTAATAATATTTTTTACGATGAAAAAAATAGTACTAGTTTTTACAGCTATGCTTTTTATATGCCCGTATTTGCTACAAAAAACAAACGCGCAATCTACAAGTGCACCCACCACTTCCTTAACAAATATTATTCCAAAGCCGGTATCTGTAAAAGAAGCCCCAGGTGTGTTTACTTTTTATCGTAACACCATTATTGAAACACCTGCTTCACTCCTGCATGCAAAACAACTATTGCAAAGTCAATTAAGCAATTACAATTTTATATCTAATAAACAAGGAACTACAATAAAATATATACTTGCAGGCAGTGCGGATAAAATTACAAAAGAAGGTTATGCTATTACTATAGCTCCTAATACAATAGTAATTAAAGCAAAAAATATTCAAGGGGCTTTATTAGCCACAAGCACTTTAGTGCAAATTCAATTGTTACAAAAAAATGAGCAGCAAATTCCTTGTGGTACCATTATAGATAGTCCAAGATTTGAATACCGTGGTATGCATATGGATGTGTCAAGAAATTTTTATCCGATTAGTTTTATTAAAAAGTATTTGGACATCATGGCTTTATATAAGTTCAATACTTTTCATTGGCATTTAACCGACGGGCCCGGCTGGCGATTACAAATAAATAGCTATCCTAAATTAACTTCCATGGCTGCATTTCGAACACATAATGATTGGAAAAGCTGGTGGAATAATGAACGAAAGTATTTATCCGAAGGGGACCCCAATGCCTATGGTGGTTATTACACACAGGTGCAAGCCAAGGATATTGTGGCCTATGCAATTGCACGCGGTATTACGGTGATTCCAGAAATTGAAATGCCTGGACATTCTGAGGAAGTATTAGCTGCTTACCCTGAACTTTCTTGCTCCGGTAAACCTTATGTGAATGACGTGTTTTGTGCAGGAAATGAAGCGAGTTTTGAATTTATTGAAAAAGTATTGACCGAGGTAATGAACATCTTCCCTTCCAAATACATACATATTGGTGGCGATGAAGCAGGTAAGGGCGCTTGGAAAAAATGTCCCAAGTGTCAGCAAAGGATAAAAAATGAATCCTTAAAAAATGAGGATGAACTACAAAGTTATTTGGTGAAGCGGGTTGAAAAGTTTTTAAATAAAAACAATCGGAATTTATTGGGCTGGGATGAAATTATAGAAGGGGGCTTGAGTCCGAATGCAACGGTGATGAGTTGGAGAGGCGAAAAAGGAGGTATTCAAGCGGCCAATGAAAATCATGATGTCATCATGACACCGGGTGGTGAAACTTATTTTGATGCGTATCAAAACATTCCTTCCACGCAACCCGAAGCCATTGGGGGTTACTTGCCTATGAAGCGCGTGTACAATTACAATCCAATACCAGCCGTGCTTGCCCTTGACAAACAAAAATATATCAAGGGCACGCAGGGGCAATTATGGTCAGAATATATTCCCAACACCACGCATCTTGAATACATGTCATTTCCTCGGGCCATTGCTTTAAGTGAGGTTGGATGGACCCCTGTAGCAAATAAAAACTTTGACAATTTTAGTAGTCGCTTACAAAGTCATTATTTATTATTGCAAAAATTAAATGTCAACTACTACCGACCTTCCACGATTGTTGAAGTTTTTTCGGCACCTGACATGAATGAACAAAAAAATAAAATAAGTTTTACTTCCGAAATTTTTAATGCCAATATCAGATACACCATTGATGGATCAACACCTTCCATCAATTCATTAAAATATGAACAGCCCTTTTATTCAGGTGGCGAAGTAACCATTAAAGCTTCTGTAATCACCAATGATGGCGTGATTCACGAGCCCATTACTTATTTTTCCAATTACCATAAAGCCATTGGCAAAAAAGTAAAGTTCAATACCCTTTGGGATAAAAGCTATCCTGCACAAACTGAATCCACGCTGACCAATGGTATCATCGGTACCATTACCTATTCGGATAAACAATGGTTAGGCTATTTAATTGATTTTGATGTGGTGGTAGATATGGATAGTATTACTCCCTTAAATAAAATTGGGCTTCGCTTTATGCAATATGTGGGGGCAGGTGTGTATATGCCTAAATACGTTTCCTATTCATTCTCTAATGATGGTATTAATTTTAGCACGCCAATTAAAGTTGAAAATAATATTTCCGATACCGATCGCAAACTTTCCTTTAAAACTTTTGAATCCACATTTACAAATACATGGGCTAGGTATATTCGCGTGCAAGCTGATAATTCAAGAAGACAATTTTTATTTACGGATGAAGTGATTGTGAATTAAGGTGCGGTAATACATAATAGTATTCGCGTCATTACTACTTAATAGCACACAGGTCCTTGAATTATTTATTTGGGTCGGTAATACTAATGCAAGATGGATTGTAATATAGGAAGTGATTTAATTTCACTGAATTTTTTATAGTGCCAGCTGAGCGACAACTCGAATAGTTCTAAAATTTTTTTTCTTTGTGCCCCGCTTAAGGAGATGGTCTCTAAATCATTATAAAATTGTACCGCTAAAAATGTAGATGCAACCTGTGCAGTTTGCGCTTCCAAATAATAAGGATGCGCTGGTGGCTTGGATACAAACTCCCCTTCCTTAATATCAAGTATGGGCGTTTCGTCGCTGTACTTTCCTTGCAAACCAAATCCCATGGTTTGACTTAAGTGTATTAAAAAATAAATGGGCAAATTACTCACCAAACCTGCGCCACCTTTGTCGAGTTGTTTAAACGTATCCTCAATTAAATAAAACATTTCCGGATGCGGTTCGGGCTGCATGGTTTGTTGTAACACTTCTACAATGTATAAGGCTACTGCATTTCGGAGCACATCGGAATACACAGTTTGATATACATAATCCCAACTCACGTCCTTGACCATTTGCATCGCTTTCATGGGTGCGTGATACACTTCCATTTGAAGTATTGCAGCGGGTTGATAAAATACGCCCTTGTTGGCACCCTTTTTACTGGTTACCCTGGCACCTTTAATGATGTATTGTTGTAAACCAAAAAGTTCTGTATAAGCAGTCATGATGATGCTTGTATCCCCATATTTGGTGACACGTAATACAATACCCTTGGTGTTATGTATCATAGTATTTTGCTAAACGCTCTTGAACTGTTGCAAAAAGCGTAAGTCATTTTGTGAATACAAACGCAAATCGTTTACCTGGTATTTTAATTGTGCAATTCTTTCAACGCCCATACCAAAAGCAAAGCCCGTATACTTCTCAGGATCAATATCAAAGTTTTTTAACACATTGGGATGTACCATTCCGCTACCTAAAATTTCAACCCATCCGGTGTGCTTACAAATATTACATCCTTTGCCACTACAAATTTGGCAACTAATATCCATCTCCGCACTTGGCTCCGTAAATGGAAAATAACTTGGACGGAATCTTACTTTTACATCCTTGCCAAACATTTCTTGTACGAAAAAATAAAGTGTTTGTTTTAAATCGGCAAAGCTTACATTTTCATCAATATACAATCCTTCTACTTGATGAAAAAAACAATGCGCGCGCGCTGATATTGTTTCATTGCGATAAACACGACCTGGACATATTACACGAATTGGTGGTTTTTGTGTTTCCATCACGCGCGCTTGAACACTACTAGTATGTGTACGCAATAACCATGCAGCACTTTCATCTGTCGCTTCCTTCACATAAAAGGTATCCTGCATATCACGCGCTGGATGATCCGCTGGTAAATTCATCGCACCAAAATTGTGCCAATCATCTTCAATCTCTGGGCCTTCTGCAACTGCAAATCCTAATCTTTTAAAAATAGAAACCATTTGATTGCGCACTAAATTTAAAGGATGTCTGGTGCCCACTGTTATTTCATCGCCTGGCAAACTCATATCGATACTTGCACTATTGTCATCTGCTTCGCCTAAACTTGCTAATAATATTTCTAATTTTTCTTCGGCTGCAATTTTAAAAGCATTTAAGATTTGTCCGAATTCTTTTTTTTGTTCGTTGGGCACATTTTTCATCTCCCCCATAATTTGTTTCACCAAACCTTTGGTTCCCAAGTATTTAATACGGAATGCTTCCACCTCAGCAGAAGTAGCACCTGTCGCTGCCGCTATGTCCTTTTTAATGTCTTCTATTTGTTGTAACAATTGCTCCATAGTGGTACGAAGATAAGAAGAAGGCGTGAAAACGCCCGATGTTAAGGCTAACTATCCCTTTTGATGTTGGGGAAAATTACCCTAAAAAGCCTTACATTTGTTGTCAGACGAAGTTAATTTACATGGAGTACAATACAGCAAGAAGCATAATGGGGATGAGAGAATACGGCCGTCACGTTCAAAGGATGGTTGATCATCTTATGACCATTGAGGACCGCGACAAAAGGAAGGAGCAGGCCCATATCGTGGTGGAGTTAATGGGTTTTTTAAACCCCCAGCTTAAAAATATCGAGGACTACAGACATAAATTATGGGATCACCTGTTTTTTATGAGCAATTTTCAATTGGATGTAGAGAGTCCTTATCCAATTCCTACGAAGGAAACCTATAAGCAAAAACCCGATCCTTTGCCTTACCCTAAGCGTAAAATTAGATATGCTCATTTGGGTAAAAACTTAGAATTGGTGATTGATAAAGCAATGGCTGAAACAGATCAAGAAAAGAAAGCCGGCTTTGCCCATGCGATAGCGCATTATATGAAATTGGCATACAGCAACTGGCATAAAGAATTAGTGCAGGATGATGCGATTCGTAGTGAGTTAAATGCAATTACTGGCGGTGAATTAGAATTTAGCAACACCCCTTATATTAAACATCGTAATCAAAACTTTAGTGAGGATTACCGTCCTGCGGGTGGCCGTTGGCAAAATAACCGCAACAATAATAATCGCGGTGGTCGCGGCCCTGGTGGTCCTGGCGGAAGCGGTGGTAATAGTGGTGGTGGACGCAATAACAACAATCGCAATTTTAAAAAGAGATATTAAGAAAACATCGTTCTTAATAATTTCAACACATCGCTAGAAGTGTTGTTATCAATGCTGCCCATCTTTTTAGTAAGTCGTAATTTATCAACACATCTTATTTGATCTAACATTATTTGTCCAGGATCTTTTTTAAATAAAGAAGGTATGCGAGATGGATAATTTTTATTGGAATGAGATAAGGGTGCAATGATTACCGTGTTTAAATTATTGTTCATGCCATTCGGCGATACAATTACACAGGGTCTTGATTTTTGAACCTCACTTCCTTTGGTTGGATCTAAATCAATTAACCAAACATCAAATTGCAAATAAATTTTACCACTCATTTTCATCAAATTTATTTGTCAAGGCTTCGAACACCTCATTTTCAGGTAGCTCCTTATTTTGAATCGCTTGCTTGAATTGTTTATCCCAACTGGCTAATGAAAGATTTAATTTATTTCGTTTTGGTTTGATTATTTTTTTCACCGGTTTTAATACCAGTGTATTGTCCTCATTCAAAATAAAATCAATGGCTTGACCATTTTCAATCTTCAATTTTTTTAAAACTGCTTTGCTTAACAACACCCCATTAGAGTTGCCAATTTTGCGAACGGTGGTAGTATAAAGTGGACGATCTTCCATGGTGTAAATTTGTGTAAAGTTATAACTTTTTATGTTATAACAAATTATTACTTAGCTATTGTATTTCAATAGGTTATATGCAAAAAAGGGTCCCGATGTATCGGGACCCTTTTTACTTTAAAATAGAGGTAAAGTGTTTATTTAAATATAGCAGGGGTACCTGGAGGGGGTATACTTTTTTTAATGAAGCTTCTTAAATGATCATTGCTTGTTGCTAAATCTTCCTTGCGCAAATACATCATGTGTCCACTTTTGTATCCTTCCCAGAACATACGATCTTGAATTTTTCCTGCAGGATCCATTTGCCACATATTATATTTTGCATTAAAATAATCACAAGCGCCATCATAGTATCCTGATTGCACCAATAAATTCAAATACGGATTTTGCATCATGGCTTGACGTAAATTATCACCCGTTTTATTATTCGTGTTATCCCATGGATAAGTTGAACCAAAAATAAAATAATTTAAATCTGTTTTATATCCCAACTCATCTCTTAAGTACATATTAATCGCTGGCGTAAAAGAATGTTCCCATGAAGTAAGTTCAGAATTGTAATCTGATTTTTCACCAGCATCAATTCTGTCGATGCCAATATAACGTGAATCCAAGCGGCCAATGGTTTTACCTTGATCACGCAAAAGTTCTTTCCAGAAATAATTATACGGAATTTCTAAACTTTGTTGTGCAACCACCGTTTCATTTAAGCCAATATATTTTGAAACTTTTTTAACCATGTCTTTTCTTTTCTCCATAGACAATGCGCCGCCCTGTGCAATGGCAGGCATCAATTCATTGATGGTAAAGGATTCAACTTCAGGTAAAAATTTAGTTAAGTCCTTCGATTGAAATTCAGCGGCTAATTTTTTATGGTGCCATGCAGTTGCCGCCATGTAAGGAATGCGTAATGCAGCATCTGATACTCTATCGCGATCAATACCTAAATCAGTAGGTGAAACTAAAATCACGCCATTTAAATACATCCAATGTCTATTTTGTAATTCCAATGACAATCCTGAAACGCGTGTGGTACCATAACTTTCTCCAATTAAAAATTTAGGAGATGCCCATCTTTTTTGACGCGCAACAAATGCATTAATCCAATCCGCTAAATATTTAACATCCGCATTAACGCCAAAAAATTTAGAAGTAGGAACGGACTTATCTAAGATACGAGAAAATCCTGTATTCACTGGATCAATAAATACAATGTCCGCTACATCAATTAAGGATTGTGGGTTGTCCTCAAATCCATAAGGTTGTACTGGATAACCTTCGTCGTCTATTTTTAATTTTTTGGGTCCAGTATATCCCAAGTGCATCCAAACACTTGCAGTACCAGGTCCCCCATTAAAGGAAATGACCAAGGGTCTTGTTTCTTTATTGGTAATATCGGTGCGTTCGTAGTATACATAAAATAATGCGGCAATCGCTTTGCCATCCTCGTCCCAAACAGGTTGTGTAGTGGCAGTTACCTTGTAGGGTACTTTTTGACCTTTGATGGTAACCTCCCCCTTGGTTTCAGTTTTTTGCTCTAAATTAATTTCTCTTTTAAATGCAGGGTATTGGTCTTTTTCAGCAGCCTTAGGCGCTGCAGTAGTAGGCGGTTCCATGGTGGGCCTTTGCGCTGTCACAAAAAGCGTTGTTAGAAGTAACAATACGGTGAAAATTTGTTTTTGCATGATGCTATTATTTATATAATTAATTTTATACTTTAAATATACGGCATAAATACAGTTTCATAATCGGAAGAATATTTAATTTATTTAGGCGGTATTTCTGTAATTTAGACAAGTTCAATTAAGCCATTTTAAAACCTTGTTCGGATGTCAGAACCATCTCAAAAAGTAATTATTTTAACTGCACCTTCGGGGGCCGGAAAAACTTCCATTGCCCAATTTTTATTGCAACGTTTCCCTAATTTATCATTTTCAGTTTCTGCCACTACCCGCGCGCCAAGGGGTGGGGAAACAGATGGGGTTGAATACCATTTTATTAGCTTAGATAAATTTGAAGGTTTGATTGCGCAAAATGAATTTTTGGAACATGAGATGGTATATAAAGATGTTTATTATGGTACGTTGAAATCGGAGTTAACGCGTATTTGGGCACTTGGGAAAACCCCTATTTTAGATATTGATGTGAAGGGCGCCATTCATGTGCAAAAACAATTAGGCGGTAGCAGTTTATCTATATTTATTCAGCCGCCTTCCATTGCAGTATTAAAGGAAAGATTAGAACATAGAAAAACCGAAACGCCGGAAAGTGTTCAAATGCGTTTAGATAAAGCCGAATATGAAATTAGCTTTAGTCATGAATTTAATACCATTATTAAAAATGAGGTGTTGGAAGTGGCTTGCGCGGAAACAGAAAAAGTAATCATTGAATTTTTAAAATAACCTATTATGTCATTACAAGGAAAAACAGTTTTTATTACTGGTGGTAGCAGAGGCATTGGTAAAGCAATGGCATTAAAATTAGCAGGTGCAGGCGCAAATATTGTGATTGCTGCAAAATCGGTACAGGAAGATCCACGTTTGGGTGGCACTATTTTTTCAGCCGCAGCTGAGGTGGAAGCCCTTGGTGTAAAGGCTTTGGCAGTGCAAGTGGATATTCGCGATGAAGCACAAATTGCCGAAGCAATCAAACAAACCGTTGAAAAATTTGGAGGCATTGATATTGTTATTAATAATGCTAGCGCCATTCAATTAACAGATACCGAAAATACACCGAGCAAAAGATTTGATTTAATGCACAGCATTAATGTACGTGGTACTTTTTTAGTCGTACAACATGCACTCCCTTATTTAAAGAAATCATCACACGCACATATTTTAACTTTATCTCCGCCCATTAACTTGGCACCAAAATGGTTGGGACCGCATGTGGCTTATACTTTGTCAAAATACGATATGAGTATGTTAACCTTGGGTTGGGCAGAAGAATTTAAAGATGATCAAATTGCTTGTAATTCATTGTGGCCGCGCACCACGATTGATACCGCTGCAGTGCGTAATTTATTGGGTGGGGAAATGTTAGCGAACATGAGCCGAACGCCCGCTATCATTGCGGATGCGGCTTTGTTTATTTTAAGCAAAGAAAAATTACAATACACAGGGAAAACATTTATTGATGAAGACGTATTGGCCGCAGAAGGCATTACCGATTTAGCACATTACTCCGTTGTACCTGGGGCTAAATTATTTTACGATTTGTTTTTATAATTTTTTTCGATACTACCTTAATAAAATATTTTTATGATGAAACCTAGTTTATTATTAAGCATGGTTGTTTTATTTTTATCAGCTACTGCACAGAAAAAAAATAAAATAGATCCAATGGTTGTGCTATTGAATACCATCAAAAACGAAACGATTACTTTTTTAGACAATCGTTATGATTTAGATAAAAAAACGGCGCTGCAAATTTGGGATTTTGCGGAAGTTGGTTACAAAGAAACGAAGAGCGCTGCATTACATGTACAACATTTAAAAGAAGCTGGCTTCAAAGTGGAAACAGGTGTAGCAGATATTCCTACTGCCTTTGTAGCTACTTACGGATCGGGTTTGCCGGTGATAGGCATTTTAGCTGAATTTGATGCTTTACCTGGTTTGGCGCAAACAGCTAGTCCTGAAAAAAATACTATTGCTGGAAAAATTGCTGGGCATGCTTGTGGACATCATTTATTTGGAACTGCAAGTGTGGCATCAGGTATTGTTATTAAAGAATTAATTGCAGCAGGTAAATTAAAGGGTACCATTAAAGTATATGGTTGTCCTGCAGAAGAAGGCGGTAGTGGTAAAGTATTTTTAGTGCGTGCGGGACTTTTAAATGATTTAGATGCTGTTATTCACTGGCATCCAGATGTTGTGAATGCAGTGGGTACTTCGGTAGCGCTTGCGAATAAATCTGCGAAGTTTAAGTTTTATGGTGTGGCTTCACATGCATCCATGTCACCTGATCAAGGAAGATCCGCATTGGATGGCGTTGAAGCCATGAACAATATGGTGAATATGATGAGAGAGCATATTCCGCAAGAAACAAGAATTCATTATGTGATTACGAACGGTGGTAAAGCCCCTAATGTGGTTCCAGACTTTGCAGAAGTATATTATTATGTGCGTCATCCAAAACGCAAAGAGGTCGTAGAAATTTTTGAAAGAGTTGTCAAAGCTGCAGAAGGCGCTGCTTTAGGCACGGGTACCACGATGAAATATGATATCATTGGTGGCACACACGATTTATTAATTAATAAATCACTTGCTGAAGTAATGCAAGGCAACTTAGAAAAAGTAGGGGGCGTTACTTATACGGAGGAAGAAAAAGCATTTGCAAAAAAAATACAACCCACATTTAATGGCGCACCCATTGCTATGGAAACAGTCGCAACCATCAAACCACTGAGCTATGAAATGGGTGGTGGTAATACTGGATCAACTGATGTAGGTGATGTAAGCTATTTAAAGCCCACTGTTGGCGCGCGCGTAGCAACATGGGTTCCAGGAACAACAGCACATAGCTGGCAAGCAGTAGCAGCAGGTGGCACAGAGATTGGAACGAAAGGAATGTTGGTGGCAAGTAAAGCAATGGCATTAACTGCAATTGATTTAATGAGTAATCCTTTGTTAATTCAAAAAGCAACGCAAGAACTTAAATCATCCATTGGTGATTATAAATACAAAGCATTATTAGGAGACATAAAGCCAGCTCTTAATTACAGAGATTAGTTAGTAAAAGAAGGGTTTAAAAAATTACTCGTTTGATTCCGGGCGCATTTGCGGGAAGAATAATACATCTTGTATAGAAGGTTGATTCAACATCATCATACATAAACGATCTATTCCAATACCAATACCCGAAGTAGGTGGCATGCCATATTCCAAGGCTCTTAAAAAGTCATGATCAATAAACATGGCTTCATCATCCCCTCTTTCCATAAGTGCTACTTGATCCCCGAAACGTTTGCGCTGGTCAATAGGATCATTTAATTCCGTATAAGCATTGGCTAACTCTTTACCATTGACCATTAATTCAAAACGCTCTACCAAACCTTCCTTTGAACGATGCTTCTTGGTTAATGGACTCATTTCAATCGGATAGTCAATAATAAATGTTGGTTGGATATATTTTGATTCACTGGTCGCACCAAAAATTTCATCAATCAATTTTCCTTTTCCAATCGTTGGTGGCACATCAATATGTAATTGCTTACAAACATCTCTTAATCCCGCTTCATTCATCGCTGAAATATCAATACCCGTATTTTCCTGTATGGCTTCCATAATCGTTACACGACGAAAAGGTGCTTTAAAATTAATAGTAGTATCGCCAACGGTTAATTCTGTTTTTCCATGTAAGGTGATGGCAATCTTTTCAAACAATTGTTCTGTTATTTCCATCATCCAGAAATAATCTTTGTAAGCAGTATACCATTCTAATACTGTAAACTCTGGATTATGGGTACGATCCATTCCTTCGTTTCTAAAGTTGCGGCTAAACTCATACACCCATTCAAAACCACCGACAATTAATCGCTTTAAATATAATTCATTCGCAATACGCAAGTAAAATGGAACATCCAATGCATTATGATGCGTCGTAAAAGGCCTAGCAGCAGCACCCCCAGGAATAGCTTGTAAAACAGGTGTATCCACCTCTAATGCACCACGGGTATTTAAAAACTCCCGAATGGTGGTCATTAATAAAGTGCGCTTTACAAAAGTTTCCTTTACATCTGGATTAATAATTAAATCAGCATAGCGTTGACGATATCTAAATTCAGGATCCGTAACTGCATCAAACACATGACCATCTTCATCACGTTTTACTACCGGTAGTGGCTTTAATGATTTTGCTAATAAAGTAATGGTACTCGCATGCAATGAGGTTTCGCCCGTTTTAGTCACAAACACATATCCTGTTGCACCTAAAATGTCGCCTAAGTCCATGGCGTTTTTAGTCATGATATCCCAATAGGTCTTATCCTCATCTGGACAAATTTCATCTCTCTTTATATATAACTGAAAAATGCCCTTATCATCTTGAATTTTTACAAATAACACTTTACCCTTGTCATTCACACTCATAATACGACCCGCAACACAAACCGCTGCAAATTGCTCCTTGGTTTCCTCGGTATAGTTTTGCTTTATATCACTTGAATAATGGGTCACCGGATATAAAGGCGCTGGATAGGGATTAATGCCTGCAGCTTCTAATTGTTGTAATTTTTCGCGTCGAATGATTTCTTGTTCGGACAATGATTGACTCATGGATGTTATATATTATAGTAGATGATAGTGCAAAAGTAAAACTTAAGCATCAATTAACGAATAAAGCATTTTGAACCTCCTCAAAACTCAGGGAGAGGCAATCAGAGGGTTGCATTTGAGCTATAGAAAACTGCCCTATTTGGGACCGAATTAATCTTACAACGGGGAAGCCCACACTTGCAAACATTTTACGGACCTGCCTATTTTTACCTTCGGTGAGTTGAATAGATACCCAGCTTGTAGGAATGCTTTTTCGCACCCGAATGGGTGGATTTCTTTCGGGTACCAATAGATTATCGGGTAATATTTTAAGTGTCGCTTTTTTAGTTTCATAGGTTTTTCCATCTACTGAAATTGTTACGCCTTTAGATAGTGCTTCTATTGCATCATTAGTGATTGCACCATCCACTTGTACCCAATAAGTGCGTGCATGCGCAAATTTTGGATGTAATAATTGATGATTAATACTTGTATCATTCGTTAATAATAATAAACCTTCACTATCATAATCCAATCGACCCACTGGATAAACATCCTTGGGTACATTCAAGATATCTTTTAAGCATAATTTACCATCCGATGATGTAAACTGCGATAAAACTTGATAAGGTTTATATATTAAATAATATTCCATTTTTATAGTTGATTGAAAAAACAAAGTCCCCCTGAATGCTCAAGAGGACCTCGTATATGGATGGGTTAGTAAGTACGGGAATTGAATTCCCTTCACAATATTAAATATACTTTTTTCTAATTCAAAAAATATTTTGAACAAATTTATTGTGGTTATCCACATATTGCCATTTTTATCCAATTATTTTATAGTAAAAAAATGCCTTTACTAGTAGTAAAAAAATTATATCTCAATCAACAATAATAATTTTTATTTGTCTGAACCATTGATGAACAATGGGTTTTATTCAATAGCATTATTTATATTTATATCAATTAAACCTTTTAAATGTTATAATTTTTTATATAATGAAGGGGTTAATTTATGCA